>JAUVXK010000055.1 GCA_030603635.1 Burkholderiales bacterium | reverse complement strand
GCTGACGCTGACCATCAACTGGCTCGTCAAACCCTTCACCATGGCAGGTCTGGGGGTGCTGTTTTTTCATTACCTGTTCGCGCCCTGGGTGGACCCGCAGTCGGCCAACGAATACATCGCCGGCATGATCCTGCTCGGGGTGGCCCCCTGCACGGCCATGGTGTTCGTGTGGAGCCAGCTTGCCAAGGGCGACGCCAACTACACGCTGGTGCAGGTCTCAGTCAACGACGTGATCATGATCTTCGCCTTCGCACCCCTGGCAGCCTTTCTGCTCGGCGTGACGGACCTGACCGTGCCCTGGGAGACGCTGCTGCTCTCCACGGTGTTGTATGTCGTGCTGCCCCTGCTCGCGGGGCTGGCAACGCGGCGCGCCCTGCTGCGCCGGTCGCCTGCCGCGCTCGAGTCCTTCGTGCATGGCATCAAGCCGTGGTCGGTGGCGGGGCTGATTGCCACCGTCGTGCTGCTGTTCGGCTTCCAGGCCGAAACCATCGTGGCGCAGCCGGCGGTGATCGGGCTGATCGCCATTCCGCTGGTGCTGCAGACCTACGGCATTTTCTTCCTGGCATGGTGGGGGGCGCGTTGGCTGCGTTTGCCGCACCGCGTGGCCGGGCCGGCCTGCCTGATCGGCACCTCCAACTTCTTCGAGCTGGCGGTGGCGGTGGCCATTTCGCTGTTCGGCCTGCATTCCGGGGCCGCGCTGGCCACAGTCGTGGGGGTGCTGGTGGAGGTGCCGCTGATGCTCTCGCTGGTGGCCTTCCTCAATGCCCGTCGGCCGGCAGCAGGCTGACGCGAGCCACAGGCGGTTTGATTCGCCCACGAAAAAGCCGCTGGTGCCTTGGTGGACATCAGCGGCTCGAAAACTGGTGGCGCTTCAGGGATTCGAACCCCGGACCTGCGGATTATGATTCCGTCGCTCTAACCGGCTGAGCTAAAGCGCCAAACAGACTCAAATTATAGCAAGTTTTTGGGTCGGTTTTCTAGGGTCTGCGGTTCAGCCAGGGTTCGTACAGGTCTTCGGCATTGCGCCGCAGCAGGCGTTCCTGCAAGGAGGGCGGCAGCCCGCCTACCCACTGCCGGATATGACTCACGATGTCGCTGTATCGCTCCCAGCGGCGGGGGCTGAACGCATCCACCGCCACGACGAAGCGGTCGGGATGGGCTTCGAATACCTGTTGCCATTCGGGCCGAAGCCGGCCACCGGGGGCGATGCGGTCATCCCGCACCGACGTGTCGATCCACAATGCCCGTTCGGCGTGGCGTTCCAGCACGCGGACCACGCGGTCGGGCTCGGGCGCCGTGCCCAGATGCGCCCACAACACGCGCACGTCCGGCGCCACCTCGAAGGCGCGATCAACGACCTCCGCATCGCCGTGTATCAACAGCATGAGCCTGTGGCGCTGTGCGATCCGGACCAGCTCAGCAAACACCTCGCTGCCGGCGTCGCGGGCAAACAGGTGCAGTTCCCCGATGCCGGCCCAGCCGCCGGTGGCGGCCAGGGTGGCCACGCGCGCGGGCAGTTCGCGGTCGTGCATCCATACCGCCTTGTCGGCTTCCGATGCATAGACTCCGAGCAGGGGAATGACGCGTTCGGGTGCGTGCGCATGCAGATCGCGTGCCAGCCCCCACGGGGTGCCCGAAATCGCCACGCGCGAGATGCCGGCGGCATCCAGCCGCGCGACGATGTCCGCCGCGCCCCACTGCCGTGCGTCGGCGGCGGTGTAGTGGGAGTGGGCGTCGAGCATGGGAGGCTGGCCGGCCGTGGCCAGGGTCAGCCCGGCCGAGGACACCCACAGCACGATGAGCCGCCGCCATGTCACGTAGCCGCTCCTTCAGGGTTCGGCCGCCATGCGCACTTACTGGTGCGTGAAGTTCGGCGCCCGCTTTTCCACGAAGGCGGCCATGCCTTCCTTCTGGTCGGCGGTGGCGAACAGCGCGTGGAACAGTCGGCGTTCGAACATCACGCCGTCGGCCAGCGTGCCCTCGAAGGCCTTGTTCACGGCTTCCTTGGCGGCCATGACGGCCACCTGCGAGAAGCCGGCGATGGTCAGCGCCGCGCCCAGCGTTTCGTCCATGAGTTTCTCCAGGGGCACCACGCGGCTGACCAGCCCGGCACGTTCTGCCTCGGTAGCGTCCATCATGCGGCCGGTCAGGGCCAGGTCCATGGCCTTGCTTTTGCCCACCGCGCGCGGCAGGCGCTGCGTGCCGCCCGCGCCGGGGATGATGCCGAGTTTGATCTCGGGCTGGCCGAACTTGGCGTTGTCGGCCGCGATGATGAAGTCGCACATCATCGCCAGTTCGCAGCCGCCACCCAGGGCGAAGCCACTCACCGCCGCCACGATGGGCTTGCGGATGCCGCGTATCGTTTCCCAGTTGCGGGTGATGTAGTCGCCCTTGTACACATCGGCGAAGGTGTAGGTGGCCATGGCACCGATGTCGGCGCCAGCGGCAAAGGCCTTTTCGCTGCCCGTCAGGACGATGCAGCCGATGTCGTCGTCGGCGTCGAAGGTCTTCAGCGCCACGCCCAGCTCGTTCATCAGCTGGTCGTTGAGTGCGTTGAGTTGCTTGGGCCGGTTCAGGGTGATGATGCCAACGCGGCCTTCGGTGCGAACCAGAATCAGCTCGGGCGTGGTGCTCATGGGTCTGTCTCCGCTAGGTGCAAAGCTTGCACTATAGCGCCGCCGGGCGGCATGAAGCCGGTCGCATTGGGTGCAAAATCCGCCTTGGCAACACTTTGGAGATCTCATGAGCGAAGCACAACCCTGGGCCGACCAAGGCATCCTGTACGAAGAGCGTGGGGCGGTGGCCGTCGTCACCCTGAACCGGCCCCAGGCCCTCAACAGTTTCACCCGCGACATGCACCGGGCCCTGCAGGCTGCCCTGCAGCGCGCCGCCGACCATCCGGCCATCAGGGCGCTGGTCGTCACGGGCGCCGGGCGCGGCTTCTGCGCCGGGTTGGATCTGTCCGAACTGGACTTCACCCCTGGCGAGGGGTTGCTGGAGCGTGCCAACCCTGGGCCGGTGATCAACGAGTGTTTCAACCCCACCGCCCGAGCCTTCATGAACCTGCGCATGCCCACCATCGCGGCGGTCAATGGCGTGGCGGCCGGGGCAGGGGCTTCGCTGGCCATGGCGTGCGACATCGCCATCGCCGCGCCTGGGGCCAGTTTCGTGCAGGCCTTCAGCAAGATCGGCCTGATCCCGGATGCGGGCGGCAGTTGGCTGCTGGTGGAGCGCCTCGGCCTGGCCCGGGCCATGGCGCTGGCCATGACCGGCGACAAGCTGCCGGCCGCCCAGGCCAAGGAATGGGGCTTGATCTGGGACGTGGCCGACGATCCGCTGGCCGCTGCGCTGGAGATGGCGCAGCGGCTGGCCGTGATGCCCACCCAGGCACTGGTGGCCACGCGCAGCCTGTTGCGCGAGGCGGGTACCCGCAGCTTTGACGCGCACCTCGACGTGGAGCGCGACCTACAGGCCGCCCTGGGCCGCACCCACGACTACTTCGAAGGCGTGAACGCCTTTTTGGAGAAGCGCGCGCCCGTCTTCAAGGGGGAGTGATCTGCCAGGCCGGTGGTGCTCAGGCGCACCACCGTGACCTCTGCTGGCCAGTCCAGCGGGCAACGCAGCAGGCGGCCATCGCGCGCCACCAGGGCGGTGCAGCTGCGCTGGCCCCGCATGTACAGGGCCACCTCGTCAAGTTTGCGCACGCGCCAGGCACTGGCGGGATTCTCGTCGCGGGCCGGCAGCTCCACGCCCAGCCACTCGTCGCCTGCGGCCAGGCCGGCGGCTTCGGCGGCGCCGCCACGCAGCACGTTTTTCAGCATCAACCCCTGGGTTTCACTCACGCGCAGGCCCAATCGCTGCGACAGCGGGGCCGGCTCCAGCTGCCACTGGACGCCGTGTGCCTGCAGCAAAGGCTGCAACGGCAACTCGTCGCGGCCGTGCACCCAGGCCGCGATTTCCCGGGCATAGCTGCGCCTGCCCAGGCGCTTGAGCACGGCGAGCAGGTCGGCCTCTTTCATGGGGCCGCCGGCACAGCGCTCGTACAGGGCACGCATCACCGCGTCCAGCGTGGTGTGGCCCTCCTGGCGCAGGGTGAGGTCCAGGCACAGGGCCACCAGCGCACCCTTGGTGTAGTAGCTCACCGTGGCGTTGGGGGTGTTTTCATGGATGCGGTAGTACTTGACCCAGGCATCAAAGCTGGCCTCGGCCACGCTCTGCACCTGTCGGCCGGGCGTCTGCAGCACCTGGTTGATGGTCTTGGCCACCAGCTGCAGGTAGGTGGCGTCGTCGATCAGGCCGGCGCGGTGCAGCAGCAGATCGTCGTAGTAGCTGGTGAAGCCTTCAAAGAACCACAGCAGCTGCGTGTAGTTTTCCTGCTCGTAGTCGTATCGGGCGAACTCGTGCGGCCGCAGCCGTTTCACGTTCCAGGTGTGGAAGTATTCGTGGCTGATCAGCCCGAGCAGGGTGGTGTAGCCGTCGGTGGCCTTGAGGCGGGGCGCGGTGGCCGCGCCGTTGCCAGCCGCTATGGGGGAGCCCGTGTCGGGCAGCAGGGGCAGGTCGCCGCGCTGGCAGATCAGCGCGGTGGAATGCCGGTGCTCCAGGCCGCCATACCCGTCGGCGCTGGCATGGAGCATGAAGAGGTAGTGGTCGAAGGGTGGGGCCTCTGCCCCGTGCCACAGCGCCATGGCCGCCTCGCAGATGCGGGCCGTGTCGCGCAGCAGGCGTTCGCCATCCAGCCCGGGCGGTGCACCGCTGACCACGAAGCGGTGCGGCACGCCACGCACCTTGAAGCGACCGCTCCAGAAACGGCCCATTTCGACCGGACTGTCGGCCAGTTCGTCGTAGTCCTGTGCCAGATAGCGGCCAAAGCCGCCGCGCTGGACCTTGAGCGGTGTGAGTGCCGTGGCCAGTTGCCAGCCGTTGGTGTGGGCGTTGTCGGCCACACGCAGCTCTTGGGGTTCGTGGTCACGGCCGTGCACGCGCAGGCACAGGCTGGTGGGATTGAAGAAGCCACGGGTGGCGTCGAGAAACGCGGTGCGCACCGAGGCGTCGAACGCATGCACCTCGTAGCGCAGGCGCAAGACCTGGGTGCCTTTGGGCGTCGTCACCTGCCAGGTGTTCTTGTTGAGCTGTGGCGTGGGCACGGTGGCCCCGTCGGCCTGGGCCTGGAGCCCTTGCAGATGTTGCGCGAACTCCCGCACCAGATAGCTGCCCGGTATCCAGACCGGCAGGCTGAGGGTGATGGTCCTGGCGGGCCGCTCCACCTCCAGCGTGACGCCGAACAGGTGGGTGCGCGGGTCGAGTACCTCGACGCGGTAGCGGATCGCGGGGGGCGTGGCGCGACTCATGGGGCCGAAGCCAGTCCCTGCTCGATGCGCTGGAAGTCGGCCCCGACGATGCGTGTGCCGTCGGTCAGGAAGCTGGTGGGGGTGCCGGTGATGCGGTGCTTGTTGGCGAACTCGAGGTTGCGGTTGAGCGCGGCCGTGTCACAGCTTGCGTTCGAGGGGTTCACGCCCTTGAGCATCCAGTCGTTGTAGGCGGCGGCCTTGTCGCGGGCGCACCAGATGTTGCGCGACTTCACCTGGGAGTCCGGGCCCAGCATGGCCACGAGGAAGGTGTAGACGGTGACGTCATTGAGCTTGAGCAGGTCGCGCTCCAACCGCTTGCAGAAACCGCAGTTCGGGTCGCTGAACACGGCGATCTTGCGTTTGCCGTTGCCGCGCACGGTGGTGAAGGCGTCCTTCAGCGGCAGGTCGCTGAAGGCGATGGCGGTGAGCTGCTCGATGCGCTGCTCGGTGAGGTTGGTCCGGGCGCGGGTGTCGATCAGCGTGCCCTGGATCAGGTAGTTGCCTTCGGCATCGGTGTAGAAGATGTCGGATTCGTTGATGCGGACCTCGAACAGGCCCCGCATGGGGGTGGGGCGCACCTCGTCGATCTTCGGCAGGTTCGGCAGGCGTTCGGTCAGGTTCTTGCGGATGGTGGCTTCGTTGGCGGTGACCAGGGTGCTGGCGCCAAGCAGGGACGCCAGCACGAGTGCGCGGCCGAACCATGAGGCCAGAGGGAGGAGTCGGGGCATGTCAGGGTTTCCTTGGGTGAGGGGCGGCGGTCTGGCCCATGGCCTGACGGATCGCCCAGTGTTTCAGCAGCGGCAGCTCGTTGAAGCGGCGCAGGCCCCAGCGCCGCAGCGTCTGCAGGCGGTCGTCGGTGTGGCCAAAGAGGCCATAGAGCCCGTCGGTGACGCCGGCCATGCGCAGGAAGTCGGCTTGGCGCGCGCGTTCGTAGCGGCGCAGCAGTTTCAGGTCGCCTGGCTCGCGCCAGTATTCACGTTCCTGCAACACCCGCGCCAGGCAGGCCACGTCGCCCAGGCCCACGTTGAGGCCTTGCCCCGCCAATGGGTGCATGGCATGGGCGGCATCGCCGGCCAAGGCCACGCCGGGCTGCACCCAGCGCCGTGCGCGTGACAGCTCCAGCGGCCAGGCCGCAGGCTGGCCCTGTAACGTCATGGCCCCGAGGGCGTGGTCGCAGGCTTGCTCCACTGCCCGGGCGAAGCCTTCGGCGGGGTGTGCCATCAGGTCTTGCGCCCGCCCATGGCCCACGGACCAGACCAGCGCCACAGTGTCGCCGTTGTCTCCGCCCATGGGCAGCAGGGCCAGGACATCGCCCTGGCTGAACCATTGGCGCGCCACCCCGCCATGCGGCCGCGAACACTCCAGGCGCGCGGCCACGGCGGTGTGCGCATAGGGCTTCACATCAAACTCGAAGCCCAGGCGGTCGCGGGTGGTGCTGCGCTTGCCTTCGCAGATCACGGTGAGCTTGGCCTTCGGGGGAGCATCGAGGACCTCTACGCCCGGCTGGAACTGGAGGGCCTGCGCCAGCGTGGCTTCCAGCGCCGGCACGTCCACGATCCACGACAGCGCCCCTTCACCGTCGGGGCTGTCGAAGCGCAGCGCGGCGGGGTCGTCGGCGTTGGGCTCGGCCACCCACATCTGGCGCACCGCCGTCACGGCCGAGGCGTCGGGCCAGACGCGCAGCGATTCCAGCAGTTCTCGAGAGGCGTGGTTGAGCGCGTAGGCGCGGATGTCTGGCAGCACGGCCTGGGTCGGGGACGGGCGGCGCACCAGCGCCACCCGCAAACGGTCGCGCGCCAACAGCAGGGCCAGCGTGTGACCCACCACGCCTGCGCCCAGCACCGCCACATCGTATGTCCTGCTCATCGTCAAATTGTAGGGGGACTGGTGGAGTCCATGACCTTGCCGGCACAATGTCGGCTGAAAGGAATACCGTGCATGACCGAACTGTCCTCCACCGACACCCCTGTGCCGCTGACCATTGAACAACTGTGGGTCTACCCGGTGAAGTCCTGTGCCGGTATCCGCATGCGCCAGATCGAACTGCTCGACACCGGCCTGGAATGGGACCGTGCCTGGATGGTGGTGGATGAAGGAGGGGAGTTCGTTTCCCAGCGGGAGTTCCCGCGCATGGCGCTGGTGCAACCCCGTTTTCGCATGGGCCATCTGGAGCTGAGGGCGCCCGGCATGCTGTCGCTGCACCTGGCGCTGGATGGGGCCGAGGCGCCTTTCAAGGTCCGTGTCTGGGACGACGAGGTCGCTGCCTATGACATGGGCGACGTGGCCGCGCAATGGTTCACCGATTTCCTCATGGCCGATCGCCCCGGGCCGGTGCAACGCCTGCGCCTGGTGCGGTTCGATCCCGAATGCCACCGACCATCGGATGTGCGCTGGACCGGTGGCCGGCAGGCGCCCAACCAGTTCAGCGACGGCTATCCGCTTCTGGTGCTGTCCCAGTCGGCACTGGACGACCTGAACGAGCGCCTGCGGGTGCTCGGGCATGCGCCGGTGGGCATTGAGCGGTTCCGGCCCAACATCGTGCTGGGTGGGGTGTTTGCACACGACGAGGACCGCCTGGCCGAACTGCATTTTCATGCCGTCACCCCAGGGGGCGGGTCGGCCGAAGCGCCCGCCGTGTGGCTGCAGCCGGTCAAGCCCTGCGCGCGGTGCAGTATCCCCGACGTGGACCCCGCCACGGGCGAAGCCGGCAACCTCGTGAGCCCCGTTCTGCAGTCCTATCGTCAGGACCGGCGCCTGATGGGGGCGATCACCTTTGGCATGAACGCCATCGTGCGCCAAGGCGACGGGCAGATGCTCTACGAGGGCATGGCCGGGGAAGGGCGCTGGGGCGTCTGGTGATCAGACCCGCTTGAGCAGCCGGGCCTTGTCAAGCCGGATGCGCACGTCTTCGGGCGATACGGGGGTCTGGATGGAGTAGATGGGGAGCTGGGTGTCGCGCTTGCTGGGTGCGGTCAGCAGCAGCCCGTCCGGGTCGGTGATGGCCATGGCCAGCGGTGTGTTTACCCGAGTACCGCGGCGCACGATCACCGCCACCTCGTTGGTCTTCAGGCGCACGTAGCTACCGGGCGGGTACATGCCGAGCTGCTTGACGAAGTAGGCACCCAGCGGGCTGGCCCGGGTCTGGGATTCCAGGTACAGGTTGCCCACCACCACCTTGGGCCACAGGCCGCGCCGGGACGCGCGCGGGCTGATGCGGGCGATGAACAGATCGCTCATGCGCAGCAACTGCTGGGCCACGGTGAGGTCGGTCTTGTGGTGGGGGTAGCCGCTGCCGTCCGGGGCCTCGTGGTGGTCCTGCACAAGCTCCAGCCACAGTGGGTCGTCGATGCCCAGTGCGCGCAGGATGGCCGCGCCTTCGGTGGGGTGGGTCTCGATCTTTTCCCGCTGGTAGGGGGTGGCCTGCTGCGCCTGCAGTGCCAGCAGGTCCTGCATCTCGGTCATGGCGATGTTCATCGTCAGGGCCGCTCGCACCAGGGACGAGAGCTGCGGCTCAGCCATGTCGGCCAAGGGGGCCACCAGCAGGCAGGTCGTGGCCGCCATCAGGGCGTGGGTGGCGCTGTAGCCGTACTGCCGGTCGGCCAGCATTTGCACCAGCACGAACAGCGTGTCGTCCTCACGGGCACGCAGGGTGGTACGCAGGCCGGTTTCCACGAAGGCCAGCCGGCGGCTGAACTCTTTGGTGTCCGTCCCCTCGCTCAACAGTTGTGCCAAGCGCCGCCGCAGCGCCGGCATGCCTTCGGTCGGGTCCGGGTCGAGCTGGGCATGGACGTCCTTGAGCACCGCCTCCAGGTCGGAAGGCAGGCCGGACGAAGGGGTGTCTGCAGGCTCGCTGGACATCGTTGAGCAGTGTAATGGGTTCGGGCGGTTGGGCGTGCTCGGTAAAATCATGCCCTTTTCAGATACATCAAAGGCTTACATGAGTCTCAAGTGCGGCATCGTCGGCCTGCCCAACGTCGGCAAATCCACCCTGTTCAACGCCCTGACCAAGGCGGGCATTGCGGCGGAAAATTACCCCTTCTGCACCATTGAGCCCAATGTGGGCGTGGTGGAGGTGCCGGATCCGCGTCTGCAGCAACTGGCCGAGATCATCAAGCCCGAACGCATCGTTCCGGCCATTGTGGAGTTTGTGGACATTGCCGGCCTGGTGGCCGGGGCTTCCAAGGGGGAAGGCTTGGGCAACCAGTTCCTGGCCCACATCCGCGAGACGGATGCCATCGTGAACGTGGTGCGCTGCTTCGAGGACCCGAACGTGATCCATGTAGCCAACAAGGTGGACCCGATTGCCGACATCGAGGTCATCCAGACCGAGCTGTGCCTGGCCGACCTGGGCACGGTGGAAAAAGCCCTGCAGCGCTACACCAAGGCGGCCAAGAGCGGCAACGATAAGGAAGCCACTGCCATGGTCGCCATGCTGGGCAAGGTGCAGGCCGTGCTCAACGAAGGCAAGCCGGTCCGCACGCTGGAACTCAACGACCAGGAGCGCGCGCTGCTCAAGCCGCTGTGCCTGATCACCGCCAAGCCGGCCATGTTCGTGGGCAACGTGGCCGAGGACGGTTTCGAGAACAACCCCTTCCTGGACCGCCTGCGTGAGTATGCCGCCGCGCAGAACGCGCCGGTGGTGGCCATCTGCGCCAAGATCGAAGCCGAGCTGGCCGAGATGGACGATGCCGACCGGCTCGAATTCCTGAAGGAACTGGGCCAGGACGAACCCGGCCTGAACCGCCTGATCCGCGCCGGCTTCAAGCTGCTGGGACTGCAGACCTACTTCACCGCCGGTGTGAAGGAAGTGCGCGCCTGGACCATCCACATTGGCGACACCGCTCCACAGGCGGCCGGCGTGATCCACGGCGATTTCGAGCGCGGCTTCATCCGTGCGCAGACCATTGCGTTCGACGACTACATTGCGCTCAAGGGCGAACAGGGCGCCAAGGACGCCGGCAAGATGCGCGCCGAAGGCAAGGAGTACGTTGTCAAGGATGGAGACGTGATGAACTTCCTGTTCAACGTCTGACCCTATAACGCCATTTCTCAGCATTTCACAAGATTGCTTAGAACCCCGAAAGTGGCGCTAGAACCCCGGAAATTCCGGGGTTTTTCGTTTCCATGGATTGCATGAGATTGCCCGACCTTGCTCGCGTAAAGTGACTACGCTGGTGTATATGAAGATTGGACGAGGCGGCGGAAGGTGTATATGATCCTTCTGTCGTTCCTTATTGCCGATCTCGTGACACCGTGCTTACAGATGCCCACTGCCGTGCTGCCAAACCGAAGGAGCAGCTCTACCGCCTGAATGACCTTCGCGGCCTTTACCTCGAAGTGAAGCCCAATGGGGTGAAGGCTTGGCGCTACCGCTTCAAGCTGGGCGGCAAGGGGTCGTGGTTCGCGCTGGGCGACTACCCCGCCGTCAGCCTTGCCGAAGCGCGGGACAAGTGCGAGGAAGCGCGGAAGCTGGTCAAGCAGGGCATCAACCCCGTCCAGCACCGGCAGCTTGAGCGCCTCAAGCGCGAAGAGGATTCCGCCAATACCTTCGAGACCGTCGCCAAAGAGTGGCTGGCTCTGCGGGACTGGGAGGACATCACCAAGAAACGCCGCCTGGACATGCTGGAGCGGGTGGTCTTCCCCAGCATCGGCAAGCTCCCGGTGCGCGACATCACCCCGGCGCACGTTCTCGACATCCTCACCAAGACCGTGAAGCGCGGTGCGCCGACCGTCGCCGCCGAGGCCAAGCGCACCATGTCCGGTGTCTTCGAGCTGGCAGTTGCCACCTTGCGGGCAGACAACGATCCCGTCTGGCCCGTCCGCAAGGCTTTGCCCGCCAACAAGACGCAACACAAGACGGCACTGACCACCGCGCAGATCGGCAAGCTGCTCAACGACTTCGACAACCACCGTTGCGGCTATCAGGTCAATTTCTGCATCCAGTTGATGTGGTGGACACTGGCGCGTCCCAGCGAAGCGGCAGAAGCGGAATGGGCTGAATTCGATCTCGATGCCGCGCTTTGGACGATCCCAGCCCGGCGCATGAAAGCCCGCCGTGAACATGTAGTGCCGTTGCCAACGCAGGCCGTAGAGATGTTGCGCCGCCTGCACGCCATTAGCGGTGATCGGACGCACCTATTTCCCGGCAGGGATGACCGCAACAGGCCGATGTCGGTGCATTCGATCCGGCAGGCGCTCAAGGTGCTGGGCTGGAGCGGCACTTACAGCCAGCACGGCACCAGAACCACGGGCAGCACCCGGCTGAATGAGATGGGCTATCGCGCCGATGCCATCGAAGCGCAGCTTGCCCATGCGGAACCCAACTCGGTACGCCGCACCTATAACCATGCCACCTACCTCGAAGAGCGTCGAGACATGATGCAGGCATGGGAAGACAAGCTCGAAATCTGGAAGCGGGAGAGCACAGGTGAAGTCAGTAGAACACAGTGAATACCTGCCCGACACGGAGGCAGGACGCTCACTATTCAGAGAGCGCCTGATTGCAAAAATTCAGCAACATCGCGATTTCAAGGCGCTGCCACAAGAAACTCAGTCGAGCTTCTTTGAGGAGTTAGCTGAACTCACCCTCTTCGGCACCAACAACTGTTCGGTGGAGACACATAGCCCTAGGATACGCAAGCTCGAAAAACTGGCCGACAGTTATCGCCGGGTTGCCAATAGCATTGCACTGCTTTCGGAAATAGATGAGCTGCTGCTCGATGATGCCTTTCAACACAGCATGCCTTTGCAACAGCAAAAGAAACTGATGCGACAGCTGGCTGCCCAAGTTGATGAGCTGATAGGCGGGATGCGGCAGACGTCTACCAGCTCATCTGAGCGGCTTTTGCTACGACTACAAGGCGTGAGCTTGCTGAATCAACTGGGCAAGTTGGGAGTTGCCTGCAAAATCAATAATGACTTTCAGAAAATCACCAAAGACGACGCAGAGCAGCGCGACGCAAGCAAGCAAACACAGCGCTTTATGCCAGATTTGTCGCAGACTGTTACTGGAAGGGAAAAGGGCTTCCAGGCAAGCGGCAGACTGAACCAATTTTCCAGTATCAGTATTTGGCTCAAGGCAACAGTGGCAACCCCAACTCAGCCAGATACTGATTGTGACGCGCCTTGGCGTCTGCAATCTTCTTCTCGGCGGCAACCAGGTCGGCATGAACCGCTGCCAGGTCGATCTCTTCCTCAGTTTGCGCGGTGCTTACATAGCGCGAGATGTTCAGGTTGAAATCGTTCTTTTCGATCTCTTCCATGCTCACCCGGCGCGAGTAGCGAGGCTCTTCCTTTCGATACCGGTAGGTATCGATGATCTTTTCAATATGCCCGATTCCACCATCCGTCATCTCGTCCGTTCTGAGCAACTGGTTCTGGCGTTTACCCTTCTCATATTGCTCGGCGGCGTTGATGAACAACACATCGTCTGGCTTCTTGCACTTCTTCAGCACCAAGATGCACACCGGGATGCCTGTGGAGAAGAACAGGTTCGCGGGCAGGCCGATTACGGTGTCGATATGCCCATCCTTGAGCAGTTTGGTACGAATGCGAGCCTCGGCACCACCACGGAACAGCACACCGTGGGGCAGGATGATCGCCATCACACCGTCTTGCTTGAGGAAATGGAAGCCATGTAGCAGGAAAGCAAAGTCAGCGGCGGACTTCGGTGCCAGGCCGTAATTCTTGAAGCGCACGTCTTCGCCCAGCGCCTCGCTTGGCTCCCAGCGGTAGCTGAACGGCGGGTTGGCCACCACCGCGTCGAACCTGGGCATCTTGGCCGGATTGGTTTCGCGCAACATGTCCCACTCGTTGAGCAGGGTATCGCCATGGAAAATCTCGAACTCCGAGTCCTTCACCCCGTGCAGCAGCATGTTCATGCGCGCCAGGTTGTAGGTGGTGATGTTCTTCTCCTGCCCATAAATCTTGCCAATGCCGTGCGGCCCCATCAGGCGGCGCACGTTGAGCAGCAAGGAGCCCGAGCCACAGGCAAAGTCGAAGACACTATCCAGATGCGAGCGCTTGCCGGTGGCTGGCTCCTGGCTGTCCAGCGTGACGATGGCCGACAGGATGTCTGAAATGCGCTGCGGCGTGTAGAACTCGCCGGCCTTTTTGCCCGAGCCTGCCGCAAACTGGCCGATCAGGTACTCGTAGGCATCACCCAGCGTGTCACTATCGGTAGAGAACTGTCCCAGCCCCTTGGCGATCTCGGCGATGATCTTGCACAGGCGAGCATTGCGCTCGCTGTAGGTCTTGCCCAGCTTGTCCGACGCCAGATTGATCTCTGAGAACAGGCCCCGGAAGGTGCTGGCGAAGGATTCTTCCTCGATGTACTTGAAGCCCTTCTGCAAGGTATGCAGCAGCTCGGCATCCTGCGTACGCGCCATCTCAGCGATGTTGCCCCACAGGTATTGGGGTTCGATCACGTAATGCACCTTGCGGCGCATCTGCTTCTCGAATTCGGGTACGTCGTCCAGATTTTCCTCGTACCACGCTTGAAGCGGCGTATTCACGCCGGTCTGCCTCAACACATCGGAAGGAAGGTCTGGATAGTCCGCCCCCAGCTCCTTTTGCGCGGCAGCCTCGTAGTTGTCCGACAGATAGCGCAGGAAGAGAAAAGCTAGCATGTAGTCGCGGAAGTCGTCCGCATTCATCGCGCCACGCAGTTGGTCGGCGATGGCCCAGAGGGTCTTGCCCAATTTTTGCTTTTCGGATTCGGTCATGGTGTACCTGCTGTTGCCACCTCAGAAGCCTGAGGGAACAAACTGGGATTGAAGGGATAGCGCTTGAGGAAGCCATCCAAAATCGTTTTGAAGTAGGCCTTGTTCTCTTCCAGCATCGGCTGGGGCTCAAACAAGGAATAGTTGCCGTGGCTCAGGATGTTGATGAGTCGCGCATGCAGCACGCCTTCAGGGTCGTCGGCATCGTCGGTAGGGATGCAGGCCGAGAAGTTCGAGAAGCCATGAAAGCTCGCCGATTTCTCCAGCACGGAGCGAAGCATGTTGAAGTGGTAAGTGTACAGCTCGCCCGACTGCTCGGCCTTGTACAACTCGGTCAGTACAGCCACATGGTGGAAGAACGGTGTCGCCCCGGTGTAGGTCAGGGTGTACGAGCCATCTGCCTTGGAACGCGAGAGAAAGTGCGCAGAGACTTTTCTCGACTTGCGCGCATCCAGCTCGTTGTGCATCACGTTGAAGAATAGTGGGTGGTGCGATGAAATAACCACCTTTAATAGGTTATCCGCCTTGCCCAACACTTGTGCCAAGTGGTTGCCCACGGTGATGGCGTTATGCTCGTCCAGCGACGAAATCGGATCGTCGATATAAAGGTACTTCACCCACTGGTACGCCTCGATTTCCGGGTCCATCGCCAATTCGACTACCGCGAGGAAGAAGCACCAGATGAAGATATTTTCCTCACCGCGCGATACCTTGATATTGTCAATGGTCTGTCCATCCACCAAGCGCGAGAAGCGCACGGCCCACTCTGGCTCCTGAGTGTCGATGCGGAAATCGAAATCCGCGTAACGCCGCAGCAATGGGCGAATGCGGTTATCCATCTCCAGATCGAACAGCCCCTGAAAGAATCGCGAATCCCTATTGAGCAGCAAGCGCCGGTCTACATCGCCTGCCAGATCATTGTTCCAATGGAACAGGTCTTCGGTGAAGGCATTGAAATACAAGGTATCGCGAGCCACGCCCTGCTTGCCCATGTCCTTGAAGGCCATGGATAGCCGCGTCTTGCCGGTGCCGTTGTAGGCATAGAGCAGGATGGCTTTTTTGTTCTCCAGCTCGCTGCGCAGATGGGTCGCCAGCGCGGGAAGATCAGGAAAAAATGGCGGCGTATTCTGTTTCATCACTGAGCCCCATCCAGAATCATCCAAGCCTTACGGTAGATAGCGCCTTCACGACCCAAGGCCTCACTCCAAGCCTGCTCCGGCAAGTTTTCCAGACGCTGGCGAATGGCAGGCAGTGAATCCTCCCGTGTTAAGCGCAAGGCCTCGGCCAACCGCGGCGCAGCACGGCGAGGAACCCCCAAAAGACGCAAAGAAACGGCCTCGTCTGTGGCAACACCGTAGTAAACCTGCGATGGCAGATTCGATAACCGGTTACGCTCCTCATCATTCAGCTCCGCCGTGGTGATGGCCAGCAGGGCATTCAGGCCCCAGGACGTGGTATGGGTCAGTTTGCCAAACAGGTTTTGTCCGCACTTGGTCAAGGCAGTGACAGCATCTGCACCACCCTCGCTGAAATATTGCGTCGCGATATGGGCAATATCTGCCCCGTTTACCCAATCCTTCAGAATGCGTGCCAACTTGTCACCATCCGGTGATCTGCCACCCAGCACCGAATTCAGGTTGTCGCGCAATTCGGGTACTCGCAACAGCACCCCCATCATGTTCTGCAGGGTGTTGTCACCAGAACGGAACAGCCGCTCACGATTCCAGGAATCCGGCCTCAGGTCGCCTTTATGCGCCAACACCGTCCTGATACTTTGCAGTGAAAACCCGGTGCTATCCACCAGCTTCAGCGGTTGGGAAGGACTGGCGAGATAATCGACATAGCGATGGATACCATTCAGCAAACGGCGGGCAATCTGGCTATCCGATATGCGCAATTTCTCAAAGCCAAAAGTGCCACGCAGTACCTGTTCGATCTGATCCGCAAAGTTCGATGGCTGCCCCATCTGGCGATAGGTATGAGCCAGATACTGCAAGAAGCTCGACCATTCTGGATGGTGGTAAACGATGAGCCCCAGGTCTTCCAGCCCATCAGCCGCAGCACGCGCAATCTGAATCAGTGCAGAATTCAAGTCGCCCGTGTTTCGATTAATAAACTCCCGCCTTTGTGCCACTTCGCTTTCATCCTTAGCGACTAGAGCAACCACACCAAGCTGCCCTTGGGAGACGCGACCAGCACGACCGGCAATATTCCAGAAATCCTCAGGCGGCATGTCCTGACCAAAGGGATACTGGGTTGCCGCCATCACCACACCGCTGACCGGAAAGTTCACCCCCTGCGCAAGCGTGGTGGTGGCCGCCAAGGCATCCAGATGGCCTTGCTCGAACAGCCATTCCATCAACATGCGGACCTCTTCAGGCAGTCCGCCGTGATGTACACCGACTCGATGAGCAAGCAGATCGACCAGCGGAAACGCTACACCCAGCTCGGCAGCCACATAGTCCTGTACAAAACGCACATCGTCTGGCAATGCATCACTGCGATTGCTTTTCAGCTTCTCAGCCAATTTCCAGACATAATCCGGGCGGCTGTGCATGGCGATCACAGGGCCACGCGCCGACAGCTTGCGTGCGGTCATCGCCGCCAAAGTGCCAATATCCTTGGCTTTTGATAGAGAAGCAGCCAGGGCTTCTTCTTTGCCCAGAGAAAAGTCCTCATCCAAACGAATGCTTGGGCGCGAGGTATGTACCGCCTGAAAGCTCAGCCGGTAATCCCGGCTTTTCCCCTTCAGGGCCCCGCTATCCATCGGGCTGACAATGCCAATGGCCCGGTCGTTGGGTTGCCAATCCACGCCCAGACTGATGTCATCCGAGTTTTGACCACCCAACCAGCGTGCAACTTCTCGGGCGTTTTTAATAAAGGGAGTCAGCAACAAAAACTGCGCTTCGCGGCATTCCCGGTTGATGGTAGCCAGCAACAGTTCGAGCCGCAGCCCCCGTTCCTTGTCCTGAATGGTATGGGCCTCATCCACCACCACCAGCGTCAGGGGACGACCAATCTTTTCCTCCCAGCCCTGGCGCAGCATCAGATCGAATTTTTCCGGTGTAGCCACCAGAACACGGAACTGGGTATCGTCCTGCGATTCCGCCAGCAGCCCGGCTTCGATGCCATTGACTTCCATCGCAGGACTGACCCGCTCAACAACCACACCGAGGGGCTGGAAATCACGACGCAACTGTCGTGTGACCTGATTCACCAGTGCTCTGCTGGGCGCGAGATAGGCTACCCATCCTTTCTGGTCGTCAAACTGGTTCAGCGCCTGCAGCATTCGGAACTGGGCAATCAGCGTCTTGCCACTGGATGTCGGCAGGCTGACCACCACCGCACGACGGCTGGAACCCAACAAGCCATGCTCAGCCAGGGTGCGCCGTTGCGGTGGCAGCACGTCAAACAGCGCCCGGTCACCACGCCCTCGGCTTACCAGTTCGCGCACGAATCGGGTTACCCGCGAGTTGACGGCGCGGGTAACCGTCCACAGCGAGTTCTCCACCATCTGCGCGGCAGTGTATTGACCCAGTGAAATTCTGCACAGGTGTTATCGTTGAAAGGAAACACTTGTGAGCACTCTGATGGAAGACGACATCAAACGCTGGACAGCCAAGCGCAAGACCGCCCTGATCCTGGACATCATCCAGGGCAAGACCT
>JAUVXK010000078.1 GCA_030603635.1 Burkholderiales bacterium | reverse complement strand
GGCACCATGGCGTGCCAGCGGAGTTCGTTTTCGATGCGGCGACGCAGGCAGTCGGCGGCCTCCTCGTCGCCGTGGACCACGAAGGCCCGGTGCGGCTGGCCGGGGATGGCGCGCAACCATTGCATGAGCTGGCCGGCGTCGGCATGGGCTGAGGAAGAGCGCAACTGGGCCACTTCGGCGCGCACCGGCACGTCCTGCCCATGGATGCGCAGGCTGGCGCCTCCGTTGACCAGGGTGGCACCGCGCGTGCCCGGCGCCTGGTAGCCGGTGAGGACGACCATGTGGCGGTGATCACCGAGGTACTGCACCAGATGGTGCAGTACCCGTCCACCGGTGGCCATGCCGCTGGCGGCCAGGATGACCTTGGGGCCGTGGTGGGTGGCAATGGCCTTGGACTCGTCGGGCGTGCGGACCATTTTGGCCACCTTGGCCATGGCGTTGCACTCGGCGGCGTTGAGCCGGTGCTCTCCCAGGTGCTGGGTGAAGGCCTCGGTGCTGTGGATGGCCATGGGGCTGTCCAGGTACACGGGCAGGGCCCGGGGCAGGCGGTGCTGACGTTTCAGCTCGGCAATGGCGTGCAGCAGCGCCTGGGCCCGGCCCACGGCAAACACCGGCACCACGGCCGTGCCACCGCGCGCGGCCACTTTTTCCAGCAGCGGCGCGAGTTCGTCGATCAGGTTGTCGTTGGGGTGCTCGCGGTCGCCGTAGGTGGATTCGACGATGACCGCATCCGCGCCCGGGGGCGGGTCGGGTGGCAGCATGATGAGGTCGTCCGGGCGGCCCAGATCGCCCGAGAACAGCAGCCGCTTGCCACCGACTTCAAGCGACACGCTGGACGCCCCCAGAATGTGCCCGGCGCCGTAAAAGCGCGCCTTCCAGCCCCGGATGGGCTCGAACTCGCGCAGGGGTGGTACGGTCTTGAGTTGCTTGAGACAACGAGCGGCGTCGTCCTCGGTGTAGAGGGGGAGCGCCGGGGAGTGCTTGGAAAAGCCGTGCCGGTTGGCAAAGGCGGCGTCTTCTTCCTGGATGTGGCCGCTGTCGGGCAGCAGGATCTGACACAGGTCGCGTGTGCCGGGGGTGCACCAGGCCTTGCCCTTGAAGCCTTCCTTGACCAGCAGCGGGAAGTAGCCGCTGTGGTCCAGGTGCGCGTGGGTGAGGATGACGGCCTGCAGGTGGTTGGGCTCGAACGGCAGCGGTGTGCGGTTGCGCAGCCGCAGTTGCTTGTAGCCCTGGAACAGGCCGCAATCGACCAGCAGGCGCTGGCCGTCGTGCTGCACGAGAAACTTGGAGCCGGTGACGGTACCGGCTCCGCCCAGAAAGGTGATCTGAACGCTCATGCGTTCATTTCACCACAGCTTCTTATGAAAAGAACGCCTTGGCCTTCTCGAACCAGCCCTTGTCGTTCGGGCTGTGGCGGTGGCCGCCGCGCTGGAACGACTCTTCCAGCTCGCGGAGCAGCTTGCGCTGGTGCTCGGTCAGCTTGACGGGCGTTTCGACCGCGATGTGGCAGTACAGGTCGCCCGGGTAGCTGGAACGCACGCCCTTGATGCCGCGCCCGCGCAGCCGGAAGGTCTTGCCGTGCTGGGTGCCTTCCGGGATGTCGATCGTGGCCTTGCCCTGTAGCGTGGGCACGGCGATTTCGCCACCCAGCGCGGCGATGGTGATGCTCACCGGCACCTGGCAGTGCAGGTCGTCGCCGTCGCGCTCGAAGATGTCGTGCTTGCGGATGCGGATTTCGATGAACAGATCGCCTGCGGGCCCGCCGTTGCGTCCGGGCTCGCCGTTGCCGGCGGAGCGGATGCGCATGCCATCGTCGATGCCGGCGGGGATCTTGATCTCCAGCGTCTTGTGCTTCTTGAGTTTGCCCTGGCCGTTGCAGGTGGTGCAGGGCTCGGGGATGATCTTGCCGCTGCCGTGGCAGTGTGGGCAGTTCTGCTGCACGCTGAAGAAGCCCTGGCGCATCTGCACCACGCCGGCGCCGTTGCAGGTGGGGCAAGTCTTGACGCTGGTGCCGGGTTTGGCGCCGCTACCGTGGCAGCTGTCGCAGTCTTCCCAGCTGGGGATGCGGATCTGTGCGTCCTTGCCGTTGGCGGCTTCCTCCAGCGTGATCTCCATGGCGTACGACAGGTCGCTGCCGCGATAGACCTGGCGACCGCGACCGGCACCACCGCGCTGGCCCCCGAAAATGTCACCAAAGATGTCGCCGAAGGCGTCGGCGAAGCCACCAAAGCCTTCTGGCCCGCCGGCGCCGCCTCGCATGTTCGGGTCCACACCCGCATGACCATATTGGTCGTAAGCAGCCCGCTTTTGCGGGTCGCTCAGCATTTCGTAGGCTTCCTTGGCTTCCTTGAACTTCTCTTCGGCCTCCTTGGCCTTCTCTCCCTGGTTGCGGTCAGGGTGGAACTTCATCGCGAGCTTGCGATAGGCTTTCTTGATCTCGTCGTCGCTGGCGTTTTTGGCGACGCCCAGGATCTCGTAAAAGTCTCGTTTGGCCATGTCGGTACCAGTACTCGTTTCGAGTGCGAACGCCGCGTCAGGTCACCGGAGTGCCCTGACGCGGCGGCGGATGGAGGCGTGCACCGACCCGCGCCGGCGCACGCTGCGAGGCTTCAGTCGCGCTTGACTTCCTTGACTTCGGCGTCCACCACGTCGTCGTCGGCCGGACGGCTGCCACCGCTGGCGGGTTGGGCATTTTCCGCGCCCGCGGCCCCGGCAGCGGCCTGGCTGGCCTGCATGTCGGCGTACATTTTCTCACCGAGCTTCTGGCTGGCGGTCATCAGCTCGTTGGTCTTGGCTTCGATCTCGGCCTTGTCGTCGCCCTTCGTGGCCTCTTCGACGGCCTTGATGGCGGCTTCGATCTTGTCCTTTTCGCCCGCATCGAGCTTGTCGCCGTACTCGTTCAGGCTCTTGCGCACCGAACTGACCAGGGCGTCGGCCTGGTTGCGGGCCTGCACCAGCTCGACCTTCTTCTTGTCCTCAGCGGCGTTGAGCTCGGCGTCCTTCACCATCTTCTGGATTTCCTCCTCGGTCAGGCCCGAGTTGGCCTTGATGGTGATCTTGTTTTCCTTGCCGGTCCCCTTGTCCTTGGCGCTGACGTGCAGGATGCCATTGGCGTCGATGTCGAAGGTGACCTCGATCTGGGGAATGCCGCGCGGAGCCGGCGGAATGCCTTCCAGATTGAATTCGCCCAGCAGCTTGTTGCCTGCGGCCATCTCGCGCTCGCCCTGGAACACCTTGATGGTCACGGCCGGCTGGTTGTCGTCGGCGGTGGAGAACACCTGGCTGAACTTGGTCGGGATGGTGGTGTTCTTGGTGATCATCTTGGTCATGACACCGCCCATGGTCTCGATGCCCAGCGACAGCGGGGTCACGTCGAGCAGCAGCACGTCCTTGCGGTCGCCGCCCAGCACCTGGCCCTGCACGGCGGCACCCACGGCCACGGCCTCGTCGGGGTTGACGTCCTTGCGGGGTTCCTTGCCGAAGAACTCCTTGACCTTTTCCTGCACCTTGGGCATGCGGGTCATGCCGCCGACCAGGATCACGTCGTCGATGTCGCTCACGCTCACGCCGGCGTCCTTGATGGCGGTGCGGCAGGGGGCGATGGTGCGCTCGATCAGCTCATCGACCAGGCTCTCCAGCTTGGCGCGGGTCAGCTTGATGTTCAGGTGCTTGGGGCCCGAAGCATCGGCCGTGATGTAGGGCAGGTTGACGTCGGTCTGGGTGGAGCTGGACAGCTCGATCTTGGCCTTTTCGGCGGCTTCCTTCAGGCGCTGCAGGGCCAGCACGTCTTTCGTGAGGTCGACGCCCTGTTCTTTCTTGAACTCGGCGATGATGTAGTCGATGATGCGCTGGTCGAAGTCTTCGCCGCCCAGGAAGGTGTCGCCGTTGGTGGAGAGCACCTCAAACTGCTTTTCACCGTCCACGTCGGCGATTTCGATGATGGACACATCGAAGGTGCCGCCACCCAGGTCGTACACCGCGATCTTGCGGTCGCCCTTGCCGGCCTTGTCCAGGCCGAAGGCCAGGGCGGCTGCGGTGGGTTCGTTGATGATGCGCTTCACATCCAGGCCGGCGATGCGGCCGGCGTCCTTGGTGGCTTGGCGCTGGGCGTCGTTGAAGTAGGCCGGCACGGTGATCACGGCTTCGGTCACCGGCTCGCCCAGGTAGTCCTCGGCGGTTTTCTTCATCTTGCGCAGCACCTCGGCGCTGATCTGCGGCGGGGCCAGCTTCTGGCCGCGCACCTCGATCCAGGCGTCGCCGTTGTCGGCGGCCACGATGGAGTAGGGCATCAGGTCGATGTCCTTCTGCACTTCTTTTTCGGTGAACTTGCGGCCGATCAGGCGCTTGGCGGCGTACACCGTGTTCTTGGGGTTGGTGACGGCCTGGCGCTTGGCGCTGGCGCCGACCAGGATTTCACCGTCTTCCTGGTAGGCGATGATGGACGGTGTGGTGCGCGCGCCTTCGCTGTTTTCGATCACGCGCGTGGTGTTGCCTTCCATGATGGCCACGCACGAGTTGGTGGTGCCCAGGTCGATGCCGATGATCTTGCCCATGTGTAACTCCTGAAGATGCTTGAAATCTGGAAAAAATTGAACTGAAACGGATGTGTGGTTGCCGGGCGGCTTTTCAACCCCAGGGGCTTATCTGGGCGCGGCTACGGTGACCAGGGCCGGGCGCAGCACCCGCTCGCTGATCTGGTAGCCTTTTTGCAGCACCGTGACCACGGTATGGGGTTCCTGGTCGGCGGGCACCATGCTGATGGCCTGGTGGTGGTGGGGATCGAACTTCTCGCCGGTGGCCGGGGCGATCGGGAGCACCTTGTTGCGGCCCAGTGCGGCCTGGAGCTGCTTGAGGGTGGCTTCGGCGCCTTCACGGATCTGTTCCACCGTGGCTTCCTGCACGGCCAGGCCGGCTTCGAGGCTGTCGAGCACGGGCAGCAGGCTTTCGGCAAAACCCTCGACGGCGAACTTGCGCACCTTGGACACCTCTTCTTCGGTACGGCGGCGCATGTTTTCCACCTCGGCCTTGGCGCGCAGGTATTGCTCGGCGAGTTCGGCGTTCTGGGCCTTGAGGGCAGACAGCTCGTCGCCCGATTGGGCGGCCTGGGCGGCAGCGGCTGCCTCGGCTTCCTCGGGGCTGAGGGTGGCGTTCGGATCGGGCTTGGCGTAGGTCGGATCTTGCTCGTGTTGCATGGGAAGGCGTGAGGGTGTGTGTGCTTCAAAATGCCTCATCTGGGGGCGTGGCGGCGGGTTTCAAGACCCGGCATGACAGAATGATGCGCAGTCTGAGGAGATGAACGATGAAACTGTTTCGATACGGGGAGCCTGGTCAGGAGCGCCCAGGCCTGCTGGATGCCCATGGTGTGCGGCGCGATCTGTCGTTGGTGCTCGACGACCTCACACCTGCCGCACTGGCGCCCGCTTCATTGGCCCGGCTGGCCGCGCTGGACCCGGCCACGCTGCCGGTGGTGCCGGCTGAAGCCCGCCTGGGCCCGTGCGTGGGCCAGGTGCGCAATGTCGTGGCCATCGGGCTCAATTATGCCGATCATGCCGCCGAAGCCGGCCTGAAGGCGCCGAGCCAGCCCATCGTGTTCAACAAGCACAGTGGCAGTGTCAGTGGACCCAACGACCCGGTGTGGCTGCCACCGGACTCCGACAAGCTGGATTGGGAAGTGGAGTTGGGGGTGGTGATCGGCCGGCCCACGTGGCACGTGTCGCGCGAGGAGGCGCTGGCTTGTGTGGCCGGCTACTGCCTGGTCAACGACGTGTCGGAGCGGGCGTACCAGATGGAGCGCGAGGGACAGTGGGTCAAGGGCAAGAGCTATCCCAGCCACTGCCCCATGGGGCCCTGGCTGGTCACCGCCGACGAGGTGGCCGACCCGCAGAACATCGACCTGTGGCTGGACGTGAACGGGGTGCGCCGCCAGACCGGCAACTCGCGCACCATGATCTTCGACGTGGCCACCCTCGTGAGTTACCTGAGCCAGTTCATGCGCCTGGAGCCCGGTGACCTGATTCCGACAGGCACCCCCCCTGGTGTGGGCATGGGGCAGAAACCGCCGGTGTACCTGCGCGAGGGCGACGAGATCACCCTGGGCAGTTCTCTGTTGGGCACGCAGCGGCAGACGGTGGTGCGACAGACCGGTTGAGGGGGCGCCAGGGCCGGTCGGTACTCAGCCGGCCCGCTGATAGACCTTGCGCAGCAGGCCGATCAGCGTGCGACGTTCGTCTTCTGTGAGGTGGGTGACGGCCTCGGTTTCGAGGGAAGCCACCACGGATTCCGTCTCGCCCTGTAGGCGTTCCCCCTCGGCGGTCAGGTACAGCCCCTGGGCTCGACGGTCGTGGGGGTGTGGGCGTTTTTCGATCAATCCCCGCTCTTCGAGCTGTCGCACCATGCCCACCAGGTTGGGGGGCAGGATGGCCAGGGCACCGCTGAGCTGACGAGAGGTCACGCCGGGGTTGTGGGCGATCAGCGTGAGCACGGAGAAGTCCACGACCCGCAGGCCGTAAGGGGCCATGCGTTCCAGGAACACCGAGATCACCGCCAGGGCCGCGCGGCGGGCGTTGTAGCCGATCAGCCCTTCAAGAAAGGTGGCATCCACGGCGGGGGCGGTTTCGGTGGGTGGCACCGCGGCGGAAGGGGAGCGTTGGGCGGGCGTGAAAGACGGCATAGGCCGAAATGTTACCGTGTTGTCGTATGGTCCCGCCGAAGGTTTCAGGCCAGAGCCGTGCGGACCATCGCGTGGCGCATGGCGCATTCGGGCCATACCCAGCGGGCAAAGGCCTCCGGTACGGGCGATGCGCTGTCCCGACAGGCTTCAAGGCGGCAGACGGCCCAGCCCATCAGCGTGAGGGTGACGGCACGCAGAAAGTCGCCCGCCACGGCGTAGAGTGCGGTGGGCTGGGCGGCCGGCAGGGCGGCGGCGAGGTCGCGCAAGGCTTGCAGACCCTCACGGGTACGCTGGGCGGCGGGAGCTTCGGTGTGGCCGAGGTCGCCATCCAGCCGGTCAAGCCAGGCGTTCAGGCTGTGACCGCCGTCGGCGAGGACTTTGCGGAACAGCAGGTCTTGCGCCTGGATTTCGTTGGTGCCTTCGTAGATCATGGCCACGCGTGAGTCGCGTACCACCTGCTCGATGCCCCATTCGCGCACGTAGCCGTGGCCGCCGAAGACCTGCAGGCAGTCGCTGGCACCGTGGAAGGCCTGGTCTGTCCAGGCGGCCTTGAGCACGGGGGTGGCCAGGGCGCACCATTGCTGCGCCTGCTGGCGACGGACGCCGTCGGGGTGGTGCTTGGCCACGTCGAGCTCGATCGCTGTCTGGTAGGCGATGACGCGGCCGGTATCCACCCAGGCGCGCTGGGTGTCGAGCAGGCGCTGCACCGCCGGGTGTTCGATGATGGGGTCGGCCGGTTGTGACGGGTCGCGCCGCACCGGGGCGCGCATCTGGCGGCGGTCGCGGGCGTAGGCGTTGGCTTTCTGCCAGGCGGCGTCGAGCAGGCCCACGCCCTGCAGCGCCACGTGCAGGCGAGCGGCGTTCATCATCAGGAACATGGCGTTGAGGCCTTTGCCATGTTCGCCCACCAGCCAGCCGGTGGCTTCGTCGAAGCGCATGACGCAGGTGGGGCTGCCGTGCAGGCCCATTTTTTCTTCGATGCGCTCGCACACCACGGGACTGCGGCTGCCGTTTTCATAGAACTTGGGCACGAGGAAGAGCGAGAGGCCCTTGGGGCCGGGGGGGCTGTCGGGCAGACGGGCCAGCACCAGGTGGACGATGTTGTCGGTGAGGTCGTGCTCGCCACCGCTGATGAAGATCTTGGTGCCGCTGATGCGGTAGCTGCCATCGGCTTGTGGCACGGCCTTGGTGCGGGCCAGGCCGAGATCGCTGCCGGCGTGGGGTTCGGTCAGGCACATGGTGGCGAGCCATTCGCCGGTGGCCACTTTTTCCAGGTAGCGGGCCTTGAGCTCGGGGCTGGCGTGGTGCTTGATGCAGTCGTAGGCCCCGTGCAGCAGGCCGGGCGCCATGGTCCAGCCGTGGTTGGCGGCACTGAGCCATTCGTACAGGACCATTTCCAGCACGGTGGGCAGGCCCTGGCCACCATCTTCGGGTGCGGCCGAGAGGGCGGGCCAGCCCGCCTGCCAGAAGGACTGGTAGGCGTCGCGGAAGCCCGGTGGCATGGTGACACTGCCGTCCTGCCACCGGGCGCCGATCTCGTCACCGTCCCGGTTGAGCGGCGCCACCACCTCGCCCACAAACTTGCCGGCCTCTTCCAGGACCTGGCGCATCAGATCGGGGTCGGCGTTGTCGGCCAGGGCAGGCAGTTGTGCCAGTTGGGCCGGGGCGTCGAGGACCTCGAACAGGAGATGGGCGATGTCGCTGGTGTGGGGCTGATAGTGGTTCATGGTGAGGGGGTGGAGTTTGCGCAATCAGGATTCGGCGGTGAAACCGATCTTCTTGACGATGGGGCCCCAGCGCTCGAATTCGGCGCGCTGGCTGCGGTCCATCTCTTCGGGGGTGGAGCCCTTGGCGATGAGCCCGATGGTGGCCAGACCGTCGATCACCGACTTGTCGGCCAGGGCCTGTCGGATGACGGCGTTCGCGGCATTGACCGTGGCTGCCGGGGTGCGGGCCGGTGCGTAGAAGCCGAACCACTCCTCGACCATCAGGTCGTTGAAACCCTGTTCGATGAAGGTGGGCACGTCCGGCAGGAAGGGCGAACGCGTCTGGCCAGACGTGGCCAGCACGCGCAGGCGACCCGCCTGGTGGCCGGCAATGAAGTCCCCGTGCGGGGTGCACATCGCCGCCAGTGTGCCGCCCATGAGGTCGGCCACGCCGGGAGTGGAGCCGCGGTACGGCACGTGGCTGAGCGCGACGCCGGTGTTGATGCCCAGCAGTGCGGCCAGGAAGTGGGGGGTGGAGCCGGCGGCGGGGGAGCCGTAGTTGGCGTCGCGCGGGTTGGCCTTGGCCCAGTCGAGGAACTGGCGGATGTTGGTGACCGACGCCGGAACCATGGGGCCAACGGCAAAGCCGTGGGTGATGACGGCGCCCAGCGACACGGGGACGAAGTCCTTGAACGGATCGTAGCTGAGTGTTTTGTAGATGTGCGGGTAGACCGACATCATGGAATAGGGAGTGAGCAGCAGGGTGCGGCCGTCCGGGGCGGCCGTGCGGACCGCTTCCACGGCGATGCGACCGGCAGCGCCGGTGCGGTTCTCGACCACGGCGGCACGGGCGTAGCTGCTGCCGGTCATCTTCTCGGCCACCCGGCGGCTGGTGGCGTCGGCGGTGCCGCCAGCGGGGAAGCCGTTGATGATGCGCACGGTGTCGAGCTGCTGGGCCAGTGCGGCCAGCGGCGAGAGGCTGGTCAGGCCCGCCATGGCGCCGACAGAAAGGGTGAATTGCCTGCGGTTCTGCATGTGTTGTCTCCTTTTTTGGGGTGGTGAAAACCGGCGAATTGCCGAATGGGAAATGCTTTTTCTTATGCCTGTTGCGCCTTGTCGGGTGAACCCTCCAGGCCTGCGAGCAGGGCTTTGCTGCCGCCAGGGATGACCATCTGGAATTTTTTGTCGACGAAGGTGTAGTCGAAGTAGCCCATGCGGGCCAGGGGCTGGATCTTGAGCACGTCCACCAGACCTTCGGGAGTGATGTATTCGTCGGCAATGTGGATGGCCACGACACGGCCGAAGACCACATCGACCGTGCCCATGGGCGGTCTGCCCGGGAAACGCACCGTGTTGAGGTATTCGCACTCGAACTGAATGGGCGAGCCCTTGATGCGCATGGGTTTGACGCGTCGGCTGGGCAGTTTTTCCAGCCCGGCACGCTCGAACTCATCGACGCCGTAGGGGACCTCTTCGGCGGTGATGTTGACCGCTTCGCGCAGTTCGTAGGTGGCCATGTTCCAGACGAACTGGCCCATGGTTTCGGCGTTGCGCACCGAGTCCTTGCGTTCACCAGCGGTGGTCTGGTTGGCACTGAACATCACGATGGGCGGGTCGAACGTCACGTTCTGGAACTGGCTGTATGGCGCCAGGTTGTGGCGACCCTGTGCGTCCACGGTGGATATCCAGCCGATGGGTCGTGGCACGACACAGGACTTGAAGGGGTCGTGTGGCAGGCCGTGAGGGGTGATGCCGGGTTCGTAGTACATGGTGCCTCCGGGTATGCGGTGTGTGCTCAGCTGCACAGGGCCTTGATGTCTTGCGGCACCGGGATCGCCTTGATGCGATCGGGGTTTTCCGGCGGATGGATCACGAAGGCGCGGGTTTCCGTGCCTTCGCACAGCACCTCGTCGCCCCGTTTGACCACGTGCTTGTGGATGAACACCTTGTCACGCCATTCGATGACGCTGGTGTGCACCTGAAGCCGCTCACCATAGGTGGCCGGGCGCATGAATTTGGTGTGGATTTCGAGCAGTGGGGTGCCGACGATGCCGCGTGTCTTGACCAGCTCGCGCCAGGGCGGCACGCCGCATTGGACGAAGAAGTTCAGGGACGAAGCGTCCATCCATTTGGAGAAGTTGGGGAAGAAGACGATGCCGGCGGGGTCGCAGTCGCCGAACATCACTTCCACTTCGTAGACGACGGTTTTGGTCATCGGGGTTCCTTTCAGCGGGGAGCCATGCGAAGGGCGCCGTCGAGGCGGATGGTTTCGCCGTTGAGGTGGCCGTTGCTCACGATGTGGCAGGCCAGTTCGGCGAACTCGCTGGGCTTGCCCAGACGCGAGGGGAAGGGGATGCTGGCGGCCAGCGATTGCTGCACCGGCTCGGGCAGGGTTTTCATGAGCGGCGTGGCGAACAGGCCGGGGGCGATGGTGCAGACGCGGATGCCGTGCTGCGCCAGGTCGCGCGCCATGGGCAACGTCATGCCCACCACGCCGGCCTTGGAGGCGCTGTAGGCCTGTTGGCCCACCTGGCCGTCGTAGGCGGCCACCGAGGCGGTGAACACCATGGCGCCGCGCTCGCCGTCAACCATCGGCTCGAGCTTGGCACAGGCAGCGGCGAACAGCCGGGCCACGTTGTAGGTGCCGATCAGGTTGACGTTGATCACCTTGGCGAAGTCTTCGAGCGGGGCGGCGCTGCCGTCCTTGCCGACCACGCGCTTGGCGGTGCCGATGCCGGCGATCTGCATCAGGATGCGGGCCGGGCCGTGGGCAGCGGTGGCCGCTTCGATGGCCGCCTGTACGCTGTCGGGGCTGGTGACGTCGCACTGTACGGCAATGCCGCCAATGTCGGCGGCCACGCGCTGGGCGTTGTCCAGGTTTACGTCCAGCACCGCCACTTTGGCGCCCAGGCGGGCGAGTTCTCGGGCGGTGGCTTCGCCCAAACCGGAGCCGCCGCCGGTGACGAGGGCCGCTTTGCCTTGAATGTCCATGGTGTTTCCTTGATTTGGTGTGAGGTTCAGGCCGCGTCCGGGTTTTCGATCAGCAGCGCAATGCCCTGGCCGCCACCCACGCAGGCGCTGGAGATGCCGTACCGCAGGCCCGCGCGACGCAGTTCGCGCGCCAGGGTGATGGTGAGGCGCACGCCGGTGCAGGCCAGCGGGTGGCCCAGCGCGATGGCACCGCCGTTGACGTTGAGCTTGGCCAGGTCCAGGCCCAGTTCGCGGCCCACGGCCAGGGTCTGGGCCCCTTGGGCTTCGTTGATTTCGAAGCGGTCGATGTCGGACAGTTGCAGGCCGGTGCGTTCCAGCAGCAGGCGGATCGCCGGCGCCGGGCCGATGCCCATGATGTTGGGCGGCACGCCCACGGCGGCCGCAGCCACCACGCGGGCGGCGGGCTTCTTGCCTTGCGCTTTCGCGTAAGCACCCGAGGTGACGATACACGCCGCCGCCGCGTCGACCAGCGCGGAGCTGTTACCGCCGGTCTGCACACCGCCTTCGTACACGGGCTTCAGCTTGGCCAGCACCTCCACGGGCGACAGGCGCGGGTGGGTGTCACGGTCCACGCTGGTCACCTTGCCCTGCAGCCTGATGCCCCGGGCCTTGTGGCCTTCCAGTTCGAACTTCTCGGTTACCACCGGCACGATTTCGCCGTCGAAGAAACCGGCCTCCTGCGCGGCGACGGCCTTGGCAAAGGAGTCGCTGGCGAACCGGTCCACGTCCTCGCGGGTGATGCCGTATTTCTTTGCCAGGTTCTCGGCGGTCTGGATCATGTTGATGCCAGCGGCCGGGTC
>JAUVXK010000081.1 GCA_030603635.1 Burkholderiales bacterium | reverse complement strand
CGGGTGGGCCGGGGCCGCATGTGCTGGTGAATGTCCTGGGCCAACCGCTGCAGTGCATGCAGGTCGTCGGGCATCCACATCTGGTGGGCCCGGTCGTGCAGCGCATCGGTGCGTGCAGCCCCTCCCATGCTACGGGGCGCGTCAGCCTCGGCGCTCTCGCCCACACCGAAGGCGTGGTCGGCCGCCGACATGGCCGCTGGAGAGGCACCGGGGATCTGCCCACCCTCGTCACCTGTCTGCTTCAAATTGGCTACCGCCTGGCGCAGATCCCGCCGCGGGCGCGTGGCGCCGCTGACCTTCACCGTGCCTTTGAGCCGATGCGGATACCAGTACCGCTCGAACAGCTCCGGCCACTGCTTCCACTGCCGGGCGTTGCTGCATGCGATGGCGCGCCACGCCGCCTCGAGCCCACGGGCCTGCGTGGCGCCCAAGACGTGCGCCGCCTGCAACATCGCCTGCTGCTCGGTGAGTCCCACCGGCAGCCCGTGATCGCGCAAGAACTGGGCAAACCCCGCCAGGCGTTCACCAACCGGCTTTGGCAAAGTGGACATCATGTGACCCCCGTCAGACTGGGCGTTTTTTCAGCCACGCCCACGGTGCGGCGACCTTCAATCAGCTGTCGCGCGCGGTCTTCACCGATGGCGAACCGGTCTTCGCGCGTCTTGAGCAAACAGCCCAGGGTGGTCAGGAGTGCGGTCATGTCTTCTGGTAGGGCACTCCAGTGCATGCCGTGCAGAGCACGCAACCAATCCAGTGTTTCGGCAATCCCGGGGGTCTTGGCCAAGTCTTCTTGGCGCAGACGCTGTACAAAAGTCACCGCCTCCTCGACCAGGCGGCCATCGGCATCGGGCAGAGCCTCCCGGACGATGGCCATTTCACGCGCCAGCGTGGGGTAGTCGAGGTAGTGGTAGAGGCAGCGCCTGCGCAGGGCATCCGACAGCTCGCGCGTGCCGTTGCTGGTCAATATCACGGTGGGCACCTGCCGCGCTTTCACCGTGCCCAGTTCGGGGATGGTGAGCTGGTACTCGGCCAAGGTCTCGAGCAGGAACGCTTCGAAGGCCGCATCGGCGCGATCGACCTCATCAATCAGCAACACACAGGCTGTTTCGGTGCTCAGCGCCTTGAGCAGCGGCCGCTCCATCAGATAGTCCCGGGTGAACAGATCGGTCTCGCGTAAACGATTGGAACCTGCTTCGCTCAGGCGAATGGCCATCAGCTGGCGCCCGTAATTCCATTCGTAGGCGGCCTGCGCCATGTCCAGGCCCTCGTAGCATTGCAAGCGCACCAGCTCGGCGCCCTCGGCCCGTGCCAAGGCGGCGGCCAAGGCGGTTTTGCCGACCCCGGCATCGCCTTCCAGCAGCAGGGGCCGCTGAAGGGTACGCGCCAGCCACAGCGTGGTGGCCAACGCCTCGTCGGCGAGGTAGCCCGCACGCTGCAACTGCTGACGCAGCTGGGCCTGGCCGGTGCTGGACATCGTCGGTAGCCTCCCGTCAGGTGCGCCGGCCGAACAGGCCGAGGAACCACGATTTCACCAAGCGCCAGAAGATGCTCAGGCCGTTGATTTCCTTCGCCACCACCGGCGCCGCCTTGGATGCAGCCACAGCGTCCGCGCTGACACCTGATGAGGGACTTGCAGCTTCTTCGGTCGTTGTATGGGCCGCCGCGGCACCAGCCGCCCCTTTCGCCGGGGTCGGCATGGCCAGTGCGGTCTGACGGAAGTTCTCCACGAACTGGCTCAGGATCATGTCGGAGACCTGCACCATCATGCGGCCCCCGAACTGGGCGAACTTGCCGTTGACGATGACCGTTGCGCTGCCGTTGAGCACACAGTGCGACGGGTTGTCGGGATTGGGCACGATTACTGCCGTCAGATCCATGGTGGCAGACGAGCCGCCCTTGTCGGCGCCCTTGCCGCGCATGACCACCTTGCGCTCGGCATCTGCCTTTTCCAGCACGTCGACCGTGCCACCGAACTGGGCGGTTGCCGGTCCCACTTTGACCTTCACGCAACCCTTGTAGCTGGTGTCGCTCAGCTGTTCGGTGATCTCGGCACCCGGCATGCAGGCGGCCGTGGCCTTCAGGTCCGAGAGCAGCTTCCACGCTCGCTCGGCATCCACATCGAGCGGGTACTGCTTGTCGAGTTTGACTTCCATGTTGAATCCTTCGGTTTACAGGGCCAGGCCATGTTCCTTGAGCGCCTTCCAGACGCGGAACGAGGTGTGCGGCATGTCCAGGTGGGTGACGCCCACGTGGGCGAAGGCGTCCACCACGGCGGCGGTGAAGGTCGGGATCGAGCCCACGTGGGGCGACTCGGCCACGCCCTTGGCGCCGATCGGGTGGTGCGGGCTGGGTGTGACGGTGTAGTCGGTCTCCCACTTCGGCGCCTCGACGGCCGTCGGCAGGAAGTAGTCCATCAGCGTGTTGCCCAGCAGGTTGCCCTGCGCGTCGTACGGCATCTGCTGGCCCATGGCCACTGCGAAGCCCTCGGTCAGGCCGCCATGGATCTGGCCCTCGATGATCATCGGGTTGATGCGCGTGCCACAGTCGTCCAGCGCGTAGAAGCGGCGGACTTTGGTCTCGCCCGTGGCGCGGTCGATGTCCACCACGCACAGGTAGATACCGAAGGGGAAGGTGAAGTTCGGCGGGTCGTAGTAGTGCACCGCCTCCAGGCCCGGCTCCATGCCGGCGGGCGGCTGGTGGTAGGCCTGCCAGGCGATGTCGGCCATGGTCTTGAACTTGGAGTCATCGCCCTTGACCTTGAAGCGGTCGACTTCCCAGTCGAGGTCGGCCTCGTTCACCTCCAGCATGTGCGCGGCGATCTTGCGCGCCTTGGCGTGGATCTTGCGCGCGGCCATCGCGATGGCGGCCCCCGCCACCGGCGTGGAGCGCGAGCCGTAGGTGCCCAGTCCGTAGGGCGCGGTGCTGGTGTCGCCTTCCTCCACCTGGATCACCTCGGACGGGATGCCCAGTTCGGTGGCGATGATCTGCGCGTAGGTGGTCTGGTGGCCCTGGCCCTGCGTGATCGTGCCCATGCGGGCGATCGCGCTGCCGGTGGGGTGCACGCGAATCTCGCACGAGTCGAACATGCCCACGCCCAGGATGTCGCACATTTTGCTGGGACCGGCGCCCACGATCTCGGTGAAGGTGACCAGGCCGATGCCCATCAGCGTGGGGCTGTTGGGGTCGGCGCGCTTGGCCGCCTGCTCGGCGCGCAGGGCGGGGTAGTCCACCGCGTCCAGCACCTTCTTGAGCGCCGTGTGGTAATCGCCGCTGTCGTACTCGAAACCGAAGGCGCTGGTGTAAGGAAACTGCTCCTTGCGGATGAAGTTTTTGGCGCGGATCTCGGCCTTGTCCATGCCCAGCTTTTGCGCCAGCACGTCGACCATGCGCTCGATCAGGTACACCGCCTCGGTGACGCGGAAGGAGCAGCGGTAGGCCACGCCGCCCGGCGACTTGTTGGTGTAGACGCCCTTGACCGAGCAGTGCGCGGCCGGGATGTCGTACGAGCCTGAGCAGATGTGGAACAGGCCGGCGGGGAACTTGGTCGGGTCCGCACACGCGTCGAACGCACCGTGGTCGGCCACGACGTTGACGCGCAGGCCCAGGATCTTGCCGTCGGCGGTGGCGGCCAGCTCGCCGTCCATGTGGTAGTCGCGGGCAAAGGCAGTGGTGGAGATGTTCTCTACGCGGTCTTCCACCCACTTGACGGGACGGCCCAGCACGATGGACGCGACAATGGCGCACACGTAGCCGGGGTACACGCCCACCTTGTTGCCGAAGCCGCCGCCGATGTCCGGGCTGATGATGCGGACCTTGGATTCCGGCACGCCGGACAACATGGACACCACAGTGCGCACCACGTGCGGGGCCTGGCTGGTGATCCAGGTCGTCAGTTCGCCGCGCACCGGGTCGAAACTGGCCACACAGCCGCAGGTCTCGAGCGGGCAGGGGTGCACGCGCGGGTAATACATGTGCTGGCTCACCGTCACCGGCGCGTTGGCAAACGCGGCATCGGCCGCGGCCTTGTCGCCCGCCTCCCAGGTGAAGATGTGGTTGTGGTGTTCGCGCTTGCCGTGTGCGCCTTCGGTCTTGCCGGCCAGGTCCTCGCGGATCACCGGGGCATCCGGGGCCAGGGCGGCGTAGGGGTCCACCACCGGGTCCAGCTCGTCGTACTCGACCTCCACCGCCTCGACCGCGTCGGCGGCGATGTAGCGGTCGTCGGCGATGACGATGGCCACCTCTTGCATCTGGAAGTGCACCTTGCCGTCGGCCAGCACGGCCTGCACGTCGCCGGCCAGGGTCGGCATCCAGTGCAGCTTCAGCGGCTTGAGGTCGTCGGCCGTCAACACGGCGTGCACGCCGGGCATGGCCAGCGCGGCCTCCTTGTTGATGCGCTTGATGCGCGCGTGGGCCACCGGCGAGCGCACGATGTCCATGTGCAGCATGCCGGGCAGCTTGATGTCGTCGACGTAGTTGCCCTTGCCCTGGATGAAACGGGCATCCTCCTTGCGCAGGCGCGAGGCGCCCATGCCGGCCAGCGCAACTTCGCGGGCCTCGACGGAATTGACGGGTGCGTTCATGTGCGGTTCTCCGTATCGGTGGGCGTTCAGGCGGTGGCGGTGGCCGATGCCTGCAGCTTGCGGGCGGCGTACTGCACGGCCTTGACGATGTTCTGGTAGCCCGTGCAGCGGCACAGGTTGCCGCTCATCCCCATGCGGATCTCGGCCTCGGTGGGGTTCGGGTTCTCCTGCAAGAAGCGGTAGGCGCGCATCAGCATGCCGGGGGTGCAGAAGCCGCACTGCAAGCCATGCTCCTGATAGAAGCCCTCCTGCACCGCGTGCAGCACGCCCTTGTTGGCCAGGCCTTCCACGGTCAGCACCTGGGAGCCGTCGCACTGCACCGCCAGGTGGGTGCAGCTCTTGACGCTGCGGCCATCGATGTCCACCGTGCAGGCGCCGCAGTGGCTGGTTTCGCAGCCGATGTGTGCGCCAGTCAGGTTCAGCTCCTCGCGCAGGAAGTGGATCAGCAGCGTGCGCGGCTCGACGGCCTTTTCCTGCACTTTGCCGTTGACGGTGATGGAAATCAGTTTCTTGGGCATGGTCGTCTCCTGGGCGTGGGGCTCACTGGCAACGGGCGAAGGCCTTGGTCAGCGCGCGCTTGACCATCTGCCCCGCCATCGCGGTCTTGTACTCGGCGTCACCACGAAGGTCCTCGGCCGGCTCGCAGATCGCCATCGCGGCCTGCGCGGCGGCCTCCAGCACGTCGGGCGTCAGGGCCTTGCCCAGCACCGCCTGCTCGGCGGCCTCGGCGCGCAGCGCGGTCGGCGCCACATTGGTCAGTGCGATGCGAACGTGGCTGACGGTGTTGCCGCTCTTGCGCATGACGACCGCACAGCCGGCGGTGGCCCAGTCGCCCGTCTTGCGCTTGAGCTTTTCGTAAGCCCAGCCGGTGCCCTGCGCGAAGGCGGGCACGCGGATCTCGACCATCACTTCGGTCTCCTCCAGCAACGTCATGTAAGTGCCGAGGAAAAAGCCGTCCGCCGCCACCGTGCGCCGGCCGTTGGGGCCTTCGAGCACGAAGCTGGCGTTGCAGGCCAGGGACAGCGCTGGATGGTCGTTGCCCGGATCACCGTGCGCGATGTCGCCGCCGATGGTGCCGCGGTTGCGCACCTGCGGGTCGGCGATCAGCTTGGCCGCCTCGGCCAGCAGCGGCACCTTGGCCTGGAGGATGGGGGAGTTGATCAGGTCGTTCTCGACCGTCATCGCGCCGATCACCACCGTGTCGCCTTCTTCGTGGATGCCGCGCAGCTCCGGGATGCGGTTGATATCGATCAAGTGTGCCGGCTGCGCGAAGCGCAGCTTCATCATCGGCAGCAGGCTGTGGCCGCCGGCCAGCAGCTTGGCATCCGACCCATACTGGTCCAGCAGGGCCACCGCTTCGCCGACGGAGCGCGGCGCGTGGTATTCGAAGCTCGGTGGAATCATGGCGTCTCCTCGTTTTCGGGGGGGGAAAATTGATTTTTGTCAATGCAAAATCAGTCTACGCCCAGGGCATGACCCTGTATAGCCATGGGTTTTGAGCCCCAGAAAAACCTGAAACGCGAAAATCTCGCACGAATTGCAGCCTGAGCTGCACGAAACGACGAGATCAAGCCCAGCGGTTTCGCGCAATCAGGGAAAATCCGGAGCTGTCGTCGCGCTAGGTTTTGCCTCGCAGCCCCAAGCGTTCGCGCAGGCGGGTCACCTCGGTCCGCGAGACGGGTACGGCCACCTTGGGATGCCGATGCAGTTGGATGCGGGTCTTGCTGCCGTCCCGCACCAACGACTCGATCGCCCCGAGCCGTACGATGAAGCGGCGGTGCACGCGCACAAACTGCTCCGGGTCGAGTCGGGCTTCCAGATCACTGATGCTGAGGTTGCAGAAATGCCAGCCCTCGGGGGTGAGTACCCGGCAGTAATGGCCGTCGGACTCGATGCAGCACACGTCCGTCGTGTTGACGAAGGCGATCTTCTGGTTGGCGACGGTCGGTATGCGGTTGAGCCGGCGTGCGCTGGCATGTGACGATGGATCGTCCTGGCTGACGATCTGCGTCACGTCGTAGAACACCAGCGCATAGCCTGTGAGCCGATGACTGGCGTCGGTGATGCGGGAAACCTTGATCAGCAACACCTGTTCCGGAATGTTGATGATCATGGTCATCGGCAGGTTGTTCGCCACCGGGCAACCGCTGGCCTGATCCAGCATGAAGTTGACCTTGGCACGCGAGCGCTCGGGGTGAAAGTCGAGCACGAAGCGGTCGAAGGGCTGCATCCGATCGACCGGCAACACGCTGCGAGCATAGTCGTTCATGCCCACCACCTCGCGCCGCTTGTTGAGCAGCACGATGCCGGCATCGAACTTCTCGAACACATACAGGGGTGATTGCACACCGGCCTGGCCCATGGGCTTGCCTCCGTTTTTTCTAGGGTAATCGATTTCGAACTCTCACGCACTTCAACACACCAGCCAAACCGGCTTATCCTTGCAGCATGCACGAACTGTCCCTCGCTGAGGAAATGGTGCGCCTGATCGAATCGGCGGCCTTGTCTCAGGGCTTCCAGCGGGCCCGGGTGGTGCGGCTGGAGGTGGGCGATCTGTCGTGCGTGGAGCCGCAGGCGCTGGCGCTGGCCTTCGACGCCGCCAGCCACGGCACCTGCGCCGAAGGCGCCGAACTGGTGCTGCTGCCCGTGGCCGCTCAGGGGGCTTGCCCGGCCTGTGGACGGCAGCAGGCGCTCTCCACGCTGTACGATGCATGCATGGCCTGCGGCCACCTGCCGATGCAGGTGCTGTCGGGCACCGAACTGCGCGTCCGCGATCTGGACGTGGAATGAACCGGGAGACCTCCATGTGCACCACCTGCGGCTGTGGCGGCGACGGCGCCACCTTCCACACCCACCCTGCCCACGACCACTCACATGACCACCACGGGCATGTTCATGCGCACGGACATACCCACGAACATCATCGTGACCACGCGGATGCCCATGTGACCCATGTGACACTGGCACCCGAACCGCGCCTGGTACAGATCGAACAGGACCTGCTGGCCCGCAACGACCGGCAGGCGATCATCAACCGCGCCACCTTCGCGGGGCTGGGCGTGCTGGCGCTGAACCTCGTGTCCAGCCCGGGGTCGGGCAAGACCACCTTGCTGGTCAAGACCATCGAGCAACTCGCCGGCCGGGTGCCGGTCGCGGTCATCGAGGGCGACCAGCAGACCGGCTTGGACGCCGAGCGCATTCGCGCCACCGGTGCGCCGGCGTTGCAGATCAACACCGGCAAGGGTTGCCACCTGGACGCCCGCATGGTGGCCCAGGCCCTGCCCGCCTTGCCCCTGCCGCGTGGCGGGCTGCTCATGATCGAGAACGTGGGCAACCTGGTCTGCCCCGCCGCGTTCGACCTGGGGGAGGCGCATCGGGTGGTCATCCATTCCGTGACCGAAGGCGAGGACAAACCCCTCAAATACCCCGACATGTTCCGCAGCGCCGACGTGATGCTGCTCAACAAGTGCGATTTGCTACCGCACCTGTCGTTCGATGTGGCCCAGGCCGAAACCCATGCGCGACGTGTCAACCCAGCCCTGCGCATCATCCGCGTGTCGGCCACCACCGGCGAGGGCATGGACGACTGGCTGGCGTGGCTGCAGGCGGCTCTGCGCCTGGCCCCGCTCGCGACGGTCCGCTGACCGGGCGGCCCGCGCCACCCGCCTGACCTCCCGAGCACGCTGTGGCCGACGCCTGGATCGACGACCTGCCGCTGCCTCCCGGGCCACCCGTGCTGGCGCTCGGTGCACTCTCTCAGGCCACCGTGTGCGTGGCCGCCGCGCGATTCGCCCAGCTCAGCCGCCCGCCACTCGATCTGGACGACGCAACGGCCTGCGAGCAGCACACCGCCCAAGCCCAGACCGGCTGGCAACAACTGGCTTCCCAAGGCTCGCCCGCACACACCCTGGCCCACGATCTGCATCCGGACTTTCCCAGCACGCGGCTGGCCCACGCCCTGGCCACCGAAGCGGGTGTGCCCACGCTGGCCGTACAGCACCACCACGCCCACCTCGCGGCGGTGTGGGCCGAGCACGCGCCGTCCGAACCGGCCCCTGACCTCGTGGGGCTGGCCCTGGACGGCTTCGGCCTGGGCACCGATGGCCAGGCCTGGGGCGGTGAGCTGCTGCGCCTGCATGGCCCGCACGCCACCCGGCTGGGCCATCTCAGTCCACTGCCCCTGCCGGGTGGCGACGCCGCCAGCCGCGAACCCTGGCGCCTGGCCGTGGCCGCGCTGCACCGGCTGGGCCATGCCGACAGGGCGCTGGCCCACGCCCGTGCTCATGGGCCGGCCGGCATGGCCGAGCCACTGCTGCACCTGCTCGACCGAGGCGTGCGCTGCCCCCCCTCGACCAGTCTGGGCCGGCTGTTCGATGCGGCCGCCTCGTTGCTGGGCCTGTGCCACCGGCAATCGCATCCGGCCGCTGCCGCGCAAGCCCTCGAAGCCGCCGCTCAACGCCACGGCCCCTGGCCCCCTTTAACCGGAGGTTGGCAAAAACACACCTCCCCTGGCCAGCCGGAACGACTCGATTTCGGCCCGTTGCTGGACCATCTGGCCAATACACCCGACGCCGACGCAGGCGCCGCCTGCTTCCAGGCTACACTGGCCGAAGGCCTCGCCACCTGGCTCATGAACGCTGCGGCGCAGGTAGGCACCGACACCGTCGCGCTGGGCGGTGGCTGCCTGCACAACCGGCTGTTGCGCAGTGCCCTGCTCGATCGCCTCACCCGCGCCGGCCTGCGCTGCCTGTTGCCACGGCGGCTGCCGCCGGGCGATGCCGCCATCGCCTACGGGCAGGCCGTGGTGGCCCGGCTGGTTCTGGCCTACCATTGAGCCATGTGTCTGGCTGTCCCTGCCCGCGTGGTTGAACTGCTCCCGCCCCAAGACGCCTGGGTGGAGCTGGACGGCGTGCGCCAGCGGGTGTCTTTGGCCCTGCTCGACGGGGTGCAGGTGGGCGACTACGTGATCGTGCACGTGGGCTTTGCCCTGCAAGTGATCGACGAGGCTGAAGCCTTGGCCACGCTGGCCCTGATACGTGAACTCCAGTTCGACCCCCTGCCCCCACCCTTGCCATGAACCCCGCCACGGAGTCACCTCCCCATCTCATGCACGCCTTTCGCGATGCCCGTCTGGCGCAGGGCCTGGCCGACGCCATTGCACAGGCCACGCCGCCCGACCGCGACGTGCGCGTGATGGAGTTCTGCGGCGGCCACACCCATGCCCTGTCGCGCCATGGCCTGCAGGACCTGCTGCCCCCACGCCTGCGCCTCATCCACGGACCGGGTTGCCCGGTCTGCGTGCTGCCTATCGGCCGCATCGACCAGGCCATCGCGCTGGCGCAGCGGCCCGGCGTGACCTTGTTCACCTACGGCGACGTGTTGCGGGTGCCGGCCTCGGACCGCCTGACGCTGCGCAAAGCCCAGGCGCTGGGTGCGCAGGTGCGCATGCTCACCTCGCCGCTGCAGGCCCTGCAGTGGGCGCGGGAACATCCGCAGCAACAGGTGGTGTTCCTGGCCATCGGCTTCGAAACCACCACGCCCCCCACTGCGGTAGCCGTACTCCAAGCCCACGCCGAAGGGCTGCGCAACTTCTCGGTGCTGTGCCACCATGTGCTCACGCCGGCGGCCATGCACGCCATCCTCAGTGGGCCTGAGCCCGCGGTCATCGACGGCTTCATCGGTCCCGGCCACGTGTCCACCGTGATCGGCAGCGCCCCCTACGAGGCCGTGGCCCGCCAGCACCGCAAGCCCATCGTGATCGCCGGTTTCGAGCCGCTGGACCTGTTGCAGGCGATCTGGTGGCTGCTGCGCCAGATCGTCCAGGGCCAGCACCGCGTGGAGACCGCCTTCACCCGCGCCGTCACCCGCCAAGGCAACGCCAAGGCCCAAGCACTGATGCAGCAGGTGTTCACGCGGCGCGAGTCCTTCGAATGGCGTGGCCTCGGCAGCCTGCCCGACAGTGCGCTGCGGCTGGCCGACGCCTATGCCGATTTCGACGCCGAACGCCGCTTCGGCCTCGCCTACCGGCCCGTGTCCGACCACAAGGCCTGCGAATGCGCCGCCATCGTGCGCGGCGACAAGCGGCCCCAGGACTGCCGCATCTTCGGCACCGGCTGCACACCGGAACACCCGATCGGTGCCTGCATGGTGTCGGCCGAAGGCGCCTGCGCGGCGCACTACCAGTACGGGCGCTGGCGCGACCCGCCCGCCACGCCTCCCCAGAGCACCACCCAGCCCGCATGACCGCCCGCACCGACTTCTTCGCCCCCACGCTGGACCTGACCCACGGCCATGTGGACCTGACCCACGGCGCCGGCGGCCGGGCCATGACGAAACTGGTGCAACAGCTGTACGAGCAGATCTAGGGCAACCCGCACCTGGACGCCGGCAACGACGGGGCCGTGCTGCCCACCCCCCGAGGCCAGCTCGTCATGGCCACCGATGCGCACGTCGTCTCCCCACTGTTCTTTCCCGGTGGCGACATCGGCTGCCTGGCGGTGTATGGCACCCTGAACGACGTGGCCGCCATGGGCGCGCAGCCGCTCTACCTCTCGGCCAGCTTCATTCTGGAGGAGGGGCTGGCGCTCGCGGACCTGCAGCGCATCGTCGCGTCCATGGCCCGTGCCTCGCGCGCGGCGGGTGTGCCCGTGGTCACGGGCGATACCAAGGTCGTGCCGCGCGGGCAGGGCGGTGGCGTCTACATCGCCACCACCGGCGTGGGCGTGCTGCGTGACGGCGTCGATGTGCACGGCGCGCGCGCCCGGCCCGGCGACCACATCCTTGTCACCGGTCCCATCGGCGAACATGGCCTGGCCATCCTGTGCGCCCGCGAATCGCTGGGGCTGGCCACTCCCATCGTGTCCGACACCGCGGCCCTGCACGGCCTCGTGGCCGATCTGCTGCAAGCCGTCCCCGAGGTGCATGTGCTGCGCGACCCGACGCGCGGCGGCCTGTCGGCCACGCTCAACGAGATCGCCCACCAGTCCGGTGTCGGCATGGTGCTGGAAGAGGCGGCCATTCCGGTGCGCCCGGCCGTGGCCGCCGCCTGCGAACTGCTCGGCCTGGACCCGCTGGACATGGCCTGCGAAGGCCGCATGATCGTGCTCTGCCCGGCCGAGGCATCCGGCCGCGCGCTTGAGGCCCTGCGCGCCCATCCCCTGGGGCGCGAGGCGGCAC
>JAUVXK010000129.1 GCA_030603635.1 Burkholderiales bacterium | reverse complement strand
CGAGCCCCACGAGTGGGAACGGATCGGGGAAACCATCCGACAGATGCACAACCATCAGATCTTTCACTCCGACCTGAACTGCCACAATATATTGCTCGGTACAGACGGCAAGGTCTGGATCATTGACTTTGACAAGTGCAAGAGACGAAATGGCATTTCCTGGAAACACGAGAATATCATGCGACTCCAACGATCCTTGCATAAGGAATCGAAAATCCGAAAAACCTTCTTCTCACCTAACAAAGACATCACCCATCTGATTGACGGCTACTCACGGCTTGCATCTTGAATCATATGCTTACAATTTCATTCACGAACTCTGACACTTCGCGAAAACAGTTGCTTGAACAGCTTTCAAGCGAACGAGAGCGTGACCCATCCTTTCGCGTGATCGACGTGGGTGGAGCCGCAACGAGCTGGAGCGCACCGGTCGTCGACTGTATTGTCGATATCAATGCAACCGATAGCGAAAGATCCATTGCAGCAGACATTTGCACCATACAGGGATGGGAGAAGATTCTGGCGGCCTCCAGAAAAATAGGCGGCTTCTCCTATGCGATATGTACTCACACGCTTGAGGATTTATACAATCCCTTTCTTGCACTTGAATATTTACCGAAGATTGCCCGTAAAGGCATCATCACGATGCCCAGCATCGAGGCCGAACTGAGCCACATCGAAAGTCTGAACTGGAAAGGCCATGTTCACCATCGATGGATTTTTCATGAAGCCAGCGGAGAAATGCACCTCATCCCCAAGCTTGGACTGCTGGAGAGCATGGTGGAATATGCCGAATACCGAAAAGAAACGTCGGAAATCAGGTACGACTGGGAGTCGGAAATCAAATATTCGGTTTTCATGAAAAACTATCTTGGCCCCAATGTTCGAACCGTCACAGCAACGTATCGAGAATATCTGCAAAATGCCCTGAAGGAAAGGGGAATCAAATACAATATAACCGATCTGAATTCAAAAGTTGGCCGAAATGCGTACAAAATATTCAAAAAATTGACAATTCTTCGAAAAATGGCATCAGGCAGATGAGGTCCGATTATCGATCGGAGAAAATCAGATCATCTTTTGACATAATGGCTTTCGCCTGAGCTCACGTCGTATTTCAGCGCCACATACCGGAAAAAACATTCTAGGGCGATAAAGAAGCAAAAAAGGAAGCCTTGCGGGCCGCACAGGAAACCGCGTCTGATGAAGTAGAGCTTGATGAAAATTGCAAGCCCCGAGCCGAATCCACGCAGCACCCCACCCGTCTTGCCTGCCTCTGCGCGCTTTGCGGCCCCGAGTTGCACATACTGTGCCAGCTTCCTAAGGCTGGCATATACCGTGGGGCGAGAGTAATGCAGAAGACGGCGGCGAAAGCGCCTCGTCTCCATGTCAGGACGAGCAAGCAGGGCTTTCTCGTGCACCACGCCGTCGAAGCCAATCAATTGCTCACGGGGAAAGAGCCTGCGTATACCGCCGGTGGAATTCATCCGTGAGAGCCGTTTTCCAAATGCCACCTCCTCCCACTGAATCTCCCACACCGCCTCGGAGCGATCTTGCACGGCTCGTTGTATTTCCGCCTGCAGTTCCGGGCCGATGACTTCGTCGGCATCGAGAAAGAACACATAGTCACAACGAACATGTTGAAGCAGCCGGTTGCGCTGTTCGGCAAAGCCTTTCCAGTCGGAGTGCAGATGGACTTCAGCGCCCATGGCGGTGGCGAGCTCCCTCGTCTGATCGGTGCTGCCGCTGTCCACCACAACCACCTGATCGGCAAATGCGGCGCTTTCGAGACAGGCGCGGATCCTGTGCGCCTCGTTCATGGCGATCACACCTATGCACAGTGTGGCCGCAGGTTGGTCAACGGTCATGGGCATTCCACCTCCACAGTCCTGCCCACCGTCCCACCATCCTCGCGATCAACTTCGGTGAAAAGGCGAGCACCCGAAACGGCAACGCCATGGCGGTCAACCACAGCAACCGCCGCCGCATGACCCTGGCCATACGGCCAGAACGGTGCTTGGACGCATAAATGAGTTTTGACTGAGCGTGGTGGTAACCACGCCAGTATTCGCTGCGCCAGGGCCGACGGCCCTTGACCGATCCACGCGAGTGGTGCGTGGCGGTGATGGAGGGAATCACCAAGATCGGCAGACGCCGCTGGAAGAGCCGCAAGCACAGATCGTCGTCCTCGTAGTAGAGAAAGAAGTCTTCGTCGAAATATCCGGTCTGCTCGAACGCCGTTCGCCGCAAGAGCATCGCCGCACCGCATACGAAACCCACGCAGACGGGGCCATCGGCTGCAGGGCCTTTCGGCTTCCAGAACAGGTTGGGCCACCGGTAGTTGACATCGGGCGCTCCCCGTCCGTCCAGCAACTGGGGAGCCAGGACGGCCGCCTCGGGGAACTCGTCCGCCGCACGAAGCAGTGCTTCCAACTGGGACGGCTCCAGGATGCAATCCGGATTGAGCAGCAAGGCAAAAGGGGTGTGAACGATTTCCAGCGCCCGGTTGTTGGCGGCACCAAAACCGAGGTTACGCCCGTGTTCCAGAACCACGGCATGGGGCAGCGAGGTGGCGATCCTGTCGGCGGTTCCGTCATGGCTGCCGTTGTCGGATACCACGACATGTGGACAACGCAACAACAGGGGCAACAACGCATCGATGCAATGCGCGCTGTTGTAGCTGACGATCACGACCGTGACCGAAGCGAGCGGCGCGTTCAATGCGCCGCCCCGCCCAAGGTGGCCCCAGGCTTGACCCGCCGCAACAACGTCAGCATCTCGTGCTTGATGCGCTGCAGGGCTTCGGTGGTCTGCCCTTCGAATCGCAGCACCAGAACGGGCGTGGTGTTGGACGCGCGAATGAGGCCGAAGCCATCCGGCCAGTCCACCCGCAGGCCGTCGATGGTGTTGACCTCGGCCGGCGCCTCGAAGCGGGCGATCGCCTGCAACTCGGCCACCAGGCGGTGAGGTTCACCTTCGGCACAGGCCACGTTGAGTTCGGGGGTGGAGTGGCTGGTCGGCAAGGCTTCGAGCACGCCTGCCGGGTCGGCATGGCGGCTCAGGATTTCCAGAAGGCGCGCGCCGGCGTAGGTGCCGTCGTCGAAGCCAAACCAGCGTTCTTTGAAAAAGATGTGGCCGCTCATCTCTCCACCCAGTGGTGATTCCACCTCTTTCATTTTGGCCTTGATGAGGGAATGTCCCGTCTTGTACATCAGGGGCACGCCTCCAGCGGCACGGATCGCCGGTGCCAGCCGCTGGCTGCACTTGACATCGAACACGATGGCGGCTCCCGGCACACGGGACAGAACGTCCTGGGCGAACAGCAGCATCTGGCGGTCCGGGTAGATGGTCTGCCCACTCGGCGTGACAATGCCGAGCCGGTCGCCGTCGCCATCGAAGGCCAGGCCCAGGTCGGCGCCGGTGGCCTGCAGGGTGTGGATCAGATCCTGCACATTCTCGGGTTTGGAGGGATCGGGGTGGTGGTTCGGGAAGTGGCCGTCGACCTCGCTGAACAATTCGGTCACTTCGCAGCCCAGCGCACGGAACAGTTGTGGCGCCGAGGCACCGGCCACCCCGTTGCCACTGTCCACCACGATGCGAAGCGGGCGTTGCAGCTTCACGTCGCCCACGATGCGGGCGGTGTAATCGGCCAGCACATCCAGCCGACGGACCTGCCCCTGACGCCCGGCGGGGATGGGCCCGGCTTCCATCTCGCGCCGCAGGGCCTGAATGTCCTCGCCGTAAATGGCCTTGCCAGCCAGCACCATCTTGAAGCCATTGTGGTGCTTGGGATTGTGGCTGCCGGTGACCTGGATGCCACTTCTGCACAGCGTGTGGGCCGCGAAGTAGAGCATGGGGGTGGTCACCATGCCCACGTCGATCACGTCGACCCCCGATTGCGCCAAACCCTCGATCAAGGCGGCCGAAAGTTCAGGGCTGCTGAGCCGACCGTCACGCCCCACGGCCACGGTGGATTCGCCCAACGCCAGCGCCCGGGCGCCGAAAGCGCGCCCCAGCGCATGGGCAAATGCGGGGTTGAGGACATCGGGTACCACGCCCCGGATGTCGTAGGCCTTGAAGGCGCTGGCTGGGAAGGTGACGGCTGCGGTCATAAGGTTCAAAATGTGCGACACGCCACATTGTAGGAACTCCGATCATGACGTCAGCCTGTAACGACCCGATTCAAACCACCGAATGGGACAGCCCGCTGGGGCGTTTGCTGCTCACACGCCAAGGCCACGACCTGCTGGGGGTGTGGTTCAGCGATCAGGCGGGCATTCCGACGTGGGCCTCGGATGCCCCCCGCGTACCTGCCGATGGCGTGCTGGCCGAGGCGGTGCGCCAACTGGATCGCTACTTTGCCGGGCGGCAGACATCCTTTGACCTGCCGTTGCGCTTGTATGGTGGCACGCCTTTTCAGCAATCCGTCTGGCGGGCCCTGCAGGCCATACCGTACGGCCAGACCACCAGCTACGCGGTCGTTTCGCAATCGATCGGAAGGCCAGCGGCGGTGCGGGCCACCGGAGGCGCCATCGGGCGCAATCCGCTGGGCATCGTCATCCCCTGTCACCGGGTGGTCGGTAGCCATGGGGCACTGACCGGCTACACGGGGGGGTTGGATCGCAAGCGGGCCCTGCTGGCGCTGGAAGCGGCGCACGGTTGAACCCCCGCCGGAGATGGCGTCAGGGCGCGTCGGAGCCCGGCGTTGAACCGCCTTCCTGGACCGCCTCCTTCAGCTTCGGGCTGGCATGGAAGGTCACCACACGGCGGGCCTCAATGGCCACCGGTTCGCCGGTTCGCGGATTGCGTCCGGGTCGCGGCGCCTTGGTACGGATCTGGAAGTTGCCGAAACCCGACAGCTTTACGTCATCTCCCTGGACGAGACTCGTGCTGATGACTTCAAAAAACGCATCCACGATGTCCTTGGATTCGCGCTTGTTGAAGCCGATCTGCTCATAGAGCATTTCCGCAAGCTGCGCCTTGGTCAAGGCTCCGCCTTCCACGTCTGCCGCGGTGCTGCGGTCGGTTGCCGGTCGATCGTTCATGCCTGAACCTCCTGACGTAGATTAACGCAAACGGGCCTGCACACGCTCGGCCAGCGAAGCCAGGACGGCCTTGACCACGCCGTCGATCTCTTCGTCGGTGAGGTTGGCATCGCCCCGCTCCAGCGTGAGACGCACGGCCAGGCTCTTCTCCTCGGGGGCGAGGCCGCCCGTCTGCTCAGCGCCTTTTTTGGGGCGGTACACGTCAAACAGCACCGCCTGCGTGAGCCAGCCATGGGTGGCTGCGGCATGCACGGCTTCCATCAGGGCCGCATGGGTGACCGCTTCCTTCACCACCACGGCGATGTCGCGTTCCACCGGCTGGTGGCGCGTGACGGGCTGTGCCACGGGTACCTGGCGCTGCAACACGGCCGGCAACTCCAGCTCGAACATCACCGGCGCCTGTTGCCAGCCTTCGAACTGGCGCCAGCGGGGGTGGAGTTCCCCCACAAAGCCGATGGGCTCGCCCTCCAGCAGCACACGGGCACAACGCCCGGGGTGCATGGCCGGGTGAGAGGCGGGCTCGAAAGTCGGGACACGGGGGGCCAGCAGGGCCTCCACGTCGCCTTTGACATCGTAGAAATCCACCGCTCGGGCAGACACCCCCCACTGCAGGCTGGCATCGTCACCATAGGCTACGCCCGCCACACGCATGGGCTGGGCAAAACCGGCCACGCTGGTGTCGCTGTCGGCCACCGATGCATCTTTGCTGAACACCCGACCCAGCTCGAACACACGCACACGGTGCGCCTTGCGGTCGGTGTTGAACTTGAGCACAGCCAGCAGGCTGCCCAGCAGCGAAGAACGCATCACGTTCATCTGGCTGGCGATGGGGTTGAGCAGGCGGATGGGGTCGGCATTGTCCGCGTAATCGCGCTCCCAGCGCTCTTCCACAAAGCTGTAGTTGATGGTTTCCTGGTACCCCAGCTGCGCCAGTTGGCGACGCAACTGGAAGGGTGCGCGGCGGCTCTCGGGGCGGATCTTGGCCGTCACCGGCGCGAGCGGCGGGGTGTGCGGCAGGTGGTCGTAGCCGATGACGCGCGCCACCTCTTCGATCAGGTCTTCCTCGATCTGCAGATCGAAACGGAAGGACGGCGGCGTGACGGTCACGACGCCAGCGTCGTTTCCGTCCTTGCCCTCACCCACGCTCACGGGCAGGCTGAGGCGGCGCAGTGCGTCAGCGCATTGCTGCTGCGTGACCGGCATGCCAATGACCTTGGCCGCCCGTGCCACACGCAGCGTGACCGGCTTGGACTCGGGCATGTTGACGACGTGGTCGTCGATGGGGCCGGCCTGGCCACCGCAGATTTGCAAGATGAGGTCGGTGATGCGCTCGACGTGTTCCACAGTGAGCTGGGGATCGACCCCGCGCTCGAAGCGGTGGCCCGCGTCGGTGCTGAAGTTGTAGCGGCGTGAACGGCCCGCGATGGCCTTGGGCCACCAGAACGCGGCCTCCACGAAGACGTTGCGTGTATCGTCGCCCACGGCGGTGGCGTCGCCGCCCATGATGCCCGCGAGCGACTCCACCGCTTGGTCGTCGGCGATGACGCCCACGGTCTCGTCCACCGTGACGGTGTTGCCATTCAGCAGCTTGAGCTGTTCCCCGGCTTTGCCCCAACGTACTTGCAGGCCGCCGTGGATCTTGTCGAGGTCGAAGATGTGCGACGGGCGGCCCAGTTCGAACATCACGTAGTTGGAGATGTCCACCAATGCAGACACGCTGCGCTGGCCACAACGGGCCAGGCGCTCCACCATCCAGGCGGGCGTGGGGGCCTGCGGGTTGATGCCCCGCACGATGCGCCCGGTGAAGCGGCCGCACAGGTCAGGCGACAAC
>JAUVXK010000102.1 GCA_030603635.1 Burkholderiales bacterium | reverse complement strand
CACGCCTGCCGAGAACCTGGCGCGCTTTCGCGACATGCGCGACGGCAAGCTGGCCGACGGCGCCGCCGTGCTGCGCGCCAAGATCGACATGGCCAGCCCCAACATCAACCTGCGCGACCCGGCCATTTACCGCATACGCCGCGCCACGCACCACAACACGGGCGACAAATGGTGCATCTACCCGATGTACACCTTTGCCCACCCCATTGAAGACGCGCTGGAGCAGATTACCCACAGCATTTGCACGCTGGAATTTGAAGACCAGCGCCCCTTCTACGACTGGCTGCTGGAACGCCTGACCGAAGGCGGCCTGCTGAAAGCCCCGCCCCCGCGCCAGTACGAATTTGCCCGCCTGAACCTGACTTACGTGATCACCAGCAAGCGCAAGCTGGCGCAACTGGTGAACGAAGGCAAGGTGAGCGGCTGGGACGACCCGCGCATGCCAACCATTGTGGGCCTGCGCCGCCGTGGCTACACGCCCGAAGCCATTCAACTGTTTGCCGAACGCATAGGCGTGACCAAGAGCGACAGCTGGATTGACTACAGCACCCTGGAAGGCTGCCTGCGCGAAGACCTGGAAAACAAAGCCCACCGTGGCATGGCCGTGCTGGACCCGGTGAAGCTGGTGCTGACCAACTGGGCCGAAGCCTTTGGCAGCGACGCCTACACCGAGGAATGCACCCAGCCCGCCCTGCCCCACTCGGCCTTGGCCGAAGGGCAAACCCCACCGCCCGAGCGCCGCTTCAAAATAGGCAAAGAGGTGTGGATTGAGCGCGAGGACTTTGAAGAAGTGCCGCCCAAGGGCTACAAGCGTTTGTTCCCTGGCAATGTGGTGCGCCTGAAGGGCGGCTTCGTGATCGAATGCACCGGCTGCACCCGCGACGCCAACGGCCAGGTGACCGAGGTGCACGCCAAGGTGATACCCGGCACCAAGAGCGGCACCCCCGGCGCCGACAGCGTGAAGGCCAAGGCCGCCATTACCTGGGTGGGCGTGAACGACGGCGTGCAAGCCGAAGTGCGCCTGTACGACCGCCTGTTTACCGAAGCGCAGCCCGACGCGGGCGGCAAGAACTTCCTGGACGCCCTGAACCCCGACAGCCTGAAGGTGGTGACGGCCTACGTGGAGCCGTCACTGGCCGCTGCGCAGCCAGACCAGAAGTTCCAGTTCGAGCGGCACGGGTACTTTGTGGCCGACCGGGTGGAACATGGGGTAGGCGGGAAGGTGGTGTTCAACCGGGTGACGGGGTTGAAGGATTCGTGGGGTAAGTGAGCCCAAGCGGTGTCAAACATTAAGCAAACCATCCTACCCCACTCGCCCCAATTGTCCACATCGGAGTCAGGTCACTTCACCTCCAGCACCAGAATGCCGCGCCGGGGGTGGATGATCACAAAGTCCGGGTGGGCGCTGCGCGGGCCTATGGGCACGTCGTACCAGAGCAGGTAGTCGTCGTCGAGCTTTTGCTCCAGCCGCTCGGCCACGCGGCGCTCGCCGCCCGTCATGCGCGACACGCAACTGCCCAGTGCGGGTATCAGTGTGGCCATCCCTCTGCTTGCTATTGTTGGTTTGGCAGATTTTGCATCAATCAGTTTCTGGCGGCCACGGCCTCCCCGGGCTGTGGCCACAGCACCCGGTCGCGGCCTTCGCGCTTGGCGCGGTAGAGGGCGGCATCGGCACGGGCGAGGCAGGCTTGCCAAGGCTCCGGGGCGTTGTGGGTGGCAACCCCCGCCGAGAAGGTGATGGCCTCGCCGCCCACACGCACCCGCTCGCGCACCACCTGCCGCACCCGTTCGAGCACCGCCGAAGCGGCGGCACTGTCGCCGTGGGGCAGCCAGATGACGAATTCCTCGCCACCGAGGCGAAACAGGCGGTCGGACTTGCGCAGGGCCAGCTGGACGACGGCCGCCACGTCGCGCAGCACGGCGTCTCCGGCGTCGTGGCCATGGCGATCATTGACCTGCTTGAAGTGGTCGATGTCCAGCACCGCGAGCATGCCTCCCGAGGCGGAGGGGGTGAAGGCCTGCGCGAACTCGACCTCCATCAGCCGGCGGTTGCCAATGCCGGTGAGCGGGTCGATCAGGCTGAGGGTCTGCCAGCGCTCGATACGCTGATGCGCCTGTTGCGACACCAGGTAACCGAACACCCCGGTCAAGGCATTGGTGATCACGAAGAACGGCAGGCCCTGGGTGCCCCCGAGTTCGTTCCACGACAGAGCGGCGGCGCCCGCCACCGCCCCGACACCGAGCACCGCTGCGGCTGGCGCCGGGATCAGGAAAAACATCATCAACACGGCGGGGTAGGCCCAGAACAGGGCCGCGAAATCGGCGGCCACGCCAATGGCCCAGATGCCGCCCACGATGGCGAAGGCCATGATCCAGCCAGGCCAGCGCGTGTCGCGCGTGCGCCAGGCATGCCAGGCGGCGCCACCGAGAACCATGGAGAGCAGCGCGTCCGAGACGGCGGCGAGCCAGTTGGCCTCCAGCGCCCGGTAGACCGCGAACGGGGCCAGCCAGAGCACCGCCACCAGGCCGCCGAGTGTCAGCACGGCGAGTGCGTAGTCGTCACGCAGGGCGTGGAGCCAGTCGCCACGCGCGGGGGCTCGAGCAGGCGCGGAAGTATCGGGTGCTGCGGACATGGCCGGCGGGGTCTCCTCTGTCGTCCGGGCGGGTGAAGATCGGCACTGCCCGGTTGAGGCATTGTGCCGCAACCCGGGGCCCGTCGTGTACAGTGCGGCACGCCAGAACCGGCCAGCGGCCGGACTGCATCTGTGTATTCGCTGCGGGGTACCCCTTGAACTTTGCCGAACGCCTGAAACACCTGCCTTCCGTGGCCCACCTGGCAGCCGTGCGCCTGCTGGATGCCGCAGGCCAGACCGTGGCCACCATTGAAAACCGGCCCGGCCAGGCCGGTTCGCTGGCGGTGTACCACGCGCTGGCAGAGCGCTACGGCGGCGTCATCACCCCGGCGGCTGCGGCCGAGGGCCTGGAATGGTACGGCGAGCACCTGGCCGACGCGCTGGCCCACCCGGGCAAACACCCCAACATCGACCGGCTGCGCGCCTGGGCCGAGGGCACGGCGCAGTACCGGGTGGAAGCGGTGCTCAGTCGTCCCAGGTGACGACCGGGCCGAGCTTGCGTTCGGCCAGGAACACGGCCTCGCGCAGCGTGAGGGCGGTGCCGCCGTCCAGCCAGGGCGATTCCAGCCGGGGCAGGTGGTAGCGGATGTAGTAGCACTCGGCCTCGCGGTCTTCGGCGAGTTCGGGCGGGTCGTCCGGGTCGTGGGTGCCGTACAGCATGTGGTGGCGGACGATGCGCACCGGGCAGGTGGTGACACCGGCGAAAAACCACTGGCCCTGCTTGACAGCAGGCAACTCATCGACTGTGACCATGGCGTGTGCTCCGTGCAAAGGACAACGCAAGTGCAGGCCCATCGTAAGCGCAGACGCGGTCAGGAGCAATGCGGGCAAGCCCGCAGCGCATAACCCCTGCCCTTGCAGGTGCTTGCCAAGGCCGGACAATCCTCTGCATGACTGCTTCTGCCGCCACCGCGCCTGTTTGGCACTTCCCGTTCGACCACAGCTACGCCCGCGAACTCCAAGGCCTGTACGTGCCCTGGCAACCCCAGCCGGCCCCGGCGCCGCGCTGGCTGCGCTTCAACCACGAGCTGGCGCGCGACCTGGGGCTGGACGCCGACCGGCTGGCCGGCGACGAAGGGCTGGCGGTGTTCGCCGGGCAGGTGGTGCCGCCAGGCGCACAGCCGATTGCCCAGGCCTACGCCGGCCACCAGTTCGGCGGGTTCTCGACCCAACTGGGAGACGGGCGCGCCCTGCTACTGGGTGAGGTGCTGGACCCGCAGGGCCGGCGGCACGACATCGCCTTCAAAGGCTCCGGGCCCACCCCGTTTTCGCGTGGGGGGGACGGCAAGGCCGCAGTGGGGCCGGTGCTCCGGGAATTCCTGATCAGCGAGGCCATGCATGCGCTGGGCATCCCCACCACGCGCACGCTGGCCGCCGTAGCCACAGGCGAAACGGTGCGCCGCGAGCGGCCTTTGCCCGGTGCGGTGCTCACCCGCACGGCGGCCAGCCACCTGCGGGTGGGCACCTTCCAGTTCCTGGCCGCCCGTGGAGACGTGGACGGCCTGCGCCGACTCCTGCGCTACGTCATTGCCCGGCACGACCCGGCGTTGGTGGACGCACGCGAACCCGCACTGGCGCTGCTGCGGGCCGTCATGGAACGGCAGGCCGCCCTGGTGGCCCGCTGGATGGGGGTGGGCTTCATCCACGGCGTGATGAACACCGACAACATGACCTTGTCGGGCGAAACCATCGACTACGGCCCCTGTGCCTTCATGGAGGCACACGACCCGGACACCGTGTTCAGTTCCATCGACCACCATGGCCGCTACGCCTACGCCAACCAGCCCGGCATTGCGCAATGGAACCTGGCCCGCCTGGCCGAAACCCTGCTGCTGGTGATGGATCTCCCAGAAGAGGAGGCCGTGGAGCGGGCCACGGCGCTGGTCAACGATTACCCCGCCATCTATCAGGCCTACTGGCTGGCCGAATGCCGCCGCAAGCTGGGCCTGCTCGACACCGCCAACGCGCTTGACGACCAGTCGCTGGCGAACGACTACCTGGAACTGCTGCACACATGGCAGGTGGACCACACCCTGGGGTTTCGGCTGCTTTCGACCGCGCTGCGCACAGGCTCGCCGGGTGCGACACCTACCCTGGCCGAGCACTTCGGTGCTGGCACCCCGGCGCTGGAAGCCTGGCTGGGCCGCTGGAAACACCGGCTTGCGCAGCAACCGGGCCGTGCCGACGAAGCCGCCGAACGCATGGATGCGGCCAATCCGCTGGTGATTCCGCGCAACCACCTGGTGGAGGCCGCACTGGAGGCGGCCAGCACCGATGCGGACCTGGGCCCGTTCGAGGCGCTGCTGGCCGCGATACGTCGACCGTTTGACGCCGCCCCGGCCGGCACGGTCTGGGCACAGCCAGCCGCACCCGAACAGACCCGGGGGTATCAGACATTCTGCGGCACCTGAGCCCCATAATCGCGCCATGGAAACCTGGATGACCACCCTCTTCCCGCTGGGCTGGGGCCATTACCTGGCCGGCGGCTTGCTGATCGGCGCCGGCACGGCCCTGCTGTTCGTGTTCACTGGCCGCGTGGGCGGCATGAGTTCGGTGTTCACCACCACCTGGTCGTACGTGGTGCGGCGTCCCTTCTTTCAGCAAAGCCGGTTCACCGAGTCGCGCGGCTGGCGGTTGGTCTATGCCGCTGGCTTGATCGTGGGCGCCCTGATCTGGTGGCTGGGCTTCACCGACGGCACCCCGCTGGGCACGGAGGTCCCCGCCTGGCAGCTGCTGGTGGGCGGCTTTTTCGTGGGCTATGGCGCGCGGCTCAGCAACGGCTGCACCTCCGGCCACGGCATCTGCGGGCTGGGGTCGCTGCAATGGCCTTCACTGATGGCGGTGCTCACCTTCATGGCCACGGCCTTCCTGACGGCCAACCTGGTGGCGAGGTGGCAGGCATGAACGCGCCTTCTCCACGCTGGGCCAGCAGAGCGGCCACGCTGGCGGCAGGGGCCCTGTTCGGCTTCGGCCTGGCGCTTTCGGGCATGGTACGGCCCGAGGTGGTGCTGAGCTTTCTGCGGTTTTCCGACTTCGGCCTGATGCTGGTGATGGGCGGTGCGGTGGCGGTGGTTCTGGTGGCTTTCTGGGCCGTGCCCAAGCTGCGCCAGGCCCCCTTGCTGGGCGGCGTGTTCCAGCGCCACGCCAGCGTCTGGAACCGCGACACACTGGTGGGAGCCGCCCTGTTTGGCGTGGGCTGGGGCCTGTCGGGCGTGTGCCCGGGGCCGGCCATTGCCGGACTGGGCACCGGCAACCTGGAACTGCTGTGGGCCTTCGCTGGCATTGCCCTGGGGGCATGGGTGCAGGGCTGGCGCGCCGACGCGCGCTGAGCGCTACCATCACCCCATGCTGCGAACACTCAAGGACTTTTTCGACCAGCTCGCCCGCCAACTGGAGGGGCCCGCCACAGGCACACCGGGCAGTGCGCCCGATCATGCCCTGGAACTGGCCACCGCCGTGCTGCTCGTGGACGTGATGCGCGCCGAGCCCACCATGGGCGACGCCGAACGCGACGCCGCGCTGCTGGCGCTGCGGCGCAAATTCCACCTGACGGACGACGAACTGGCCCGCCTGCTGGACCTGGCGCACGAGGCGGCCCGCACCAGCCACGACTACTACCGCTTCACCGCCCCGCTCAACGAACGCTTCAGCCAGGCCCAGAAGATCCAGGTGGTGGAAGCCATGTGGGAGGTGGCCTACGCCGATGGCACCGTCACCGCGCTGGAGAACCACATCATCAGCAAGGTGGCCGGGTTGCTGCACGTGACCCACGGCGAATACATCGCGGCCAAGCTGCGGGCCCAGGAAAACGCCGGCCTGGCCGGTTGAACCCCATGTCTGCTGCACTGGCTGCCGAATTCGTTCTGCTCGCTGCGCTGTGGGGCGCGTCGTTCCTGTTCATGTTGTTGGGTGCGGCCGAATTCGGCCCCTGGGCCACGGCCGGACTGCGCGTGGCGGTGGCCAGTGCGGTGCTGCTGCCCGTGCTCGTCATGGCCGGGCACTGGCCCACCCTGAGGCGCCATGCGCGGGCCATTCTGCTGATCGGGCTGGTCAATTCCGCGATCCCGTTCGCGCTCTATGCCTATGCGCTGCTCTCCATTTCCACCGGAGTCTCGGCCATCCTGAACGCCACCACGCCGCTGTTTGGTGCACTGGTGGCCTGGCTCTGGCTGAACGACTCACCGGGGCGCAGCCGTGCGCTGGGGCTGGCCATCGGCTTTGCCGGGGTGGTGCTGCTGTCCTGGCCCAAGGCCGATTTCTCCACCGGGGGCACGGGCTGGGCGGTGCTGGCCTGCCTGGGCGCCACGCTCAGCTATGGCGTGGCCGCCAGTTGCACCAAACGCTACCTCACGGGCGTACACCCGCTGGCCACGGCCACCGGCAGCCAGATCGGTGCCACCCTGGGTCTGGCGGTGCCGACGATCTGGTTCTGGCCCAGCCAGAACCCGGGGGCGATGGCCTGGGGTTCGATCGTGGCGGTGGGCGTGCTGTGCACGGCGGTGGCTTACATCCTGTATTTCCGCCTGATCGAAAAGGCCGGCCCGAGCAAGACGCTGACCGTGACCTTCCTGATCCCGGTGTTCGCCATCGGCTACGGCGCGCTGTTGCTCGGCGAAGCCATCACCGGGCCGATGGTGGTGGGTGGCGCCGTGATCCTGACCGGTGTGGCACTGGCCACGGGCTGGGTGCGTTGGCCGCTGCGCGGCAATGACGCACAATCACGCCCATGAAGAAAATCCTCGTCCTTAACGGTCCCAACCTCAACCTGCTGGGTACGCGCGAACCCGAACAGTACGGGCACACCACCCTGGCGGACGTGGAAGCCCTGTGCCAGGAGGCCGGCACGCGCCTGGGCTATGCGGTGGAGTGCTTCCAGAGCAACTGGGAAGGCGCGCTGATCGACAAGATCCACGAATACGGCCGCCTGTACAAGGCCGGCGAGGCCCTGGGCTGCGTGTTCAACCCCGGCGCCTACACCCACACCTCCGTGGCGCTGCACGACGCCATCAAGGGCGTGGACGGCCTGCCCGTGATCGAATGCCACATCTCCAACGTGCATGCGCGCGAAGCCTTCCGCCACCACTCGTGGATTTCGCCCGCCGCCGCCGGCATCGTGATCGGCTTCGGGGTGGACGGCTACCTCATCGCCCTCGAAGGGCTGGTGCGGAAGTACGGACGGTAATCCAGGCTGCGGCGGTGGCCAGCACCGCCACCCCCACCGAAACCCAGAACACGGCATCCAGCCCCCATTCGCTGCTGACCCAGCCGCCCAACAAGCCGGCCACCACCCCCGAGACCCCATAACCCACGACCGAATACAAGGCCTGCCCCCGGGCCTGGGTACGGCCGGGGAAATGCTGACTGACCCAGGCGATGCACACCGAGTGGTGAGCGGCAAACGTGATGGCATGGGCCGCCTGCGCGATGAACAGGAGCCACAGCCAGTGCGGCAATGCCGCCGTGACCAGCATGCGCAGCACCAGCACCGCGCTCGCCAACAACAGCCAACCGCGCAGTGGCAGCAGCGGCATCCACCGGCCTTGCGTGAGGAACCAGCCGATCTCCACCACCACGCCAAACGCCCAGAGCAGCCCGATGGTGGTCTTGCTGTAGCCCAGCTCGTGCAGGTACAGCGAAAAAAAGATGTAGATGAAGATGTGCGCCAGCACATGCAGGAACAGCGAGATGAAAAACCAGCGCACGGGTTTACGGGCGAGCACGCGGCCCACGGGCACGTGCTCTTCGGTGTGGGCATGCCTGGACTCGCGCGTCGAGGGCATGAGCCACACACTCACCACCACGGCCAGCAAAGTCAACGCCGTCCAGGCAGGGAAGCTGCCCATGCCATGACGCTCGAACCACGCGCCGGCGAGCAGCACCGTCACCAGAAAACCCAGCGAACCCCACACCCTCACCCGTCCATAGCGGCGCACATCCATGCCGGCTTCGGTGCTGACCCGCTGGGCCAGCACGGTCTCGCTCAGCGGCATCATGCCGCTGGTATGGGTGAATATGAGCAGCAGCACCCCGAACAGGCCCACCACACCCCATTCCACCCACAGTGCCAGTGAGGCCAGCAAAGCCGCCATGGCGCAGTACCGCAACAGCCAGACGCGGTGGCCGGTGTGGTCGCTCAGCCAGGCCCAGAGGTAAGGCGCGAACAGGCGGGTGGCCGAAGGCAGAGAGGTCAACACCCCGATGGCGAGCAGGCCCAGGCCGATGTCGTTCAGCCACAGCGGCAGGTAGGGGTTGAAAAACCCGACATGGGCGAAATAGCTCGCCGACAGGGCCGCGAAGGGCCACAGCGAG
>JAUVXK010000196.1 GCA_030603635.1 Burkholderiales bacterium | reverse complement strand
ATCGACTTCCGTCCTTTACGACCGCATCGATTTTATCTACGAGCAGTGCCGACTATTTGCAGGGGAGCGTGAGCGCACCCTGATTGACAAAACGGACCTGGGTCGGCGCCGAATCTCGATTGACCGTCAAAAGCTGATGGTTGCGTATTCCACACCATGGCGGACAGGGTTCCACGCTGATGGCGGACAGTGTTCCATCGTGATGGCGGACGCTGTTCCACGCTGAAGGCGGACAGCATTCCAAATTGATGGCGGACACCTCAGCGGTGTTCTGAGTGACCCAAACGTGGCATACGCTGCCCGGTTTTTTGACCGGAACCAACGATGCCTACACCCAGGGTCACCATGAGCAAGATACGACACACACTGCAACTGCTACACGGCGGGACGTTGAGCACCCGCCAAATCGGCGCCGCCCTCGGCATCTCCAAATCCACCGTCAGCGAAATCGCCAGCTACGCCCGCGTGGCCGGCGTGGACTGGGCGCTGGCCCAGACCTTGAGCGACGAAGAGCTTCAGGCCCGGCTGTACAAGCCACCGGTGGCCCGCGCGTCGCGTCACCTGGAGCCCGACTGCGCCCACATCCACCGCGAACTGCGCCGAGCCGGCGTCACCCTGCAACTGCTGTGGGAGGAGTACCAGCAGCAGCACGCTGGCCAGGCCTACAAGTACAGCGCCTTCTGCGAGAAGTACAACGCCTGGGCCCGGGGGCTCAAACGCTCCATGCGCCAGACGCATGAGGCCGGCGACAAGCTCTTTGTGGACTACGCTGGCCAGACGGTGCCCATCGTGGATGCCAGCACCGGCGAGATACGCCAGGCCCAGGTCTTCGTGGCGGTGCTTGGGGCCTCGAACTACACCTATGCCTGCGCCACCGCCAGCCAGAAGGCCGCCGACTGGGTGGCCAGCATCATCGGCGCGCTGGAGTTCATCGGTGGTGTACCCCGCCTGCTGGTGCCCGACCAGCCACGCGCCCTCATGGCCCGCCCCGACCGCTACGAACCCACCGCGCACCGCTTGCTTGAAGAACTCACGGCCCACTACGGCCTGCCCGTCATGCCCGCGCGCCCTGGCAAGCCACGTGACAAACCCAAGGTGGAGGTGGGCGTGCAGGTGGTCGAGCGCTGGATTCTGGCGCGCTTGCGCCAGCAGACCTTCTTCAACCTGGCCGCACTGAACCGGGCCATTGCCGCCTTGCTGGCCGACTTGAACCAGCGAGCCTTCAAGAAGTTACCCGGCAACCGGGCCAGTGCCTTTGCCGAGCTCGACCAGCCCGTCCTGCGCCCGCTGCCGGCGGCTCGCATGACCATCGCCCGATTCAAGCCCGCCCGCGTCAACATCGATTACCACATCGAGCTCGATGGCCACTGCTACTCGGTGCCCCACGCCCTGGTGGGCCAGACGGTGGAGTTGCGCATCACGGCCACCACCGTGGAAGTCTTGCATGGCAACAAACGCGTGGCCGCCCATGCTTTGAATCCTCGCAAGGGTGCACACACCACCGTCGCAGAGCACATGCCAGCCTCGCACCGGGAGCACCTGCAGTGGACGCCGGCCAAGCTCATCGCCTGGGCTGAGCGGGTGGGGGCGGCCACCGCCGCCGTGGTGCGCTGGCAGATGGAGCACCGTGCGCACCCCGAGCAGGGCTACCGCTCCTGTCTGGGCCTCATGCGCCTGGGCCGTGAGTACGGGGCTGACCGGCTGGAGGCGGCCTGCGCGAGAGCCCAATCGATTCGCTCACCGTCCTACAAGAGCATCGCCTCCATCCTGAGCTGTGGTCTGGACCAGCGTCCGCTGGACGCCCCCATCCCCATGCAGGCCAGCCTGCCACTGCACGAGAACGTGCGCGGGCCGGGTTACTACCACTGAGAAGCCGCACCCCCCCACACCACACCACACCACACCGAAGCGAAACAACGAAAGAACACCCATGCTCAACGAACACACTTTGAACCAACTGCGCGCTCTGCGTCTGGACGGCATGGTGGCTGCCCTCAACGATGCCGCCACCCACATCACAGCCAGCGAGCTGCCCTTTGAACAGCGCCTGGCCCTGCTGGTGCAGCGCGAGGTCGACTGGCGCGACAGCAAACGCTTGGAGCGCCTGCTCAAAGCTGCGAGACTGAAGGTCTCCAGTGCCTGCCTGGAGGACGTCGACTGGCGGGGCAGCCGGGGACTGAGCCGCGAGGTCATCACCAGCCTGGCCGGCGGGGACTGGCTGCGCCATGGCCACAACGTTCTCATCACCGGGGCCACCGGCTGTGGCAAGACGTGGCTGGCGTGTGCGCTGGGGCAGCAGGCCGCGCGCCTGGGGTTCTCGGTGCTGTACGCCCGCGCTCCCAGGTTGCTCGAAGAGCTGCATGTGGCCCATGGTGATGGCAGCTTTGGCAAACGCCTGGGGCAACTGGCCCGGCTGGACCTGCTCATCCTGGATGACTTCGGCATTGCGCCGATTGCCGCTCATGAGCGAAACGATTTGCTCGAACTCCTGGATGACCGGGTGGGAACGCGCTCGACGCTTATCACCAGTCAGTTGCCGGTGACGGCGTGGCACGCCTGGCTCGATGAGCCCACGCTGGCAGACGCCATCCTCGACCGCATCGTGCACGGCTCGCACAAGATAGCCCTCAAGGGAGAGTCAATGAGAAAGCTCTCCAAGGCCGCCTGAGCAGACCACAACAACGACCACGACAACGACAACGACCACGACAACGACCATTCCACGCTGATGGCGGACACTTCGGCTACGATTGACCCCGTCACTCAGGACACCCTCCGAAGGTGTCCGCCATCGCATGGAACACTGTCCGCGATGACAATGGAATCACCGTCCGCCATCCGTGGAATGCGCACTTTAGGAATGTGTGCTCGGATTTAATAATTGTGCTTTC
>JAUVXK010000168.1 GCA_030603635.1 Burkholderiales bacterium | reverse complement strand
GGATGAACACACGGTGCTGATGCGACGAATGGGCCAAGTGCAACAACGCATGACAAACACCGTCCAGGCCCTGACGGCGCGCATCGAGCAGCTGGAAGAGGAAGTCATGCGCTGGCGGGCCCATGCGGTTGTAGCCAGGACGGCCACCTTGTGGGGTTTGAGTGGCAAAGAACAGGTCAAGGTACAGTGGCCGCCTCCCACGCGACGGCAGACCCTGGGGAAGGTCAAGGACACAGGAGAGTGGTCGGTGTCGGAGGTGATCTGTCAGACCGGGTGCGCGTCACATGCGCACCACTGGCTTGAGGCGGACGGGCGCTGTCGCCGAGATGGGCTGCCCTGTGAGCGACTGGAGCACACAGAAGCGAGTGATGTGTCTGTAGGCTAAGCCCACAGCGGTGTTTCCGGTCGCACGTGTGTGGGGTGCACCATGACACGTATCATCGACACATGGCAGCGCTTGATCCCCTGACCCCCGATGCCCCCTGTCCGTGTGGCCGAGTGGACCCGGTCCGGCGCGGCCAGGCCGCCCGTTGGGCCGCATGTTGCGGGCGCTGGCTCGATGCCGGCGAACCCGCCCCCGATGCCGAGTCGCTCATGCGGTCGCGCTACGCGGCCTTTGTGCTGGGGAGGACAGACTATCTGCAGCAGACCTGGCACGCCAGCACCAGCCCGGCCGAGCTGGCGCTGGAAGAAGGCGTGCGGTGGCTTGGCCTGGAGGTGCGGGCCTGCCGGAGCACCGGGCCGGACCAGGCGGAGGTGGAGTTCGTGGCGCGCTCGCGCCATGGCGGGCGTGGGCAGCGCTTGCACGAGCGGAGCCGTTTCGTGCGTGAAAACGGTCGCTGGTATTACGTGGATGGGGTGTTTCCATGAAGGTGTCGTTCGGGGCCGTGCTGTTCGATTGCGATGGGGTGCTGGTGGACAGCGAACCCATCACCAACGGGGTGCTGCGCGACATGCTGGAGGAGGCTGGCTGGTGTCTGACGCCGCAGGAGTGCATGCGCCTGTTCATCGGCAAGGCGGTGCGCGACGAGCGTGCGCTGATCGAGGCGCGGACCGGGCAACCGCTCACCGAAGCCTGGATGCAGCGCTTCTACGAGCGACGCAACCAACGTCTGATGAATGAGTTGCAGGCCATCGACGGTGCACTGGACGCGGTGCGTGCCGCGCATGCCCGCACGGCGGGGCGCATTGCCTGCGCCTCCGGGGCAGACCGGCACAAGGTGGAGTTCCAGATCGACAAGGCCGGCATGCGCCCCTATTTCGAGGACCGCGTGTTCAGCGGGCACGAGATGCCACGCTCCAAGCCGGCCCCTGATGTGTACCTGGCGGCGGCCGGCCGGGTGGGGATTCGGCCCGAGCACTGCCTGGTCATTGAAGACACGGTGACCGGGGTGCGTGCCGGCGTGGATGCGGGCAGCACGGTGTGGGCCTATTGTCCGCCCGGGGCCGATGCGGAACCGCTGTTGTCGGCTGGGGCGCAGCGGGTGTTGCCGGCCATGGCCTGCCTGGCCGACTGGCTGGCCTGAACCGCAGCTTCAGCGCAGGGCCTGCAGCCGCTCCCGGCGCAGGTGGGGCCAGAGCGCGCCGAGCGCATCGAACACGTCGCGGATGCGAAAGGGCACGAACAGGAACGTCGATACCCCCAAGGCCTCCAGCGCTTCCCGGGTGCCCTTGGAGGCGTTTGGCAGCAGGCCGATTACCGGGATGTCGGGGGCGGTGGCGAACAGGCTCATGCGCAATTCGTTGAGCAGTTCGCAGGCCTTGGTGGCATCGTCGGCGGAGAGGATGATGCAATCCACCCGCTGTTCGCCCAGGATGCGCCGGGCCGTGGCCCAGTTGCCGGTCTGGTGCACGTGCGCGACGCGCAACTCTCGCGCCACCTGCACCACCAGGTTGCGGATCATGGCACTCGGCTCAAGCATCAGGATCTGGTAGCCGCCTGCCGTGCTCATGCGCCGTTCTCCCGCCGGAGCAGTTCCTCGACCACCAGATCCCTGAGCGCGTGGTGAATGGCGCGGTCGAGCGCGTCGTAGGTGCGAGGCTGGGGTGAAATCAGGCACAGCGTGCCGACGATGTGCCCGTTGGGCAGCATGAGCGGGGCACCGGCATAGAAGCGGATGTGGGGCGGCCCGGTGACGAGCGGGTTGTCGGCAAAACGCGGGTCCGTGTGGGCGTCGGTCACGACCAGCGTCTCGGGGCTCACGATGGCGTGCCCACAGAATGAAATGTCGCGCGGGGTTTCGCACGCATCGAGCCCCACCCGCGACTTGAACCACTGGCGGTTCTGGTCCACCAGCGACACCAGGACGGTGGGCACCTCGAATTCCTGCGCGGCAAAGGCGGTGATGCGATCGAACCGCTCCTCGGGCGGGGTGTCGAGGATCAGCAGGGCTCTGAGCGTGTCGAGGCGCTCGGCATCGTGGGCCGGCAGGGGGGCGGGGATCATGTCGGGAAATGGGTTGGTGAAGTGTGACTATACACAGCCACATGGCAAAATCAGCCTCCTGTCCAGGCGGTTTGATACGTGGCCATGCTGAAAAAAATTCCGGTTCAGGACCTGCGCCTGGGGATGTACATCCAGTCGTTTGCAGGCTCGTGGCTGGACCATCCGTTCTGGCGCTCCAAGTTCCTGCTGGAGGATCCGGCGGACCTTCACCGTGTTCGCGGCAGCGCCGTGCGCGAGGTCTGGATCGACGTCAGCAAGGGGGCGGATGTGATCGCCTCTGCGGTCGCCGTGGCACAGGTCGAGTCGGTCGATCAGATGGAGGAGGTGCTGCGCTACGACCGGGCGGTCGAGCGCTCTCTGGCGGCTTGCTCTACCGAGGCGGAGCTCAAGCGCGCCGCCGCCATCTGCCACAGTGCGCGCGGGGCGATCACCGCCATGTTTTCGGACGCCCGCATGGGCAAGGCCATCGACAAGGAGGTGGCACGCCAGGTGGCGGAGGACATCGCGGATTCAGTGACCCGCAACGGCAGCGCACTCGTCAGCCTGGCTCGCCTCAAGACGGCCGACGACTACACCTACATGCATTCGGTGGCGGTCTGTGCGCTCATGGTGGCCCTGGCCCGCAAGCTTGGGTTGAGCGATGACGAGGGCCGTGCCGCCGGTTTTGCCGGCTTGCTGCACGACCTGGGCAAGATGGACGTGCCGCTGGAGGTGCTCAACAAGCCCGGTCGTCTGACCGACGAGGAGTTCGATCGCGTGCGGAACCACCCGGTGAGCGGGTACGAGCGGCTCCTGGCGGCCGGCGTGGTGCACGAGCAGGCCCTGGACGTGTGCCTGCACCACCACGAAAAGCTGGATGGTACGGGGTATCCGAACCGCCTGTCCGGCAACCAGATCAGTCTGATGGCACGCATGGGGGCCGTCTGCGACGTGTACGACGCCATCACGTCCAACCGCCCTTACAAGGCCGGCTGGGACCCGGCGGAGTCGCTGGCGCGCATGGCGCAGTGGACGAGCTCGCATCTGGACCAGCGCGTGTTCCAGGCCTTCGTGCGCAGCCTGGGCATCTACCCGATCGGCTCGCTGGTGCTGTTGAGCAACAGCAAGTTGGCGGTGGTGGTGGACCAGTCGAAAGGTTCGATGCTGAAGCCCATCGTCAAGACGGTGTTCTCCGTCAACAGCTATGAACGGGTGGTACCTGAACTGATCGACCTCTGCAGCCCCTCCTGCCGGCACACGATCGTGAAACGGGAAGACCCGGCGAAGTGGCAGATCAGCGGGTTGGACGAGCTCTGGGCCGGAACCCTGGTGTCTTGAGCGGTCGCCACCTTGTTCAGTGGGTTGCGCGGGTGTACACGGGCTCCTGTCCCTCGGCCGTGCCGTTGATCTGCTGGTTCAGCGCCTCCGCGCTGTCGAGCCACGACTGCAGTTCGCCGGGGTAGCTGCCCTGTCTGCCGGCCGCCCAGCGGCGGCGGGCCTGACGGGTCAGCGCGCGGAGTTGCCAGACGGCTTCACGCGCGAGCAGGGACAGCTCCTTCATGAGCATCGGGTCTTCCGTGGGGTTGCCGAGCTGTTCGAGCTGGGCCGGTGTCAGGCCCGCTTCGGCCAGGGTGCGCAGCAACTCGTCGATCAGTTCCGAG
>JAUVXK010000091.1 GCA_030603635.1 Burkholderiales bacterium | reverse complement strand
CAAAGCCACCCCGCCGGGCAACGGCTGGCCCTGCGCGCCACCCTGCGTCGCAGTGTGCCTCACGGAGGTTGGCCGTTGACGCCGGTATGGCAGCGGCCACAGACCCAACCGCCCCGGCTGTTTCTGTTGGTCGACGTGAGCCGCTCCATGGAGTCGCACGCGGCATTCTTTCTGCGCGTGGCGCGTGCCTTTGCCCGCTGTGCCGATGCGCGGGTGTTTGTGTTCCACGTGCGGCTGGCCGAAATCACGCCGCTGCTGCAGCGCGACAGTGCTGTGGTGCAGGAAAAAATCAATGCAGTCACCGCCGGTTTTGGCGCTGGCACCCGTATTGCCACCAACCTGCAAGCTTTCACCCGCCAGAGCGCCCGCGCCCAGCTGAGCCGCGACAGTCGCGTCTGGTTGATGTCGGACGGCTTCGATACCGACGCGCCCGAAGCACTGCGCGAATCCTTGCAGGCACTGCGCCGTCACGGCGCGCGCATCACCTGGTTTCACCCCACGCGGCAGCGGCCTGCCTCCGCAGCCTTGGAGCAGGCTCGAAGCTGCGTGGATCATTTTCTGCCACTGGCCACCCTGGCAGATCTGGCCCGGGCTCGTCCGTGGCTGTACTGATGCACGACTGGAGAGCGATCATGAACCTGACCGCCTGGCTCGAAGCGGCCCAACAGTTCCACTCGCAACAGCGGGCCTATGCCCTGGTGACGGTGCTGCGTGTCACGCCGCCCGCTTCTGCCCGAGCGGGTGACAAGGCGGTGGTCACGGCCGACGGTACCCTCAGGGGCTGGATCGGCGGTGGCTGCGCGCAGCCCGCGGTCATCAAGGCGGCCCGGCTCGCGCTGGCCGACGGCCAACCGCGCACCATCCGCATCACCCCAGCCAGCGAGAGCGAAGAAAAGCAGCTGGAGGATGTGCTGGAGTTCGGCATGTCCTGCCATTCGGGAGGGACGCTGGAGCTGTTTGTGGACCCGGTGCTGCCCCAAGAAGCACTGGTGGTGTTTGGCGATTCGCCGGTGGCACGTGCGCTGTGTGATCTGGCGCCGCGCGTGGGCTTTGCCGTGCACTGGGTGGCCCAGGGGGCGGTGGCCACGGATGCCCCTGCAGCCCATCGGGTGCTGGACAACGACGATGCCGCATCGGTGACGGCCACCGTGCCGCCGGCCAGCTGGGTGGTTGTGGCCACGCAGGGGCGGCGCGACATGCCGGCCCTGAAGGCGGCGTTGCAGATCCGTGCCCGCAGAATCTGGTTCGTGGCCAGCGAACGCAAGGCGGGTGTGCTGAAAGACAGCCTGCTGGCCGCTGGCGAAGACGCGGACCGTGTCGGGGCCATCGTGGCGCCGGCGGGCACGCCCATCGGCGCCGACACGCCAGAGGAAATCGCCCTGTCGGTGCTGGCTTCGGTGGTGGCGGCGCGACGCCAGCAGGTCAACGATGCGGCGTCCCCAAAATCGTGCTGCGGGGGGCGCAAGCCAGCCGCTGCGCAGGCAACAGCGGCAGCGAGGGTGTCGGAAGAAGCAACGGCAGTCACGGCAGGCGCCACGCTGACGGAAGCGGCCATGGAAGCGGCAACCGCCCTGCCTGAGCCGTCCACGCCTGCGGCCTCAACACAGCAGGCCAAGACATCCTGTTGTGGAGGTTGATATGGGCTGCATCCTCAAAGGCGGTGGCGGTCTCTACAGCCGTGTGGTGGTGGGGGCGGTACTCTTGGCAGCAGGTGCAGGATCGCGCATCGGATGGCGTCCGAAAAGCCTGCTGGAACTGGGCGGCGTACCCTTGATACGTCGGCAGCTCATCGCTCTGTCGGGGGCGGGCGTGGACGAGGTGGTGGTGGTGCTGGGTCACCATGCTGACCACATCGAGCCCGTGGTGCAGGACTTCCCGGTGAGCGTGGTGCGCAACCCTGTCCCGGACGACGGGCAGGTGTCGTCGCTACGTCTGGGTCTGCAGGCCCTGAGCGGCAAGCTCGACGCGGTGCTGGTGGCGCTGGCCGATCAGCCGCTGCTCAATGCCCAGGACCTGAGGGACGTGATCGGGGCCTACAAGAAGCGACCTTCGGGTACTCAGGTGGTGGTGCCCACGGTGGACGGTCTGCCCGGCAACCCCGTGATGTTTGCTGCCGAGGTACGTGATGCGGTGTTGTCGGGCAATGCCCGGCTGGGCTGCAAACAGTGGCAGGCAGCCCATCCTGAACAGGTGTATCGTTGGGACACACCCAATCGTCGTTATCGCATCGACATCGACAGCGAGGACGACATCACACAGGTGGCGGCCACCACCGGGCATCAACTGCGCTGGCCGGCCCGTTGGCAGACTGAAGCTGCGCAGCCATGAGCGCCGCTGATCGACACACCGGGGACTGGGCCCCCGCGCTGTGGGCCACCCCACTGAGCACCTACCAGTGGCTCCATGCTGCCACGGTCAACCCGCTGCTGGAACGCGGGCTGGGCAGGGGATAAGCGTGCATCCGTTGCCGGTCGCTCATCCTGTACGCTCGATCCCGAGTCGGTTGATGTCGGTTTCCGGCTGGGGCATAGCCCATCAGGTGTGCGTGGCCTGTCTGACTTACAGCGCCTGGCTGGTATTGCTCCAGATGGGCATGACGCTGACCTGGAATTGGTTCAGTGGGCTGTTGCCGCTGGCGGCGTGGTGGGCATGGTGGATTCTGGATCCCCTGGGAGACAGGGGCCGACATCAGCGGGTGGCGATGTGGGCGGCAGTCGGTGTAGGGGTGGGAATATGCCTGGCTCACATGGGTGGCCGAACGCTGTTGGGCTGGACGGGTCTGCTGCTGGCAGCATGGACTTGGGCGCAATGGCTCCGCTCTGTGCCGCAGTACCGACTCGCCCGTGAAGCGTGCGGGTCGTTGTCGCGCCTGTGCGTGAGTGTGCCGACCCAATTGGCCGGGCTTTTGCTGGCCGTCTGGCTTGCGGCCGATCCGATGCTCTGGACCCATCGCTGGCCAGGGCTGCTGATGGTGTGGCTGGCTTGGTTGTTGTGTGCTTGCATGAGTCGGCGTGTGCTCCAGCCTTCTCATGGTGTCCCTTCGTTTCTGTTCCACCCAGCCATGGCCTTGATGATGGGAGGGCAGCTGCTGATGGCCCAGTGGTGCGTTGCGATCGGCTGGACCTACACGCAAGCCGTATTGGCCCATGGTATCGTCATGGTCCTGGCTCATGCCGTTCATCAGGTGATGGGAGCGGATGCCGGTGCGGCTCCATCCCCATGGGCACCGAATCGCTGGCATCGGTCCGGGTATGCGCTGGCTCCTTTGCTGGGCATCGCCGCAGCGGTGTGTTTCTGGTTTGCAGATGATGCGGCGGCCATGCTGGCTGCCATGGCCTTGATCGCATTGAGCCATTCGCAGGCCCCCGCGTTTGCCGAAGCCCGTGCCTACCGCTTGTGGACCTTGAGTCTGTTCTTGCCGGCGCTGCTCTGGATGGGGTATGCCGCCCCGACTGGTGGCCCCCCAGCTATTGCCGGACCGCTCATCGGGCTCAGCGTTGTGTGGGCGATCGGGGTCTGGGTACGTCTTTGGTATGCAAGGAGGGCTTCATGAACAGCATCGATATGGATGTGATACGCAATGCGCTGGACTGGCTCGAGCGCGGCCATCGGGTGGTGTTGGGGACGGTGGTGCGTACCTGGGGTTCTGCGCCTCGACCACCCGGTTCCTTGATGGTGATTCGCGATGACGGTCAGGTCGCCGGCTCCGTGTCGGGAGGGTGCATAGAGGACGACCTCATCCGTCGCGTGGCAGCGGGCGAATTGGCCCTGCGCCGCCCGGAGGTAACCATTTATGGCCAGACCGCTGAAGAAGTACGCCGGTTCGGCTTGCCCTGCGGCGGAACGGTGCAGGTGGTGCTGGAGCCCCTGTCGCCACAGTCCCAGTTGCGCGAATTGCTGGTGGAGATTGCCGGACACCGTTTGGTGCAACGTGAGCTGGATGTGCAAACAGGCCTCGTGCGGCTCGGCCCCGTCACACATGGAGAACGAGTCTCGTTCGACGGCAGGTACCTTGTCACGGCGCATGGCCCCCGGTTGCGTCTGCTCATCATCGGCGGTGGGCAGTTGTCGCGTTATCTGGCCAGCATGGCCCTCATGCTGGACTATCAGGTCATCGTCTGCGAGCCGCGCACCGAATACCACGAAGGTTGGGATGCTCTGCCCGGTGTCACCCTTTCCACTCAGATGCCGGACGATCTGGTGCTCGCCATGAATCTGGACGAGCACAGTGCGGTCGTAGCGGTGACGCACGACCCCAAACTCGATGATCTGGCCCTGATGGAAGCCTTACGGACGCCCGCTTTTTACGTGGGGGCGCTCGGGTCCAGGCACAACAATGCGCGACGCCGCGAGCGCCTGATGGAGTTCGACGTCTCGCCGCAAGAAGCCGCCCGCATGCGTGGACCGGTGGGCCTACGCATCGGTGGGTTGACGCCGCCAGAAATTGCACTCAGCATCATGGCCGAACTGACGGCGCTGCGCCGCGGCATCGATCTCAGTCAGCCTCTGAGTGATTGGTCGGTCTCATCAACAGTCTGTCAGTTGGCTTGAGGCAGGCGCCTGGTCAGGCGTGCCCGATCCGCTTGAATAGGGCACAATAGTCCGCAGCCGGCCCGGGTTCACGTGTTGCACCGGGTCAGCCTGATGTGGAGGCCTCTGTTTGCAGTTCAACGACCACCACCCTGAGCAGCTTGCATCCATCCTGAGGTTGCACCGGAATGCGCCCGAGCGGCTGCTGCAAATCCTGCACGACGTGCAGGACCACCTGGGCTGGCTCCCCCCCGCGGCCTTGACCGCCGTGGCCCAAGGGCTGGGCCTGCCTCGTGTGGCCGTGGAAAGCACGGCAGGCTTCTACAGCTTCCTGTACACCCAACCGGTCGGCGAGTATCGGGTGCTGTTCTCCGACAACATCACCGACCGCATGCTGGGCGCCCCCGCATTGATGCAACGTTTGTGTGAGCGCCTGTGGCTGGAGCCGGGCAAAGTGTCGCCGGACGGTCTGGCCAGCGTGGCCACCACCTCCTGCACCGGCCTGTGCGACCAGGGGCCTGCGCTGCTGGTCAACGGCCGTGCCATACCGCGCCTGACCAACGAACGCATCGACGCGATGGCGGGACTGATCCAACGGCGCGTGCCGGTGGCTGATTGGCCCGATGACTGGTTCGCGATCGAAGACCACATCCACCGGCGCGATGCACTGCTCAGCCATGTGTGGCAAGCGGGTGAGGTGTTGCATGCTGCCCGCGAGCGGGGGGCGCAGGGCGTGCTGGAGGAAGTGGAGCGCTCCGGCCTGCGCGGGCGTGGGGGCGCGGGGTTTCCCACTGGGTTCAAGTGGCGCGCCTGCGCCGAAGCCCCGGGGGATCGGCGCGTCATCGTCTGCAATGCCGACGAGGGCGAGCCCGGCACCTTCAAGGACCGCGTGCTGCTGACCACGGCGTTCGATCTGGTGGTGGACGGCATGTGTGTGGCGGCGCTGGCCGTGGGGGCGAGCCTGGGCTTCATCTACTTGCGTGCCGAATACCGCTACCTGTTGCCGCGCCTGCGGTCCCGGTTGGCCGAACGGCGCGTGCAGGGCCTGCTGGGGCCGGGCTGCCTCGGGTCGGGGCAGGACTTCGACATCGACATCCACCTGGGTGCCGGCGCCTACATCTGTGGCGAGGAATCGGCGCTGATCGAATCGCTGGAGGGCAAGCCGGGCAAGCCGCGCATACGCCCGCCATTCCCGGTCACCCACGGTTACCTGGGCCTGCCCACCGCCGTGAACAACGTGGAAACGCTGGCCACGGCCGCGCTGGTGGCCCTGCACGGGGGCGACTGGCTGCGCGCCATCGGCACATCGGCATCCAGCGGCACCAAGGTGCTGTCGATTTCGGGCGACGTGGCCCGCCCTGGCATCTACGAGTTCCCTTTCGGTACCCCGCTGATCGAGGTGTTGGATGCGGCCGGTGCCACCGACGTCCAGGCCGTGACCACCGCCGGGGCCGCCGGACCCTGCCTGAGTGCCAGCGAACTGGACCGCCGCATCGCCTTTGAAGACGTGGCCACCGGCGGCTCCCTCATGGTGTTCAACCGCTCGCGCGACCTGTTCGAGCTGGCGCACAACGTGGCGCATTTCTTTGCCCACGAAAGCTGTGGCTTCTGCACCCCCTGCCGGGTGGGCACGGCGGTCAACGCGCGTTTGCTCGACAAGCTGGCCGCCCATCGCGGCTCGCCCTACGACCTGGACGAAATGGACCGCATGCACCGCCTCATGCAGGGTGCCAGCCATTGCGGCCTGGGCAACACCGCCACGCTGGCCCTGCAGGACCTGGTGCACAAATTCCGCCCCGCGTTCGAGCGCCGCCTGGCCTCCACGGCCTATGAACCCGCCTTCGACCTCGACGTGGCCCTCAGCGAAGCCCGCCGCATGACCGGGCGCGACGACGCCCACGCCCACCTGGGCAGCAACCGCAGCGCGGGCCTGGGGCAGACGCCATGACCACGCCATCCTCCCCCACTTTTCTGCTCGACGGCCAGCCCGTTCCCTTCACGCCCGGCCAGACGGTGATGCAGGCCGCCTACGCGGCAGGCCGCTACATCGCCCACCTCTGCTGGCACCCCGACTTTTCCGCCCACGGTTCGTGCAAGCTGTGCACCGTGCAGGCCAACGGCCGGCTGGCGACCGGCTGCACGCTGGCTGCGGCCGAAGGCATGGAGGTGAACACCCAGACGCCCGAGTTGCAAGACAAACGCCGGACTCTGTTGCAACTGTTGTTCGTGGAAGGCAACCACTTCTGCCCCTCGTGCGAGAAAAGCGGCAACTGCCAGCTGCAGGCCACGGCCTACGAGGCCGGCATGCTCACCCCGCACTTCGACCACTTCTTCCCCGACCGGCCGGTGGACGCCTCGCATCCGGACGTGCTGTTGGACTTCAACCGCTGCATCCTGTGCGAGCTGTGCGTGCGCGCCAGTCGCGACGTGGACGGCAAACAGGTGTTCGCTCTCTCGGGCCGGGGCACGCAATCGCACCTCATCGTCAACAGCCCCACCGGCCGGCTGGCCGACACCGACTTCGCCGCCGCCGACCGCGCGGCCGACATCTGCCCCGTCGGCGTGATCCTGAAAAAGCGCGTGGGCTTTGCCGTGCCCATCGGCCAGCGCCGTTACGACGCGCAGCCTGCGAGCGCGGTGGACGTGGCCCCACCCTCGGGGAGCGACGCATGAACCCGCTCAATCCCACGCCCCCGCGCAAGCTGAAGGTCGCCACCGTCTCGCTGGCCGGTTGTTTCGGCTGCCACATGTCCTTCCTCGACATCGACGAACGCCTGTTGCCGCTGCTGGAGCGGGTGGAGTTCGACCGCTCGCCCCTGACCGACATCAAGCACTGCGGCCCGTGCGACATCGGCCTGATCGAGGGCGGCGTATGCAACGCCGAGAACGTGCACGTGCTGCGCGAATTCCGCGCCCAGTGTCAGGTGCTGGTGGCCCTGGGGGCATGCGCCGTCAACGGCGGTCTGCCCGCGCAGCGCAACCACCTGGCGGTGGGCGACGTGCTGCAGCAGGTCTACCTCACCGGCCACGGCCTGGCGGCGGGCAGCCAGATCCCCAACGACCCGGAACTGCCCCTGCCGCTGAACCAAGTCCACCCGGTGCACGAGGTGGTGCGCATCGACTACTTCCTGCCCGGCTGCCCGCCCTCCGGCGACGCCATCTGGGCCTTCCTGAACGACCTCATCGCCGGCCGCGAGCCCCGCCTGGGCCACGGCCTGCTGCACTACGACTGACGCCCTGCCATGAACCCTTCCGCCGACCTTGAAACCGCCCAGGTGCCCCGCGAAGGCCTGCGCCGGGTCGCCATCGACCCCGTCTCGCGCGTCGAAGGCCACGGCAAGGTCACGCTGCTGCTGGATGGGCAGCACCGCGTGCACCAGGTGCGGCTGCACATCGTGGAGTTTCGCGGCTTTGAGCGCTTCATCCAGGGCCGGCCCTACTGGGAGGTACCGGTGATGGTGCAGCGGCTGTGCGGCATCTGCCCGGTGTCGCACCACCTGGCGGCCAGCAAGGCGCTGGATGCCGTGGTGGGCGCACGGCAACTCACCCCCACCGCCGAGGCCATGCGCCGGCTCATGCACTATGGGCAGATCCTGCAGTCCCACGCGCTGCATTTCTTTCACCTGTCCTCGCCCGACCTGCTGTTCGGTTTCGAGTCGGAGGTGGAGCGGCGTCACATCGTCGGCGTGGCGCAGGCCCATCCGGAGATCGCGAAGCAGGGCATTCTGCTGCGCAAGTACGGGCAGGAAGTCATTCGTCTCACCTCGGGCAAGCGGGTGCACGGCACCTCGTCGGTGCCCGGTGGCGTGAACCGTTCGCTCACCGGCGCCGAGCGGCTGGAGCTGCAGCAAGGCATCGCACAGGTGATCGTCTGGAGCCAGCAGGCCGTGGCACTGGTGCAGCAGCTGCACGAACAGAACCCGGCACTCTACGACGTGTTCGGCACCTTCCGTTCGCCGCTCATGGGGCTGGTGGCACCGGACGGCGGCCTCGACCTGTACGACGGCGCCCTGCGCGCCACCGACGCCGACGGCCAGCGCCTGTTCGACCAGTTCGATGTGAACGGCTACGACCGCCTCCTGACAGAAGAGGTCAAGCCCTGGACCTACATGAAGTTTCCCTATTTCACGGCCATGGGTCCGGAGCAGGGCTGGTACAAGGTGGGGCCGCTGGCGCGCATCCAGAACGCCGACCGCCTGCCCACCCCGCTGGCCGAGCAGGCGCGCCAGCAGATGCTGGCCTACGCTCGCGCACGCGGCCACGCCGTTCTGCACGCCACCCTGGCCTACCACTGGGCGCGCATGATCGAGATGCTGCATGCGGCCGAAACCATCGAACGCCTGCTGCACGACGACGCGCTCGAAGGCACCGACCTCATGACCCAGGGTGAGCGCCAGCGCGAAGGCGTGGGCGTCATCGAAGCCCCTCGCGGCACGCTCATCCACCACTATCAGGTGGGTGATGACGATCTCGTCACCATGGCCAACCTGATCGTGTCCACCACCCACAACAACCAGGCCATGAACACGGCGGTGCGCGAGGTCGCGCGGCGCTACCTGGACGGGCGCGAACTCACCGAAGGCCTGCTCAACCACATCGAAGTCGCCATCCGCGCCTACGACCCCTGCCTCTCGTGCGCCACCCATGCGCTGGGAAAAATGCCGCTGGAGGTGGTGCTTCTGGACGCCGATGGCGCCGAGCTGGACCGCAAGGTGCGCCATTGACCGTGGCTGAGCACCGGCCTGCGCCCACCCTGGTGTTTGCCTGGGGCAACCCCAGCCGGGGAGACGACGCCTTGGGCCCGCTGTTCGCCGAGGCCGTGCAGGCTTGGCAGTTGCCCGGTGTGGAGTGCCTGACCGACTTCCAGCTCCAGGTGGAGCACGCGCTGGACTTGCAGGGCCGTGAACGCGTGCTCTTCGTGGATGCGACCGTGGATGCGTCGGGCGCCCCGTTTACCGTGATACCCCTGCACCCCCGGCGGGACGCCAGCTTCACCACCCATGCCCTGTCGCCGCAGGCGGTGTTGCAGGCGTATGCGGACACACAGCCGCACCCACCCCCACCGGCCTGGCTGCTGTCGATGCCGGGGGAGACCTGGGGACTGGGGGAGCCGGTATCCGCCGCTGCCGAGCTCGCCTTCCAAGCGGCCCTGGCCTGGGCCCGCCCCTGGCTGAACGGGCGGGCCGGCTGCCCCGGCTCGCCCGTTCAGGGCGTGGATGGGTCCGGCCCGTTGGCCGGGCGCTGAAAGCGCTGCCGCAACCCGGCGCAATGGTCTTGTGGTGGGGCGGGGGGCGTGGGCCACACGGCATCGGGCGCCAGCGAACCTCCATCAGACGCCAGCGGTTCGGCACCAGCCGTGCGCAGGTCGATCACCCGGACCTGTTCGGAAGGCAGTGCCGGATCGATGTGTGCCAGCTGCCAGGGCACACCGATGTCCTTGCGCGCGTGCTGGCGGCCCGCCACGAGCACCACCACCCGGCCCGGATGCTGGAGCGACAGCACGGTTTCGGCCATGGCCCGATCGCGGCCGATCTGGATGCGGGCCATGCCCGGCAACTGGCTGGTCGACAGCAACTCGCAATGGGC
>JAUVXK010000066.1 GCA_030603635.1 Burkholderiales bacterium | reverse complement strand
CTGCGCGAGACCATGGACAAGCTCAAGGACAAGCTCAAGACCGCCGTCATTGTGCTGGCTGCGGTCGAAGGCGACAAGGTGCAGCTGGCTGCCGGCGTGACGCCCGACACGGTGGGCAAGGTCAAGGCCGGCGAGTTGGTGAACTTCGTGGCCCACCACGTGGGTGGCAAGGGCGGCGGCAAGCCCGACATGGCCATGGCCGGGGGCAACAACCCCGCGGCCTTGCCGCTGGCGCTGGAGTCCGTCGCCCACTGGGTGGGCGAGCGGGTCTGAAGCCTGATCCTCAGCCGATCAGGTGGCCGAGGAACAGGTAGGCGATGTAGAAGTAGATGAACACCCCCAGCAGATCCATGATCGACGTGATCATGGGTGAGCTGAGGGTGGCGGGATCGGTGCCCATGCGCCGGGCGGCAAACGGCAGCAGAGCCCCGATGACGCCACCCAGCACCGTCACGATCAGGATGGTGAGCCCGACCACCAGCAGCACATCGAATCCCACGCCCTTGCTGAAGTAGGCCAGGATGGCTTCCAGGATGGCAATGGTGACGCCCAGGCTGAGCGCGATGGGAATCTCGCGCTTGACCACGAACCCAATGTCGCGCCACTTGAGTTTCACGTCGCCAATGGCCATGGCCCGGATGACGAGCGTGGCCGACTGGCTGCCGGTGTTGCCGCCCATGTCGATGATCGGCGCAATGAAGGCGGCCAGGATGATGACTTCGGCCAGGATTTCCTCCTGACCGGCGATGAAGGTGCTGGTGATCACGCCGAAGCAGGTCAGCATGGCCAGCCAGAACACCCGGGTCTTGAACATTTGACCCAGGCTGGACTCGCGCAGGTCCAGATCGGCTCCGCCCATGGCGGCGGTGCCACCGAAGCGGGCGAGCTGGGTGGCGTCCTGTTCCTTCTCGATGTCCATGGCGTCGTCCACGGTGACGATGCCGATCATGCGATTGCCGCCGTTGATGACGGGCAGGGCCAACAGATCGTAGCGGCGGATGAGTTCGGCGGCTTGTGCACGCGGCCATTCCGCCCTGGCGCAGACCGGCTCCGTGCGCATGAGCTCGCCGATGCGGCTATCGGGGGGGCACAGCACCAGGTCGCGCAGCGACAGCGTGCCCAGCAACTGGCGTTCGGCGTTCAGGACGTAGATGACATAGATGGTTTCCTTGTCGGGCGCAGTGGCTCGAATGAGGTCCAGCGCTGCCTGGGCCGTCATGTCGGCCGTCACGGCCACGTAGTCGGACGTGACGGCCGAGCCGACAGAGCCTTCGGGGTAGGCCGCCAGACGCAGGATGTCTTCCCGCTCGACCTGGGTCAGTGCGGGCAGGAGCTGGCTCTGGGCCTCTACGCTGAGGCGATTGAACAGGTCGGCGCGGTCGTCGGATGGCAGGGTTTCGAACAGCTGAACCACCACCGGTCGGGGCAGCCCGGGCAGCAGGGCATCCTGCAGGCGCTCGGGCAGGTGCGAGAACAGTTCGGTGCGGTCGGCCGGAGGGAGGGTCTGCAGCAGGAGGGCCACCTCGGCCACGGGCAGGGCTTCCAGTTCGTCGGCCACGTCGGCTGGCGGCGTGTGGCGGACCAGTTGGGTGAAGGCGTCGCCGTCAAGCGAGCGGCGCAGGACGGACAGGGATATCTTCAGTTCTTCGCGATTCATGGGCGTTCTCCGGTGGCTCGTGCGTCCACTCCGTTGTGAACGAGCAGCAGGCCATCGCTTGCAGGTTCGCCAGTGCGCAGACAAAGCGCGGCGAGGCCACAAGGGCAAAAATGCAAAGGAGGAAAAGTGGGCGGCGTGCCTGATCGACGCCGCGCCAAGGAGGCTGGGCGTCAGTGCAGGGTACGAGCGCCGACCGCTCCGGTCGTCAGCATCGATGGGCTACTGTCACTGTCCACAAGCGGGTCCAAAAATTGATATCTATAAAGTCTATCATGGGTTTTTGTTGCTCTGCAGCATTCACCAGCCCCACAACGCCCACACACCCAGCACGGCCAGCAGCGCAGCGGCCCCCAGGTGAATGGCGCGCACCGGCAGCCGGTGGGCCATGCGATCCCCGAGCCACACGGCGGGGGCATTGGCGATCATCATGCCCAGCGTGGTGCCGGTCACTACGGCGAACCAGGCATTGAACTGGGCCGCCAGTGCCACAGTGGCGACCTGGGTCTTGTCGCCCATCTCGGCCAGGAAGAACAGCACGCAGGTGGTGCCAAACACGCCCCAGCGGCCCTGGGTGTCGGGGCTGTCGTCAAGCTGGTCGGGGATGAGCATCCACACCGCCATGGCCAGGAAGCCGATGCCCAGCACCCAGCGCAGGATGTCGTCGGTCAGCCAGCGCGCCACCAGCAGACCAACGCCGCCCGCGAGGGCGTGATTGAGCGCTGTGGCGACCAGGATGCCCCAGACGATGGGCCAGGGTTTGCGAAAACGGGCGGCCAGCAGCAGGGCCAGCAACTGGGTCTTGTCGCCGATTTCGGCGAGGGCCACCAGGCCGGTGGAGATGAGGAAGGCTTCCATGTAGGGGCTTCAAGTTGAAGAGGGCCAGTCCAGCACGCGCTGGCTCTGGAAATGCCGATGTTGGCCGGTCACCGGGTCGGTGAAGGACAAGGACTGGGCGAGCAGGCGGAGCGGTTCGGCGTAGTCTTCGGGTTCACCGGGCTGGCGGCGCACCACGGGGTAGAACTGGTCGCCCGCCAGGGGCAGGCCCAGACCGTGCATGTGCACCCGCAACTGGTGGCGTTTGCCGGTCACGGGTTCCAGGCGGTAGCGTGCCCACGGGCCTTGCTGCTCCAGCGGCTCGATCCGGGTTTCGCTGTTGGGGGGCAGGCCTTCGTGCGGGCTGGCTTCGCGCATCTTGTAGAACGCGTCCTCGCATTCCAGAAGGTGACTCTGCCTGACCACGGGCCAGGCCAGCTGGGGGGCGGCAGGCGCGATGGCTTCGTAGATTTTGTGGATGCGGCGTTCGCGGAACAGGCGCTGGTAGGCGTCGCGATCCTGCGGGCGCACGCTGAACACCACCAGGCCCGCCGTTTCGCGGTCGATGCGGTGCAGCGGGCTCAGGTCGGCCAGGTCCAGTTCGCGCTTGAGGCGCACCAGCAGGCTTTGCTGCACGTAGCGGCCCCCCGGGGTGACGGGCAGGAAATGGGGTTTGTCGGCCACCACCAAGTGGTCATCGCGAAACAGCACCCGGGCTTCGAACGGGATGACGGGTTCCTGTGGCAGGGCCCTCCAGTAGTACACGCGGGCACCGTGCAAGTAGGGGGTGTGCGGGGCAAGGGGCTGGCCGTCGTCGCCGACCACCTCACCGGCGGTCATGCGTTGCAGCCATTCGCTGCGCCCCACGCGGGGCAGGCGGTCTGCCAGAAAATCCAGCACGGTGGCCCAGGGTGTTGCCCGCATGCGCGGCAGGGCCACGCAGCTGGGCGACACGCCGTCGCGCATGGGAATGGCGGGATTCTTGGGCACGTGGGCCATGGGTTGGCCCGCTTCAGGGCGAGGGGGGCTGGGTGCGGGAAACGAAACGCGCACGGATCCGCAGATCGGGGCCCATGGGACCCACCTCGCTGAACACCAGTTCCAGGCCTTGCTGCAGCGCCTCGAAGGGGCCGATGTGGGCCAGGCCGGCGCCGGGGCCGAGCAGTCTGGGCGCGACGTAGAGCAGCAGTTCATCCACCAGCCCTTCGCGCAGCAAAGAACCGTTGAGCTTGTGGCCGGCCTCCACGTGGAGTTCGTTGACTTCGCGCTCGGCCAGGTCATGCAGCATGGCGGTCAGATCCACCTTGGGCGTGGCGCCGGCCGCCTTGGCGGGGCCAGGGCAGTCGATGAGGACGGCCCCTTGTGCGCGCAAGGCCGTGCGGGCCTGGGCAGTGGCGACCGGATCGGCGGCGTTGTAGATCCAGACCTCGCCCGGTGGCTGCAGGAGGCGTGCCTGGGGGCGGATATCGAGCCGCGAATCCACCACCACCCGGCGCGGCTGGCGCTGGGTGGGCACGAGGCGGACGTCCAGCCGGGGGTCGTCTTCCTGCACGGTGCCAATGCCCGTGAGCACGGCCGAGGCACGGCGCCGCCAGGCATGGCCGTCGGTGCGGGCGGCCTCGCCGGTGATCCATTGGCTCACCCCGTTCGGCAGCGCGGTGGTGCCGTCGAGCGAGGCGGCGATTTTCATGCGCACCCAGGGCCGGCCACGCTCCATGCGGCTCAGAAAGCCGATGTTGAGCTCGCGGGTGGCCACGGCCAGAGGGTGGTCGGCAGGCAGCAGATCCACGGCAATGCCGGCAGCCCGCAGCCGGGCGATGCCTTGCCCGCCGACGAGGGGGTTGGGATCGGGCAGCGCAACGACGACACGGCCCACGCCCGCGTCGATCAGGGCATCGCAGCAGGGCGGGGTGCGGCCATGGTGGCTGCAGGGCTCCAGCGTGACGAGGGCGGTGGCGCCAGCCAGCGTAGCACCTGCGGCACGGGCGGCTCGCAAGGCCATGACCTCGGCATGCGGCCCGCCCGCGGCCTGGGTGTGGCCTTCAAAGGCGCGGCCGTCGGCGGTGATGAGCCGGCAGGCCACTCGGGGGTTGGGGTCGGACAGGCCGATCGCGCACTCGGCCAGCGTGCCCAGGCCGGCGAGCCACTCGGGGGGGAAGGGAAGGGTAGCGGTCATGGCAGGCGGCGGAACACCACGTCCCACACGCCATGGCCGAGGCGCAGGCCGCGGTTTTCGAACTTGGTCAGGGGTCGGTAATCGGGTTTGGGGGCGTAGCCTCCCAGGCCCGCATCGGTCGCCGTGTTGGCAAGCAGGGGCTCGGCGCCGAGCACCGAGAGCATCTGCTCGGCATAGGGCTGCCAGTCGGTGGCGCAATGGAGGTAGCCACTCGGCTTGAGGCGTTGCGCCAGCTTGGCCACGAAGGGCGCTTGTACCAAGCGGCGTTTGTTGTGCTTTTTCTTGTGCCAGGGGTCCGGGAAGAAGATGTGCACGCCGTCCAGGCTGGCCGGAGGCAGCATGTGGTCGAGCACTTCCACCGCGTCGTGCTGCAGGATGCGGATGTTGGTCAGTCCTTGCTCGCCGATGCGTTTGAGCAGGGCCCCTACGCCGGGTTCGTGCACTTCGCAGCAGAGGAAGTTGTCCTGCGGGCGCACACCGGCAATGTGTGCGGTGGCCTCGCCCATGCCAAAGCCGATTTCCAGAATCAGCGGCCCGCTGCGACCGAACGTAGCGGGTGCATCGATGGCCTGGCCGGTGTAGGGCAGCACAAACCGGGGGCCCCATTCGGCGAAGGCCTTGGCCTGGCCGGTGGTGGTGCGACCCGCGCGCTTGACGAAGCTCTTGATGGTCTTGGGGTGGGCCACACCGGCGGGGATGCCCGCATCGGGGGCCGGCTCGGTGGGAGGGAGGGAGGACAGGGTAGCGGGGTTCACCCCCGGGATTGTAGAGATTCGCCTGCGGGATCGGCCCAACGGGCCTGCCAGTCTGCCGTCCAGGCCCGCAAAGCGGGTTCCATCCCCGAGGTGTGCGGCGGCAGCCCGAGCACCTGCGCGGCCCGGTTCAGGGCGGTGAGCGGGTCGGGGAGGTCCAGCGCCTCGGCCCCGTTCTGTTTGGAGAGTTTTTCGCCATTGGGTCCGTTCACCAGCGGGGTGTGCAGGTAGCGCGGCGTGGGCAGGCCCAGGGCCTGTTGCAGCACGATCTGGCGGGCGGTGTTGTCGGTCAGGTCTTCGCCACGCACCACGTGGCTGATGCCTTGGCGCGCATCGTCCACCACCACGGCCAGTTGATAGGCCCACAGGCCATCGGCACGCCGCAGCACGAAGTCGCCGACCTCGGTGGCCACGTCCTGCTGCTGCGGGCCGAGCCGGCGGTCGGTCCAGACGGTGAGGGCGGGCCGTTGCAGGGCCTGCTGTACCCGGTCCACGTGCAGGCGCCAGGCACGGGGTGGGCGGCCTTGCAGGCCACCGCGTTCGGGGCGGCAGGTACCGGGGTAGACCCGCTCGGCGTGGCGTTCATGGTGCACGCCTTGTGCCAGCCAGGCGGCGTCGATGTCCTTGCGGGTGCAGGCACAGGGGTAGGCCCAGCCGCGCTGGATCAGCGTTTGCAGGGCCAGGGCGTAGGCGTCGCCGTTCTGCGACTGCCAAGTGGGCGGCTCGTCGGGTTCCAGCCCGCAGCGGGCGAGCTGTTGCAGGATGGTGCGGTCTGCACCCGGTATGCAGCGTGGGGTGTCCACGTCTTCCAGGCGCACGAGCCAGCTCCCGTGGTGGGCGCGGGCGTCCAGCCAGCTTGCCAGGGCCGCGACCAGCGAGCCGGCATGCAGGGGCCCCGTGGGCGACGGCGCAAACCGGCCGCAGTACGGCATCAGGCCATGGCCAGGGCCAGTTCCAGCCCGGAAACGAAGGCGTCCTCCACCCGATGCCCGAGGCACCAGTCACCGCACAGGGCGATGCCGAGTTTGTCGTCACGCAGGAAGGGTTGACCCAGCGGACGCCGGGTCTGGGCATAGCGCCAGCGGTGGACGACGGCATGTGCCGGCGTGGCGCGGATGCCGGTGATCTCGGCAAAACCCTTGAGCAGCTTGGCCTTCACGCGTTCGGGATCGTCTTCCAGGTGTTCGGTCGACCATTCGGGGCTGGCCTGCACTGTCCAGCGTTCGACCGCGGAGCGCCCCGGCTTGCTCGGTTCGCGGGCCACCCAGCGGATGCGGTGGTGGTCGCTGCTGGCCGCATGCCAGCGTGGGCCGAAGGCCTCCAGCCCAGGTTGCATGGCCTGGGGGAAGGCGAGCATCAGCGTCCAGCATGGGGCCACATCCACGGCCTGCAGGGCCTTGCAGAGCTTGGGCGCCAGTGCGCTGGCCCGCAGCAGGGTGTCGGCCTGCGGGTGGGGCACCGCAAGCACCACCCGATCGAAGCCACCCAGGACCTGCCGGGTCCCTCCGGGTCCTTCCAGCCGGAGTTGCCAACGTTTCGGGTGCAGTGCATCGGCCTCGATGCGCATGACCTGGGATTCGAGGTGCAAGGTGCCCGCCAGTGTGCCGTCGGCCAGCGGATCCGCCCAGTGCTTGACGAGCGCGTTCATGCCCGGCACGGCCACCCAGCGGGTGTCGCGCGGGGCGGGCGTGCTGGCCATGGTTTGGCCCAGGGCGTCCAGCACCCGCACGGTGTTCGCCTTCCAGGGCGCGATGAGCGCGGGGGCCAGTCTGAGCACCTGTTCGAAACGGGGGTCGCGCACCGTGAAGAACTGGGCGCCGTGGTCGAAGCCACCGAATTCGGTGCGCCGAGTGGCCATGCGACCGCCCGCTCCCCGGCTTTTTTCGATGACCGTCACGTGGTGACCGGCCTGGATCAGGGTGCGTGCGCAGACGATGCCGGCCATGCCCGCGCCGACGACGGCGATGTGCTGGGCAGACGGTGAGGTGGAAGGGCGGGGTGTGGGGGGCATGTGGTGGATCTCCGTGCTGGAGGTCAGTGTAGCTTGGGATGGCCGGGTTCAGTCGTGGTGGTGCAACAGGGCGTCGCGGGTGGTGCGGTGGGCCAGGCGGTCCAGCCACCACTGCAGGGCGCGCTCAGGCGCATGGAGGCCCGGATAAGCAGGGCGCTGCCGGGGCGTTGGGTTCATCGGGGCGTGCCAGGCATAACCCGGGCGGTAGATGCGAGGGGGCAGGGTGGTGCGTTTGTGTACCAACTGTCCGGCATCGAGCAGGGGCTGGACCAGCGGCCCGGGCAGGGAGCCGCAGCCAAGGCCCCGCTTTTGGGCGTCGAGCTTTTCCTGCATGGTGCCGACGGTCAGTACGTCCTGCCCCGGCAGCAATCCGAAACTCATGCCCTTGCCGCGCTGGGTGGTGTCGGCCACGGCCACCACCCGGTGGGCCTGGATGTCGACCGGCGTCAGCGGTTCCGGGGTGCCGGCCAGCGGATGGTGGGGGGCTACCACAAAGACGAACTCCACCTCGCCCAAGGGTTCACAGTGGATTTCCGAAGGCAGAGAGCCGTCGAGCAACACCCCCAGCGCCAGGTCGGCCTGACCGGTCAGCAAGGCTTCCAGCGTGCCGGAGAGCGTTTCGGTGCGCAGGCGCAGCCGCGTGGGTGCGCCCAGTGCGTAGAAGTCCTGGAACAGCTCGAACAGCGTGGTGCGCGAGATCACCGCGTCTGCGGCAATCGTGAGTTGTGGTTCCCAGCCGGTCGCAATACGACGCACCCGCTGGGCCACGGCGTCGAGTTCAAGTAGCAGGTGTTCGCCGGCGCGCAGCAGTTCGGCGCCGGCGGGGGTGAGCTGGGCGCGGCGCGAGCGACGGTCGAACAGCAGCACGTCCAGGGCCTCCTCGATCTGGCGCACCCGGTAGGTGAGCGCGCTCGGTACCAGGCCCAGCGCCCGCGCCGCCGCCGCCATGCTGCCGGTGCGCGCCACCGTGTCGATAAGGTGCAGGTTCTCGGGCGACAGGGCATTGCGGGCTTGGGTCATGGAGCGCCTTTTGTTCAAAGAAATTGAATGATGCCAGCAAATCCCCCTGCCCGCCATGGCACGGCCCCGACGCTACAGTGGAGCCATCGAAACACTCAGGAGTCAGCACCATGATGGACATTCGCCGTTCCGAAGACCGGGGCCTTGCCGACCACGGCTGGTTGCAGAGCCGGCATTCCTTTTCCTTTGCCGAATACTACGACCCGGCCCACATGGGCTGGGGCAATCTGCGGGTGATCAACGAGGACCGCATCGCGCCGGGCACGGGCTTCGGCACCCACGGCCATCGCGACATGGAAATCATCAGCTACGTGCTTTCCGGCGAACTGGCCCACCGCGACAGCATGGGCAACGTCGAAGGCATCCCGCCCGGTGAAGTCCAGCGCATGAGTGCCGGTCGGGGAGTGATGCACAGCGAATTCAACCATGCCCCGAACGCCACCACCCACTTCCTGCAGATCTGGATTGAGCCCAACGTGACGGGTATCCCGCCCAGCTACGAACAGAAGGCTTTTGCCGATGCGGACAAACGGGGCCGGTTGCGCCTGGTCGCTTCGCCGAACGGGGCCGAGGGCTCGGTGACGATCCACGCCGATGCCTCCCTTTATGCCGGGTTGTTCGACGGCAGCGAGTCGGCCGAACTGGCGCTGGAGCCGCGCCGCAAAGCCTACGTGCACCTGGTGCGTGGGGAACTCAGCGTGAATGGCCACCGCTTGCGTGGTGGCGATGCGCTGCGTGTGCGCGAGGAGTCCCGCCTGGTGCTGGGCGAGGGCCGCGACGCCGAGGTGCTGGTGTTCGATCTGGCCCCCTGACCGACTGCGGTATCGTTGCGGCTTTCAGGAGTTGTGCATGTCTGACATCGTTGTCGTCTATCACTCGGGCTATGGCCACACGCAGCGCATGGCGCAGGCGGTGGCAGACGGTGCCGGTGCCGAGCTGTTGGCCATCGACGCCGAAGGCCACCTGCCCGAGGGCGGCTGGGAGCGGCTGGCGGCGGCGGATGCGATCATCTTCGGTTCTCCCACCTACATGGGCAGCGTGAGCTGGCAGTTCAAGAAGTTCGCCGACGCCTCCAGCAAGCCCTGGTACGCCCAAGCCTGGAAGGACAAGATCGCGGCCGGTTTCACCAACAGCGCCGGCATGAGCGGCGACAAGCTCGCCACGTTGCAGACCCTGTTCACCCTGGCCATGCAGCACGGCATGGTCTGGGTCAGCCAGGGCCTGATGCCGAGCAACACGAAGGCGGCCCAGCGCAACGACGTGAACTACCTGGTGTCCTATAGCGGTGCCATGGCCCAGAGCCCGTCGGACACCGGCGCCCAGGACATGCTGCCGGGCGATCTGGAAACCGCGCGCCTGTTCGGTGAACGAGTGGCCCGAATCACCGGCCGGTTCACGAAGGAGTGACCCGAGTCGCCGTTACGGGCATACTGGAGGCCCGCGCCGCTGTCCCATGACCATCTTCAGCCTGCTGCCCTGGACCGACTGGCTTGCCCTGCTGGCCTTCATGGGCCTCTGGGTCGGCTATGCCTGGTTTGCCAAGGCATGGGCGCGCAAGCGCCCGTCGCTGCTGGCCACCACCAACCGTTACCGCCGATACTGGATGATGCAGGCCAGCCAGCGCGAACCGCGCATGCTGGACGGCATCATCACGCAGAGCCTGTCGCAGACGCCGTCCTTCTTCTCCTCCACCGCCATCCTGATCGTCGGGGGTCTCTTCGCGGTGCTCGGCACCACCGAGAAGGCCACCGAGCTGATGAGCGAGATTCCCTTCGCTCAGACCACTTCGCTCGTGGTGTTCGAGTTCAAGGTGCTCGTGCTGGTGGCGATCTTCGTCTATGCCTTCTTCCGTTTCTCCTGGTGCATGCGCCAGTACACCTTTCTGGCGCTGGTGATCGGTGCCATGCCGCCCCCGGAGGACTTCGACAGCGGCAAGTTCGATCGCACCGTCTACGTGGACCGGGCCGCCGCCATGGTGGGGGCGGCTGCCGAGAGCTTCAACGACGGGTTGCGGGCCTACTATTTTTCGTTTGCGGCGCTGGCCTGGTTCATCTCGCCCCTCGCCATGGTGATGGCCACGGGGCTGGTGGTGCTCATCCTCTACAGCCGGGAGTTCCGTTCCGAGGTGCTGGCCATCCTCAAGGATTGAGCGCGGTGGCCGGCGGCCCGCTGCCTACAATGGCGCCATGTTCGTACATCTGCGCCTGCATACCGAGTTTTCCGTCGTCGATGGCACCACCCGTGTGGATGAGGCCGTCGAGGCTGCGGCGGGGCACGGCCAGCCCGCCCCGGCCATCACCGACCTGAACAACCTGTTCGGTGCCGTCAAGTTCTACAAGGCCGCACGCGGGGCCGGCGTCAAGCCCGTGCTGGGGGCCGACGTGGTGGTGCAAGGCCTGGGCGGTGAACCGGCGCCGGGGGCCTCCACCGTCCAGCACAGCCTGCCGCGTCTGTTGTTGCTGGTGCAAAGCCATCAGGGCTACCTGAACCTGTGCGAACTGCTGGCCCGTGGCTGGACGCGCAACGTGGTGCGTGACCAGGCCGCGCTGCGCTGGGAGTGGCTGCAGGAACTGGGTGAGGGGCTGATCGTGCTCTCGGGGGCCCATGCCGGACCGGTCGGACAGGCGCTGCTGTCGGGCGACGAAACCCGGGCCACCGAGCTGGCCCTGCAACTGGCCAGTGCCTTCCCGCACCGCTTCTACCTCGAAGTCCAGCGTGCTGGACGGGCTGACGACGAACGCCACGTCATGGCCGCCGTGCCGCTGGCAGCGCGGCTCGGTCTGCCGGTGGTGGCCACCCACCCGATCCAGTTCCTGGGGGCCGACGACTACGAGGCCCATGAAGCGCGGGTCTGCATTGCCGAAGGTGAAATCCTCGGCAACAGCCGCCGCGTGCGCAAATTCACTCGCGAGCAGTATTTCAAGTCCAGCGACGAAATGGCTGCTCTGTTCGCGGACGTGCCCAGCGCCCTGGCCAACACCCTGGAGATTGCCAAGCGCTGCAACCTCACGCTGACGCTGGGCAAGCCGCGTCTGCCGGATTTCCCCATCCCGCCCGTCAACGGTGTGGTGATGTCGGTGGAGGACTATTTCCGCCACGTCTCGCACGAGGGGCTTGACGCCCGCCTGATCCACCTCTACCCGGACGAAGCCCGGCGCGAGGCCGAGCGCCCCCGCTACGTGGAGCGGCTGGAGTTCGAGCTCAACACCATCCTGAAGATGGGGTTCCCGGGCTACTTCCTCATCGTGTCGGACTTCATCAAGTGGGCCAAGGAAAACGGCTGCCCGGTGGGACCGGGCCGGGGCTCCGGGGCGGGTTCGCTGGTGGCCTATGCGCTGCTCATCACCGACCTCGACCCGCTGCAGTACAACCTGCTGTTTGAACGCTTCCTGAACCCGGAGCGGGTGTCCATGCCCGACTTCGACATTGACTTCTGCCAGACCAACCGCGACCGCGTCATCGACTACGTCAAGGACAAGTACGGCAAGGACGCCGTGAGCCAGATCGCCACCTTTGGCACCATGGCCGCGCGCGCCGCCATCCGCGACGTGGGTCGCGTGCTCGACTTCGCCTATGGCTTCTGCGACGGCATTTCCAAGCTCATTCCGAACAAGCCGGGCATGAGCGTGACGCTGCAGTATCCGCCCGACCCGCCCAAGCCAGGCGACAAGAACAACTACGCCATCGCCATGGAGCCGGTGCTGGCCGAGCGCCTGCAAAAAGAGGAAGAAGTCAGGCAGTTGATCGAGCTGGCGCAGAAGCTCGAAGGGATGACGCGCAACATCGGCATGCACGCCGGCGGCGTGCTGATCGCGCCGGGCAAGCTCACCGATTTCTGTCCGCTGTACCAGCAACCGGGGAGTGAGTCGGCCGTCAGCCAGTACGACAAGGACGACGTGGAGGCCGTGGGCCTGGTGAAATTCGACTTCCTGGGCCTGGCCACGCTCACCATTCTGGAGTTGGGGCGCGAGTTCATTCGACAGCGCCACCCCGATCAGCAGGGGTTTGCCTATGAAAACATCCCGCTGGACGACAAAGCCACTTACAAGCTGTTCCAGGATGGCAAGACCGAAGCCGTGTTCCAGTTTGAAAGCCGGGGCATGCAGGGCATGCTGCGCGACGCCAAGCCCACCCGCCTGGAAGACCTCATCGCCCTGAACGCGCTGTACCGCCCGGGCCCCATGGACCTGATCCCCAGCTTCGTGGCCCGCAAGCACGGCCGAGAACCGGTGGAGTACCCGCACCCAGCCGTGGCCGACATGCTGTCCGAGACCTACGGCATCATGGTCTACCAGGAGCAGGTGATGCAGACCGCACAGATTCTGGGCGGCTACTCGCTCGGTGGTGCCGACCTGCTGCGCCGTGCCATGGGCAAGAAAAAGGCAGAGGAAATGGCCGAGCACCGCGAGAAATTCCGCGCCGGTGCGCTGGCTACGCACGGCATTGCCCATGACAAGGCCGACGAGGTCTTTGACCTGATGGAGAAATTCGCAGGCTACGGCTTCAACAAGTCGCACGCCGCCGCCTATTCGCTGCTGGCCTATCACACGGCCTGGCTCAAGGTCCATTTCACGGCGGAGTTCTTCTGCGCCAACATGACCATCGAAATGGACGACACCGACAAGCTCAAGGTGTTGTTCGAGGACGCGCTCAAGTTCGGCATTACCTTCGACCCGCCAGACGTCAACCGCGGCACCTACCGCTTCGAGCCGGTCAGCGACAAGGTGATCCGCTACGGTCTCGGGGCCGTCAAGGGCACCGGCCAGCAGGCGATCGAGGCCATCGTGGCGGCTCGCGAGGGCAAAGGCGTTGGTCCGGCCGGTGACACTGTCGGTCCGTTCAAGAGCCTGTTCGACTTCTGCAACCGGGTGGATCGCAGCCGCCTGAACAAGCGCACGGTGGAGGCGCTCATCAAGGCGGGGGCCTTCGACTCGCTGGAGCTCAACCGCGCCGCGCTGCTGGCCTCGGTGGAGCGGGCGTTCGATTACGCGAATGCCCAGCAGGCCAACGCGCAGCAGGGCGGCCTGTTTGACATGTTCGGGGCCGACGATCATGGCGCCAGCACCCAGGAGCCCGATCTGGTCGATGCCTTGCCCTGGGGGGTGAAGGAACGGTTGACCCACGAAAAGACCGCCATCGGCTTCTACCTGTCGGGGCACCTGTTCGACGAGGTGGAACGCGAGGTGCGCCGCTTCGTCCGGACGCCCATTGGGGATGTGGTGGACAGCCGCGATCCGGTCTTGCTGGCCGGGATCGTGACCGACCTGCGCATCATCAACGGTCAGCGAGGCAAGGTCGCCATCTTCAAGCTGGACGACAAGACCGGTACCCTGGAGGCCACGGCCGACGAAGGGCTGATCAACCAGCACAAGAACCTTCTGAAAGACGACGAGCTGGTGGTGGCCCAGGTGCTGGCCCAGCCCGACCGCTTCTCCGGTGGGCTGCGCCTGAAGGTGCAGCAGCTCTGGGACCTGGGTGCGGCCCGGTGCCGGTTCGGCAAGTACCTGATGGTGGCGGTCAACGGCCAGGTTCCCGATGTCGCGGCCCTGGTCCGTGAGTTCCCGCCGCGTCGGGAGCAGAGCGAGCAAGGTGAACTGGTGCGTGGTCTGCCGGTGCGGCTCCAGGTGTGGCGCGACTCGGCCCGCTGCGAACTGCAACTGGATGACCGCTCGCTGTTTTTCCCGTCGAATGCGGCACTCGCGGCCTGGATGGCCCAGGCCCATGAGCAACGGGCCGACATCGTGTTCGACTGACCGGAGCCCTGAGGCTGTTCGTTTCAGTCCTGCGGACGGAAGCCCAGGATCAGGGTCGAGGGGACGCGGCCGTTCTCATCGCGGGGCAGGCGGCCGGTGCGTTCAATGGCGCGCAGCACGGCGGTGTCCCAGTTGGGGTGACCACTGGACTGGCGCAACCGCGCGCTGACGATGGTGCCATCCGGCAGGGCGCGCAACTCCACCTCGGCGCGCGGGTTGCCAGGCACCAGATCGGTGAACACGATGTTGGGGCGGATGCTGGCCACGAGCCGACCTGCGTAGCTGGCCGAGGGGCCGGCCGACTGTGGCGCGGTGCCGGTCGATGTTGGCGCTCCTGTGGCCCCGGCCTGGCCCATCATCCGCTCCAGATTGCGCTGGCGTTCGGCCTCCAGTTGGGCCTGTTGCTCGCGTTCGCGGCGTTCGCGCTCGGCACGTTCGCGGGCTTGCTGAGCGCGTTGCTCCTCCTGTCGGCGACGCTCTTCGGCCGCCCGACGCTCGGCCGCTTCCCGCTCCGCCTGGCGTCGGGCTTCCTCAGCCCGGCGCTGTTCTTCGCGCCGGCGTTCCTCGGCACGCTGTTGCTCCAGCCGGCGCTGCGCTTCCAGACGGGCCTGTTCCTGCGCCCGTTGCAGCGCAATGTCGGCTTCGGCAGGGGCCGGTGGGGCGGGGGGTGGCGGCGCAGGCCGGGGCGGGGGAGCGGGCGGGGCGGGAGGGGGCTCCACCGCCCGCGGGGCCGCTGTCTGGGGCAGGCGCGACCACAGCTCGGCTTCAAGCACGGCTTCGGTGTCCTTTTGCCAGGCCACTCCCCCGGCCAGGGCGAGCAGCCACAGGCCATGCACAGCGAGGGCCAAGGTCAAGGGCCCGCCCCAGCGTCCGGGGG
>JAUVXK010000084.1 GCA_030603635.1 Burkholderiales bacterium | reverse complement strand
GTCGGCCTTGCGGTGGTTCACAGCCACCTGGTCGGCCACCAATGGCTTCTTTTCGTAGATGCGCAGGATGGCGCCGTGGGCCACCACACAGTACAGGCACTGGTTGGCGGCACTGGTGGCGGTGACGATCATTTCCCGGTCGCCCTTGGTGAGGCCGCTTTCGCGCCCCACGGTCTCGGGCAGCATGAGGGCGTCGTGGTAGGCGAAAAAGGCGCGCCACTCGGCCGGGCGCCGGGCAAAGGCCAGGAAGACGTTGGGTATGAACCCCGCCTTTTCCTGCACTTCCAGGATGCGTGCACGAATGTCTTCAGGCAGGGTGTTCAGGTCGGGGAACGGGTAGCGCGTGGTGCTCAAAGGGTGTCTCCTGGTCTATGGGGTAGGGAATTCAGTCGTCGAGCGAGGCGCTCCAGCGGTCGTTCCAGTGCCCGCGTGGGCCATCGCCAGTGGTGCGCAGGTCGTCGATCTGGCGGCGGTCGCGCTTGGTGGGGCGGCCCTGGGCGATGGCATGCGCGGGTTCAGGGGCCAGGCGCCGCTGTTCGGCGGCCTGTGCACGAGCCAGCAATGAAGCCGCCGTTTCCTCGTAGAGCAGGGCGGCCTGCGGGGCAGGGCCACGCACGGTGCTCAAGGCTCGGACCACCACGATGCGGGTGGTGTAGCCCGCCCTGTATTCGATTTCGTCGCCAGGCTTCGGCTCGCGCGAGGCCTTGGCCACCTGGCCATTCACCCTGATGCGGCCCTTGTCGATCTCGTCGGCCGCGAGGCTGCGGGTCTTGAAGAACCGCGCCGCCCAGAGCCATTTGTCGAGGCGGACGCGTTCGGTCGGTGAGGGTGGGGTGCTCATGGATGCGGCAAAACGTTAACATGGCCGCATGCCTCACGACAACCGTTTGCCACGCGACGCCCAAAGCATACTGGAACTCGCGGCGCGCTCCATGTTCGACCTCTTTGCCAACGCCAGCGAAGGGATGATGCTGGTCGATCGGCAGGCGCGGGTGGTCTGGATCAATGACCAGTACCGCCGCTTCCTGCCTGCCTTGGGATACGAGAGCGAGGCCGATTTCGTGGGGCGTCCGGTGTCGGAGGTGGTGCACAACACCCAGATGCATCACGTGCTGGAAACCGGGCAACCCATCCTGATCGACCTGTTGACGAACAAGGCCGGGACCTTCGTCGTGAGCCGCATCCCCCTGCGTGGGGCAGATGGCGAGGTGATGGGGGCGCTGGGCATCGTGCTTTTCGATCACCCGGAAACCACCATGCAACCGCTGATCAACAAGTTCGCGCGCCTGCAGCAGGACCTCGACGACGCCCGCCGCGAACTGGCGCAGCAGCGGCGCAGCAAGTACACGCTGGCCAGTTTCATTGGTCGCAGCCCAGAGGCCCAGGAGGTCAAGCGACAGGCGCGGCGAGCCGCGCAATCGTCCAGCCCGGTGCTGCTGCTGGGTGAAACCGGCACGGGCAAGGAGTTGCTGGCGCATGCCATCCATGCGGCTTCCGACCGTGCCTCGCGGCCCTTCGTGAGCGTGAACATCGCGGCCGTGCCCGACACCTTGCTGGAGGCCGAGTTTTTCGGGGTTGCTCCAGGTGCCTACACGGGGGCGGACCGCAAGGGGCGCGACGGCAAGTTCAAACTTGCAGATGGGGGTACGCTGTTCCTCGACGAGGTGGGCGACATGCCTGTGGCGGTGCAGGTGAAGTTGCTGCGCGCCTTGCAGGAGGGCGAAATCGAGCCGCTCGGCTCCAACAAGGTGGTCACGTTCAACGTTCGGGTGGTGGCGGCCACCTCGCGGGATCTGGCGCAGTGTGTGCGGGATGGGCTTTTCAGGGAAGATTTGTACTACCGGCTCCATGTGCTGCCGATCCGTGTGCCTCCCTTGCGTGAGCGGCGTGCCGACATCCCCCTGCTGGTCGAGGCCCTGTGCGAGGACATCGCCGCCCGCAGCGGCATGCTGCCGATGGATGTGAGTTCCGATGCGGTGGCATTGCTGCAGGCTCAGCACTGGCGCGGCAATACCCGTGAACTGCGCAACGTGCTGGAGCAGGCCGCCCTGCGCAGCGAGGATCACCACATCGATGCCCTCACGGTGGAGGCCGTGCTGCGCCGGGCCGGTGTCGGGCAGATCGTCGCACCCGTGGCCCGTTCGAGCAGCGAGGCCGGTGAGCGCGTGGATGCGCAGACCGGATTGCTCGACCGGCCGCTGGCCGAGCAGGTGAAAGACCTGGAGCAACGCGCGATGCGGGCGGCCTTGCAGCACACCGGGGGCAACCGGGCGGCCGCAGCACGGTTGTTGGGCATGCCGCGTGCCACGTTCTATGAAAAACTGGCCCCCATGGAAGAGGTGTACAAAACGCATACACATGTCCAAAAATCAGACTATTCGTCTGTGTGATGTGTCTGTTATTTGGACGATTCCTGGTTGATGTTTTAAAAAGTATTTATAGATCAATGGGTTGTGAATTGGCATGAAGTCTGCATGAAGACAGGGCCGCGCTCAACGCTGCAACGTCATTTCAGGAGACAAACATGCTCAATACCACCCGCCGCCTGGCACTCATGGTCATGGCCTGTGCCGCCGTGGCCGCCCATGCCCAATCGGGCGAAATCCGCATTGCCCACGTGTACGACAAGACGGGCCCGCTGGAAGCCTATGCCAAGCAGACCCATGTGGGCCTGATGATGGGCCTGGAGTACGCCACTGGCGGAACCATGACGGTGGCAGGCAAGCGGCTGGTGGTGATCGAGAAGGACAGCCAGTTCAAGCCCGACGTGGGCGCCAAGCAGCTTGCGGCCGCGTATGCGGACGACAAGGCCGACATCGCGATCGGCCCGACTGGTTCCGGCGTGGCTCTGGCCATGCTGCCCGTGGCAGAGGAGTACCGCAAGATTCTGTTGGTCGAGCCGGCAGTGGCCGATTCCATCACCGGCGACAAGTGGAACCGCTTCATCTTCCGTACCGGCCGCAACAGCTCGCAGGACGCCATCAGCAATGCCGTGGCGCTGGACAAGCCGGGCACGGTCATTGCCACGCTGGCACAGGACTACGCGTTCGGGCGCGATGGCGTGAAGGCCTTCAAGGAGGCCGTCAAGAACGCGAAGATCGTGCATGAGGAATACCTGCCGACCAACACCACCGACTTCACCGCCGGTGCCCAGCGGCTCATCGACCGCCTGAAGGATCAGCCGGGGCGCAAGGTGATCTGGATCATCTGGGCCGGCGGAGGCGGCAACCCGTTCAAGATCGCCGACCTTGACCTGCAGCGTTACGGCATCGAGATTGCCACGGGGGGCAACATCCTGCCGGCGATGGCCGCCTACAAGCAGTTCCCGGGCATGGAAGGCGCCACCTATTATTACTACGACATCCCCAAGAACCCGGTGAATCAGTGGCTGGTCAGCGAGCATCAGAAGCGCTTCAACTCACCGCCGGACTTTTTCACGGCGGGGGGCATGTCGGCGGGCATGGCCGTGGTGGAAGCCCTGAAGAAAACCCAGGGCGATACCAACACCAACAAGCTCATTGCCACCATGGCGGGCATGACCTTTGACACGCCCAAAGGCCCCATGACCTTCCGCAAGGAAGACCACCAGGCCATGCAGAGCATGTACCACTTCAAGATCAAGGTCGATCCGAACGTGGCATGGGGCATTCCGGAACTGGTCAGGGAAATCAAACCCAGCGACATGAACGTGCCGATCCGCAACCAGCGCTGATCCATGCTCAGGACCCAAGACCTCACGGTCCGCTTCGGCGGACACGTGGCGGTCCATGCTGTGTCGTGCGCTTTCGAGCCAGGCACTCTGACCGCCATCGTCGGCCCCAACGGGGCCGGCAAGACCACCTACTTCAACCTGATCTCCGGGCAGATCAAGGCCTCGGCCGGAACGGTCACGCTCAATGGGCAGGACCTGACGGCGCTGTCTGCTCCCCAGCGGACCCGGGCCGGGCTGGGCCGGGCGTTTCAGCTTACCAACCTGTTTCCGCAGCTTACCGTTCTGGAGAACGTGCGGCTGGCGGTACAGGCGCGGGCCGGGGCGGGGTTGAACCTGTGGCAGATCTGGAGCGATCGCCGGGATCTGCTCGTGCGTGCCAACGAAATCCTGGAGGTGGTGGCCCTTGCGGACAGGCGCGATGCGCGGGCCGCCAGCCTGCCGCACGGCGACCAGCGCAAGCTGGAGGTGGCCATTCTCATGGCGCTGGAGCCACAGGTGTTCATGTTCGACGAACCCACGGCCGGCATGAGCGTGGACGAGGTGCCGATCATTCTGAACCTGATCCGCCAGCTCAAGGCGGACCGGACCAAGACCATTCTGCTGGTGGAGCACAAGATGGACGTGGTGCGCGAACTCTCGGACCGCATCATCGTGCTGCACAACGGTGAACTGGTGGCCGACGGCGAGCCCGAGGCGGTGATCGCCTCGCCCGTGGTGCAGCAGGCCTATCTCGGGGTCGATCCCGCTCAGGCACAGAAGGAAGCCGCATGACAGACAAGAACCTGTTGACCCTAGAGGGTGTTCACACCCATATCGGGGCGTACCACATCCTGCATGGTGTGGACCTGAAGGTGCCCGTGAACCAGCTCACCATGCTGCTCGGCCGCAACGGTGCCGGCAAGACCACCACTCTGCGGACCATCATGGGTTTGTGGCCCGCCAGTCAGGGCCGCATCGTGCTCGACGGGCAGGACATCACGGCGCTCTCCACGCCGGTGATTGCCCGTTCCGGCGTGGCCTACGTGCCGGAGAGCATGGGCATCTTTTCCGACCTGACCGTGAAGGAAAACATCCTGTTGGCGGCGCGCAGCGCGCGCACGCTGGACGACGTGGACACCGGTCGTCTGGAATGGATCTTCGACCTGTTCCCTGCGATGAAGAAGTTCTGGCTGCACCCGGCGGGCAAGCTCTCGGGTGGCCAGAAGCAGATGCTGGCCGTCTCGCGCGCCATCGTGGAGCCGCGCAAGCTGCTGTTGATCGACGAACCCAGCAAGGGGCTGGCGCCGGCCATCATCCAGAACATGATCGAGGCCTTTCGGGCGCTCAAGCAGGCCCAGACCACCATCCTGCTGGTCGAGCAGAACGTGAATTTTGCCAAGCAGCTGGGTGACACCGTGGCGGTGATGGACGATGGCCGCGTGGTCCACAGCGGCTCCATGGCCGAGTTGGCGGAGGACGCCGAGCTGCAGGCCCGGCTGCTGGGCCTTTCCCTGGGAGCCCATCCATGAACGCGCTCAAGGAACTCGACTGGAAACCGCTGGCCCTGGTGCCGGTGCTCGCTCTGGTGGCCCTGCCGCTCACGGGCAGCCCGTCCACCTGGCTCACGCTGACGGTGGCGGGCCTGGCCATGGGCCTGATCATCTTCATCATCGCTTCCGGTCTGACGCTGGTCTTCGGCCTCATGGACGTGCTGAACTTCGGGCATGGGGTGTTCATTGCGCTGGGGGCCTTCGTGGCCACCACCGTCATCGGCAGCATGGGCAGCTATGCCGCGGCCGACAGCTTCTGGATGAACATGGTGGCCTTGCTGCCGGCCATGCTCGTGGCGATGGCCGTGGCCGGGGCGCTGGGGTATGTGTTCGAGCGTCTGATCGTGCGCCCCGTGTACGGGCAGCACCTCAAGCAGATCCTCATCACCATGGGCGGCATGATCATTGGCGAGGAGCTCATCAAGGTGGTGTGGGGGCCGGAACAGATTCCGCTGCCCTTGCCGCAGTCGCTGCGCGGCGCCTTCATCTGGGGCGATGCCGCCGTGGAGAAGTACCGGGTGCTGGCGGTGCTCGTGGGCCTGGCGGTGTTTGCGGCCATGGTCTGGACGCTCAACCGCACCAAGGTGGGTCTGCTGATTCGTGCTGGTGTGCAGGACCGTGAAATGGTGGAATCCCTGGGCTACCGCATCAAGCGCCTGTTCATTGGGGTGTTCGTGGCCGGCAGCGCGCTGGCGGGCCTGGGCGGCGTCATGTGGGGGCTGTACCAGCAGACGGTGATTCCGCAGATGGGGGCCCAGGTCAACGTGCTCATCTTCATCGTCATCATCATTGGCGGTCTGGGTTCCACGCTGGGCGCACTGATCGGTGCACTGCTGGTGGGCCTGATGGCGAACTACACCGGTTTCCTGGCGCCGAAGGTGGCGCTGTTCTCGAACATTGCGCTCATGGTGGCGATTCTGCTGTGGCGGCCGCAGGGCGTGTACCCGGTGGCGAACCGGTGAAGGGGAGAAGGGCATGTTGCTGAGACTGCTTTCCAACGACCTGCCGCGTAGCCGCGTGCTGTCGGCGTTGCTGTTGCTGATCGTGCTGGGCCTGGTGTTTGCGCCCTTTCTGTTTCCCGGTGTCAAGGCACTGAACGTCGCCGCCAAGGTGCTGATCTTCATCGCGCTGGTGGTGAGTTTCGACCTGCTGCTGGGCTATACGGGCATCGTGAGTTTTGCCCACACCATGTTCTTCGGCATCGGCGCCTACGGGATCGCGATCGCCCTCAATGCCATGGGGCCGACCTGGACGGCCATCGGTGTGGGGGTGCTGTGTGCGTTGTTCGTGTCGTTGCTGCTCTCGCTGGTGATCGGGCTGTTCTCGCTGAGGGTGCGGGCCATCTTTTTCGCGATGATCACCTTGGCAGTGGCCTCGGCCTTCCTCACGCTGGCGTCGCAGCTGTCGGCCATCACGGGCGGTGAGGATGGGTTGACCTTCCGTGTGCCCTACCTCCTGTCGCCCGGGTTTTCCTTGATGGAGGACGACTTCGAGGGGCCCTTCGGTGCGGTGGTGCTCAACGGACGCTTCATCACCTACTACCTGATTCTGGCGGTCGTGACGGTGATGTTCCTGGTCATGCTGCGCATCGTGAATTCGCCGTTCGGCCGGGTGCTGCAGGCCATCCGCGAAAACGACTTCCGCGCCGAGGCACTGGGTTACCGCACGGTCGTGTACCGCACCCTGTCGAACGTGATATCCGCGCTGTTCGCCACGCTGGCGGGGTGTCTGCTCGCCCTGTGGCTGCGCTACAACGGCCCCGACACCTCCTTGTCCTTCGAGATCATGTTGGACATTTTGCTGATCGTGGTGATCGGCGGCATGGGCACGCTCTACGGAGCGCTGGTGGGCAGCGTGCTGTTCCTGCTGGCGCAAAGTTACCTGCAGGATCTGCTGCGCTGGATTGGCCAGATCACCGAGGGCATTCCGCTGCTGCCGGCGCTGTTCACACCCGACCGGTGGATGCTCTGGCTGGGGGTGCTCTTCGTCTTGTCGGTCTATTACTTTCCCACCGGCATCGTCGGCAAGCTGCGCGAACGCGCCGTCTGGCGCCGGCTTGCCTTGAATCAGGGGGCCCAATGAGCACCGCAGCCATGCAAACCCCTGTGTCGCGCTACCTGCGTTGCGCAGGGCGTGAGATCCACTTCATGGAATGGGGGAGTGGGAACGAAGAGACGGTTGTCGCCTGGCATGGCCTGGCGCGCACCGGGCGTGACATGGACGATCTGGCGGCCCATCTGAGCCAGCGCTACCGCGTCATCTGCCCGGATACCGTGGGTCGTGGCCTGAGCGAATGGAGCCCTGAGCCTTCCGCCGAGTACTGTCTGGCCTTCTATGAGCGTCTTGCGGTCGATCTGGTCAACCAGTTGGGCATCCACCGCTTTCACTGGGTCGGTACGTCCATGGGTGGCGCGATCGGCATGGTCTGCACAGCCGGGCAACTCCGGGGGCGCATCCGCCGGCTGGTGCTCAACGACATTGGCCCGGAGCTGGCGGCGCCGGCTGTGCAGCGCATCCGTGCCTACGCAGGAAAGCCTGATGCATTCGCCACGGTCAGCGAACTGGAGGCGTATTTCCGCAGGGTCTACCAACCGTATGGTGCGATGACCGATGCGCAATGGCGGCGCCTGACGGAGACGTCGACACGCCGCTTGCCGAATGGGCGTGTGACCCCGCATTACGACCCCGCGATGGTCCTGCAGTTCGAACATCACCCGCACGATTACGACCTGTGGCCGGTGTACGACCGGATCGAGGTGCCGGTGCTGTGTCTGCGTGGTGTGGATTCGGATCTGTTGCTGGCGTCCACCGCCGAAGCCATGACCGAGCGCGGCCCTCGTGCACGTGTCGTGACCATTGACGGATGCGGCCATGCCCCGGCCTTGAACGTTCCGGAGCAGTGGCATCTGGTCGAGGCATTTCTGGCGCCGGCCTGAGCTTCGGGCATGACCGAAGCCAGGCCGGGTGGGAAATCACTTGGGCATGATGACGGTGTCGATCACGTGGATCACGCCGTTGCTGGTGCTGATGTCGGTTTTCACCACGTTGGCGTTGTCGACCTTGACCCCGCCCTGGGTGCTGACGGTGATGGCGCCGCCCTGTACGGTCTTGACCTGACCGGCCTTCACATCGGCCGCCATGACCTTGCCGGGGACCACGTGGTAGGTCAGCACGGCGGTCAGCGCGTTCTTGTCCTTCAGCAGCGCATCGAGCTTGTCCTTGGGGATCTTGGCAAAGGCTTCATCGGTCGGGGCAAACACGGTGAAGGGGCCCGGACCCTTCAGGGTCTCGACAAGCCCGGCGGCTTGCACGGCCGTGACCAGGGTTTTGAAGGAACCGGCCGCGATCGCGGTGTCCACGATGTCGGCCGCCTTGGCTGTCAGGGCGCCGAGGGTCAGTACGGATGCAATCAACAGTTTTTTCATCATCAGCTCCAGGTGGTTGGTTGGGGTACACCATGTCTTGTACTGGTGTGGCTGAATAATAACTAAAAAGTACAAAATTAGACTGATCAGTTCAATACTGTATCTGTTAGTATGGTCTTGGGGGTTGGAGAACCCGAATCACTGAGAATCCATAGCCATGAACACAACGCTGGAAGCCCCATCCATCAAGAAGGCCTCGTTTCGGCAGCAAATGCAGCGCGCTCGGGAAGACGCAATCGTCTCGGTCGTGAACCGGTTGCTGGCCGAAAAAGGCTTCGACGCCATGACGGTGGACGAGGTGGCTGCGGAGGTGGGCATAGCCAAAGCCAGCCTGTACAAGCACTTTCCCAGCAAGGAAGACCTGGCCGCCGCGGCCATGGTCAAGGTTATGCAGCGGGCGCAGGCGTTTCTGCAATCGCTGGAGCCTGTCGCTTGTCCGCTGGAGCGCCTGCAGGCGGTGGCCCGCTGGACGATGGAGGTGCAGCTGGCGGGGGAAATGCCTTCGCTGCCGAGCGAGAACTCCTCGCTGCGCGCGGCGCTGACGGTGAACGAGGCCTACATCGATCTGCTGATGAACATCAGCGAAAGGCTGGGCGAGTGGATCGAGGCGGCCCAGGCACAAGGCGCCATCAGCCCCAAGCTGCCGCCGATTGCAGTGCTCTACACCCTGTATGCGCGGGCATGCGATCCCGTGCTGGGTTTCCTGAAGGGCACGGGGCAGTTCTCCGATGACGAGATCGTTGACCTCGTCATGCACACCTGCTTCGACGGCTTGCGCAGCCGCTGAGCCCTGTGTCCCCTCGTGGTCAGGGGGGCGTGCCGAGGCTCTGATCCAGTTGCCGCTGGATTTCGGCAGCGATGCGCTGGGCGTAGGGGCGTAGCAGAAAGCCCAGACGGGCCGTAAGCTCCAGATCGCTGGCACTCGCCCTGAGAGTGCCGCTCACGCCCGTGCGGCTGAACGCCACCACATCGCCATCGGCCGTTCGCGTGAGTGCGCATTGCAGGCCGAAACGGCTCTCACCGTCGGCGATCCATGCATCGACCAACCCGCGCGCGCCCTCCAGGCCCAGCGGATGGTTGCGGAGCACATGCAGATCGGCCATGGTGCCTGTCAGACGGTGGACCCCATCGCGATGGCCCGGGCGCGCTGCAGTTCATCGGCCGCCGGGGCCGTCTGAGTGGGCCAGCCGGCCAGGTGTCTTTCGCAGATCGCCGTCAGGGCGCGCATGCCTTCAGTGCTGTCATTGAGGCAGGGAATGTAGTGAAACGCCTTGCCCCCTGCGTGCAGGAAGGCTTCCCGCGCTTCCTGGTTGATTTCTTCCAGCGTCTCGATGCAGTCGCTGCTGAAGCCGGGGCAGATCACATCCACACGGCCCACGCCTTGCCCGGCCAGGGCCACCAGGCTGGGCTCGGTGTAGGGCTCCAGCCACTTGGCGCGTCCGAAGCGCGACTGAAACGTAACCATGTACGCATCTTTCTGCAGGCCCAGAGCCTCGGCCAGCAGGCGGCCCGTCTTGTGGCATTCGCAGTGGTAGGGGTCGCCCAGGTGCAGGGTGCGCTCCGGCATGCCGTGAAAGCTCATCACCAGCTTGTCGGGCCGGCCATGGGCCATCCAGTGCTTCTGTACCGAGGCCTTCAGGGCATCGATGTAGCCGGGGTCATCGTGGTAGTGGTTGACGAAACGAAACTCGGGCACAGTGCGGGTGTTCAGGCCCCACTGGAAGACCATGTCGAACACGCTCGCCGTGGTGGCCGCACAGTATTGCGGGTAGGCCGGCAGCACCAGGATGCGGGTGCAGCCATCGGCCTTCATGGCATCGAGCTGGCTTTGCACCGACGGCTGGCCGTAGCGCATGGCGTAGCGCACGTCCACGTGGTGACCACGCTCACCCAGGTAGCCGCGCAGGAGCTTGGTCTGCTTTTCGGTCCACGCCTTGAGGGGAGAGCCTTCGGGTGTCCAGATGCTGGCGTACTTGGCGGCCGACTCTTTCGGGCGCTTGCGCAGGATGACGCCGTGCAGGATCAGCCACCAGATGGCCTTGGGGATTTCCACCACCCGATGGTCTGAAAGAAACTGGCCCAGGTAGCGCCGCAGGGCGGGGGGTGTGGGTGCCTCGGGGGTGCCGAGGTTGCACAGCAGGACGCCGGTTCTGGCGGGCCGGCCGTGGGTGTAGGGGGGTTCTTTTGCAAAAGCCATGCGGTATTCTTACCGACCTATGCTGAACCTGCCGCGCATCCGTGCGATTACCCTCGACCTGGACGACACCCTGTGGCCGGTGTGGCCCACCATTGAGCGCGCGGAGCAGGCGCTGCAGTCCTGGCTGGTCCGGCACGCACCGGCCACGGCCGTGTGGCTGAGCGACCCGCAGCGCCGCCGGGCGATCAGGGAGCGGGTCAACGCCGACCTGGCGGACCACGCCCACGACCTGACGCGGCTGCGCCGTGAAGCCATCCGCCGTGCCCTGCTTGAAGCCGGGGAGGCGCCTGAACTGGCCGAACCTGCTTTCGAGGTGTTCTTCGCCGAGCGGCAAAAGGTCGATCTCTACCCCGATGCCTTGCCCGCCCTGCACAGGCTGAGCC
>JAUVXK010000156.1 GCA_030603635.1 Burkholderiales bacterium | reverse complement strand
ATCGAATCGGTGGAGGGCAAGCGCGGCATGCCCCGGCTCAAGCCGCCCATCGTGGCGGTCAACGGCGTCTTTGGCCGGCCCACGCTGGCGCACAACGTCGAGACGCTGTGGTGGCTGCCCACCTTGCTGGCGCGTGGCGGCGCCTGGCTGGCGCGGCAGGGGCGCCACGGCCGCAGTGGTCTGCGGCGCTTCAGCGTGTCAGGGCGGGTGGCGCGGCCGGGGGTGTACCTGGCGCCGGCCGGCATCACGCTCCACGAGTTGCTGCATGAATACGCGGGCGGCATGGCGCCGGGCCACACCCTGTATGCCTACCTGCCGGGCGGGGCGTCGGGTGGCATTCTGCCGGCATCGCTGGCCGATGTGCCGCTGGATTTCGACACCCTGGCCGAACACGGCGCCTTTGTGGGCTCCATGGCGGTGGTGGTGCTGAGCCAGCACGACCGGGCGCGCGATGCGGCGCTGAACCTGATGCACTTCTTCGAACACGAGTCCTGCGGTCAGTGCACCCCCTGCCGGGCCGGCACCACGCAGGCCGCCGTGTTGATGCAGGTCCCGGTGTGGGACGCAGACCGCCTGGGCGACCTGTCGCACGTGATGCGCGAGGCGTCCATCTGTGGGCTCGGCCAGGCCGCGCCCAATCCCTTTGACAGCGTGCTGCGGTTCTTCCCGCAGGAGGTGCAGGCATGAGCGCGTCCGATCTGCCCCTGATCGATTTCACCCTGAACGGGACGCCCGCCCAGGCCCTGCCCGGCGAAAGCGTGTGGCAGGTGGCCCAGCGCCTGGGGGTGGCCATTCCACACCTGTGCCACCAGCCGGGCCTGCCCACGGCGGGCAACTGCCGCGCCTGCGTGGTGGAGGTGGAAGGGGAGCGCGTGCTGGCGCCTTCGTGCTGCCGCTCGCCCCAGGCTGGCATGGCCGTGCGCACCGACACCCCCCGTGTGCAACGCGCCCAGCGCACCGTGTTGGAATTGTTGCAGGCCGATGCGCCCGACACCCGCCGCCTGAAGCACGACAGTGAGCTGGCGCAATGGGCCAAGCGGCTGAACGCCGATGGCCAGCGCTTCCCGGCACGCGGGCCGTCGCAGCAGCAGATGGCCGCCCAGGGGCCGGCTACCAGCCATCCCGCCATGACGGTGACTCTGGATGCGTGCATCCAGTGCACGCGCTGCATCCGCGCCTGCCGCGACGTGCAGGGCAACGACGTGCTGGGCCTGTCGTTCCGGGGCGGGCAGGTGCAGGTCGTCTTCGACCAAAACGACCCGATGGGTCAGAGCACCTGCGTGGCCTGTGGCGAATGCGTGCAGGCCTGCCCGACCGGGGCCATTGCTCCGGCCAACGGCGCCTACACCCGTGTGGCGGAACGGCAGGTCGATTCCGTCTGCCCATACTGCGGCGTGGGCTGTCAGCTCACCTACCACGTGCAGGACGAGCGCATCGACCGTGTGGAGGGTCGCGCTGGCCCGGCGAACGACGGCCGGCTCTGTGTCAAGGGGCGTTTCGGGTTCGATTACGCCCACCACCCGGACCGGCTGACCGTGCCTCTGGTGCGCCGCAGCGATTCGCCGAAAGACCCGGCCATCCTGACCCGGGGCCCCAGTGGGCGGGCCGATGCCGCCACCCTGCGTGCACAGTTCCGCGAAGCCACCTGGGACGAAGCCCTGGCGCTCGCGGCCGAGGGCTTGGCTCGGGTGCGCGACACCCAGCCCGTGAAGGGGCGCGGCGCGGCGGTGGCCGGCTTCGGTTCCGCCAAGGGCACGAACGAAGAGGCCTACCTGTTCCAGAAGCTGATCCGAAGCGCCTTCCACACTCACAACGTGGACCATTGCACACGGCTGTGCCACGCCTCCAGCGTGGCCGCGCTGATGGAGGGCATCGGTTCCGGCGCGGTCAGCAATCCGCTGCGTGACGTGGCGCATGCCGAGTTCATCTTTCTCATCGGCGCCAACCCGGCGGTCAACCACCCGGTGGGGGCGAGCTGGATCAAGAACGCCGTCAAGCGCGGTGCCCGGCTGGTGCTGGCCGACCCGCGCCGCACCGAACTCGCGCGCCACGCCTGGCGCACGCTGACCTTCCAGCCCGGCAGCGACGTGGCGTTGCTCAACGCCATGCTCTACGTGATTCTGAGCGAGGGGTTGACCGACGAGGCCTTCATCGCCGAGCGCACGCAGGACTATGAGCGGTTGCGCGGCCATATTCTGAGCGGCCCGGAACAAGGGGGCGAGGACTGGCGCCCCGAAGCCATGGCGCCGATCTGCGGCATCGACGCCGAGACCATTCGCGAAGTGGCCCGCGCCTACGCCACCGCCCAAAGCAGCATGATCCTGTGGGGCATGGGCGTGAGCCAGCACACCCACGGCACCGACAACGCGCGTTGCCTGATCGCGCTGGCCATGGTCACCGGTCAGATCGGCCGCCCCGGCACCGGGCTGCACCCCTTGCGGGGCCAGAACAACGTGCAGGGCGCCAGCGACGCAGGGCTCATTCCCATGGTGCTGCCCGATTACCAGGGGGTTGCGAACCCGGGGTCCCGCGAGCAGGCCGAACGCCTGTGGGGCCTGCCTGAGGGGTCATTGGATGCCCAACCCGGCCTGACGGTGGTCGAAATCATCAATGCCGCTTACGACCGGCAGATCCGCGCCATGCTGATCCAGGGCGAAAACCCCGCCATGAGCGACCCCGACGCCACCCATGCCCGCGAAGCGCTGGCCCGGCTGGAGCACCTGGTGGTGCAGGACATCTTCCTGACCGAGACGGCGGCGCTGGCCGACGTGGTGCTGCCCGCCACCGCCTGGCCTGAAAAGACCGGCACCGTCACCAACACCGACCGCACCGTGCAACTGGGGCGCAAGGCCGTAGCCGCGCCTGGCCAGGCCCGTGCCGACGCGTGGATCACCGAGCAACTGGCACAGCGGCTGGGTCTGCCCTGGGCCTACGGCATCGCGGCGGACGGCAGCGGTGCCGAACCCGACAGTGGCATCGGCCAGGTGTACGAGGAGATGCGTGCCCTCATGCCGTCGATCGCCGGACTCTCGTGGAGCCGGCTGCTGCACGCTGGTGCCGTGACCCACCCGGTGCTGGCTGAGGAAGACCCCGGCCAGCCCATCGTGTTCATGGACCGCTTTCCCACGCCCAGCGGCAAGGCGCGGCTGGTCCCCGTGGGCCTGCGCGAACCGGCCGAGCGCCCGGATGCTGAATACCCCATGGTGCTGGTCACCGGGCGCCAGCTGGAACATTGGCACACCGGCTCCATGACCCGGCGCAGCGGCGTGCTGGACGCCCTGGAGCCCGCACCCACCGTCAGCCTGCACCCTACAACCCTCAGCCAGCTGGGCCTGGAGGCCGGCGGTTGGGCCCGCGTGGCCAGCCGGCGCGGTGAGGTGAGTCTGCGCGTGCGGGCCGACGAGGGCATCCAGCCCCATGTGGCCTTCATCCCGTTCGCCTATGTGGAAGCTGCGGCCAACCTGCTGACCATTCCGGCCCTGGACCCCGTGGGCAAGATCGCCGAGGTGAAATACTGTGCCGTGCGGGTGGAGGCGGTGGCGGCAGTTGAGTAAGATGGGCGTTGTTGTTTCAACCCATCATCGAGAGGAGTCGACATGTTCAAGAAAATTCTGGTGCCGTCCGACGGTTCCAAGCTCGCTCACGGCGCTGCCGAGTTCGCGGCCGATCTGGCCAAGGTGCACGGGGCGACTATCGTCGGCCTGTACGTGATCGACCCCTTCCCCTACATCGGCATCGGTGACGCCTCTGCCGCAGGCCTGCAGGCCTACATGGCCGAGGCCCAGGCCGCCGCCGACCGTTCGCTGAACGACATCCGCCAGTGCAGCGAGTCGCGTGGCGTGGCCTTTGCCGGCGACACGATCGAGCGCAACGTGACCTACGAAGGCATACTGGAAACCGCCGAGGCCGAAGGTTGCGACCTCATCGTCATGGGCTCGCATGGCCGCAAGGGTGTGCAGGCCCTCATTCTGGGCAGCGTGGCCCAGAAGGTGCTCACCCACGCCAAGGTGCCGGTGCTCATCGTCAAGCCCTGATTCGCGCTGACGCCTCTGCAGGGGCATTGTCCGTGTCGTGCGGACAATGCCCTTTTGCTTTCTAGAATGTTTGCCTTCACCTGCACAGGCATGCCATGTTCGACCACCCGGCTTCTGACCCCCCCACCACGACGCCCCCCGCTGCACCCGGCAAAGAAGACGCAGGCGTGATCCGCATCCGTGGCGCCCGTCAGCACAACCTCAAGCACGTCGATCTGGACATCCGCACCGGCGAGCTGACCGTGGTCACCGGCCCCAGTGGCTCGGGCAAGTCCAGCCTGGTGTTCGACACCCTTTTTGCCGAAGGGCAGCGTCGCTACGTCGAAACCTTCAGCGCCTACGCGCGCCAGTTCCTCGACCGCATGGACAAGCCCGCAGTGGACAAGGTGGAAGGCGTGCCCCCGGCCATCGCCATCGACCAGACCAACCCCGTGCGCTCGTCGCGCTCCACCGTGGGCACGATGACCGAGCTGAACGACCACCTCAAGCTGCTCTTTGCGCGCGCCGCCCAGCTGTTCGACCGGCGCACCGCGCTGCCCGTGCGACACGACTCGCCCGACACCATTTACGAAGAGCTGCGCCAGCGGGCTGAGGCGGCGGGTGATCCGCGTTTGGTCATCACCTTCCCCGTGGAACTGCCCGCCAGCGCCACGCCCGAAGACATCGAACAATGGCTGGCGGCGAGCGGCTTTACCCGCGTGCAGGCCGAGCGCGTGGTGACCCGCCCAGTGGCGCACGACACCGCCAAGCCA
>JAUVXK010000069.1 GCA_030603635.1 Burkholderiales bacterium | reverse complement strand
TGCTGTTGCTGGGGGGGGCACTGACCGGTTACCTGTCGGGCGGCTGGGTGGAGGCGTGGGTCGAGGACGTGGCCGCCTGGCGTGAGCGGCTCATGTTCTGGACGTTCGGGCTGACCTTGAGCGCACTGGCCAGTGCCGCGCTCTGGGTGCTGATCAGTGCGAGTCGTCGGGCCGAGAACCACGCTCTCCAGCGCCACGCCGGCTGGGAAGTGTTGTCGCGGGTGGCGCTGGCCGCCACGCATCCCCTGGCTGTGACCGATCGCCAATTGCGCATCACCTGGATCAACGTGCCTTTCATGGCCCAGCTCGGCGGGAACGAGGCTCAGGTCTATGGGCTGAAGCTGATCGACTGGTTGCGGGAGCAGGGTGTTGAGCGCTGGGAGCTGGCCCGGATCGACAAGGCGCTGGATCAACGGTTGCCGGTGGATCTGGTGTTCCACCCCGAAGACGCAGCGAAGGCCTTTGCTGCGAGCTTCACGCCCAGCCTGGAGGCTGGCGGGGTGTTCAAGGGCTACGTGGTCCGGTTCGAGGATGTCATCGCATCGCCACCTGTGGCTGCGGTGTTCGAGCGGCTGGAGCACGAAAACGTGGCCCTGCGCCAGGCCGTCGATCAGCTCGCCATCGTCTCCGAGACGGACCGCGCCGGTCGCATCGTGCGCGTGAACCGCAAGTTCGTGGAGGTCAGCGGCTACGAGGAGGAGGAGCTGCTGGGACAGACGCACCGAATCGTCAACTCGGGCGTTCACCCGCATGAGTTCTGGGAGCACATGTGGAGGACGGTCGCCCGTGGCCAGCCCTGGCGTGGTGAGGTCTGCAACCGCGCCAGGGACGGTCGGCTGTATTGGGTGGACAGCCTGGTGGCGCCGATCATGGATCCCGAAGGCCGCGTGGACCGCTACATCTCGATCCGAACCGACATTTCCCATCACCGCCGTGCCGAGGAGGCGCTGGAAGCCAGCCAGCGCATGCTGGCCCGCACCGGCGCGCTGGCCCGCACCGGAGGTTGGTACCTGGACGCGGAGGCGCAGCAACTCTACATGTCGGCCGAATGCATGCACATCCTGGAGGTGGAGCCGGACTGGGCCTCCGGCGTGGAGCAGGTGCTGGGCTATGGCCGCCCGCACCCAGGCCCGGCCGTGGATGCAGTGCGCGCTACCGTGCTCGGTCGTGGCCAGGCCTTCGACACCGTGATCGAAATTCCGGTGGGCAAGGGCGGCCGGCGCTTTGTTCGGCTGGTCGGTGACGTGGACAGCCGGGATGCCGGCGGCAGCCGGCTCATCGGCGCGGCGCAGGATGTGACCGAGCAGGTCGAGGCGCAGCGCCGGGTCGAGCAGAGCGAGTCGATCCTGCGTTCCGCCATCGATGCGATGGGCGAGGCCTTTGCCTTGTACGACACCCAGGAGCGGCTCGTCTTCTGCAACGACCAGTACCGCGAACTGGCCTTCCGCGAACCGGACGAACTGCTCCTGGGCAGCCGCTACGAGGACGTGTTGCGCCAGGGGGTGGAGCGGGGTTCGCTCATTCCCGAAGGCGTGGACCAGCAGGAATGGGTCCGACAGCGGCTGGTGAAGACGCGGCAGGTCGAAAGCACCGAAACCCGGCGGCTCCAGACCGGGCGCTGGATCCGGTTCGTCGATCGGCGCACACCCGACGGCTTTCATGTGGCCCTGCGAGTGGACGTGACGGAAATGCAGCGTGCCCTGGAGGCCGCGCAGGCCGCCTCGCGCGGCAAGAGCCAGTTCCTGGCCAACATGAGCCATGAGATCCGGACCCCCATGAACGCGGTCATGGGCATGCTGCAGCTCATGCACCATACCCCGCTCACCGACCGGCAGCGCGATCTGGCCGACAAGGCGCTCGGGGCCGCTCGCTCGCTGCTCGGGGTGGTCAACGACATCCTCGACTATTCCAAGGTCGAGGCTGGCAAGATGTCGCTGGACCCGCAACCGTTCGATGTGGATGCACTGTTCCACGAGCTGTCTGGGATCCTCTCCAGTACCTTGGGTGACAAGCGTCTCGACCTCGTGTTCGACATCGATCCGCACATGCCCCGTGCCTTGCTGGGCGATTCCCTGCGCTTGCGTCAGGTGCTGATCAACCTGTGTGCCAACGCGATCAAATTCACCGCGCGGGGCGCTGTCGTCCTGGGGGTGCGCGTGGTCGCTCGCCACGAGGAGACGGTGCGGCTGGCCGTGGAGGTCCGCGACACCGGTCCCGGCATGTCGGTGGAGCAGCAGCAGCGGCTGTTCCACGAATACGAGCAGGCCGATGCCTCCACCGCGCGGCGTTATGGCGGTACGGGGCTGGGGTTGATGATCAGCCAGCGGCTGGTCGGTTTGATGGGAAGCGAACTGACGGTCCGCAGCGCACCGGGGCAGGGCAGTACGTTCGGGTTCGAGGTCGTCCTGCCTGTTGTCGAGACCGAGTCGTTGGCCCATGCCGTGGCTTCGGCTGTGCCGGCCGAAGGGCTCACGGTCTGGTTGATCGACGACCACGACGCCAGCCGCGCAGCCCTGGCCGCAGCGCTGCTGGCTTGCGGCTGGCATGTCCGCGCTTTCGCCGACTGGCCCGAAGCACGGGAAGCCAGCCGTTCCGCAGTCGGCACCGGTTGCGACGTCCTGCTTGCCGATCTCGCCACCTTGTCGGGCGTTGACCAGATCGAAATGGAAGCCTGGGTCCAGCGGGTACGCGCCTTGGGGGCCCCCAGGCTGCACCGCGTCGTTGTGCTGACTCTGTGCGCCTACGGCATCCAGGCGATCAGGGAGGCGGGTCGACCGGCCAGCTTCCGATGGGAAAGCGTGTTGATCAAGCCCCTCACCCCGGGCATGGTGGCCCGTGCGGTGTTGCAGGGGGTGGGGCATCGGGCTCCCGCGTTTCCACCCGCTCCGGTTGTGGCGCAGGCGCGCTTGCAGGGGTTGCGGGTGCTGCTGGTCGAGGACGACGAGCTCAACCAGCAGGTGGCACTCGAGGTGTTGCGGCTGGAGGGGGCCGAGGCGGTGCTGGCCGAGAACGGCCTGGTCGCGATCGAACGCCTGCGTGCCGACCCCCATGGTTTTCATGCCGTGCTCATGGACATGGAAATGCCCGTGCTCGACGGTCTGGAGGCGACGCGGCAGATCCGTCTGGATGACCGGCTTCGCAGCCTGCCCGTCATCGCCATGACCGCGAATCACGCGGGTACGGATGCGCAGGTGTGCCTGGAAGCGGGCATGGATGCGTATCTGGCCAAGCCTTTTGCGGTGGACGGGCTGGTCGAGGTGCTGCTTGATCGCGTGGCGTGGGCCCGGCGGGCGGAGAAGGGCGGGCAGGCCGCCAGGCCGCCCGCAACGACCGCGGTGCCCATGGCCTTGCTGGAGGCATTTCGCCGCGCTGCGCCCCAGTATCTGGAACGCCTGGACCGGGCGCGGGATGCGCAGGACCGCCCCGCACTTCAGACCCTGGGGCATCAGCTGCGAAGTTCGACCGCGTTCCTGGGGTTGCACGCGGTCTCGGAGGCCGCGGCGGCACTGGAGTTGCAGGCCAAGGCTGCAGGCGCGGGGACGGTCGCAGCCCCGGACGTGATCGCGCAGGCGCAGACCTTGCGCGAGGCCCTGTGTGCCGCGCTCGAGGCCCTGCCGAACGAACTGCCTGCGGGAGGACCCAGTACCGCAGAGCGCCCGGACGACGCGTTGCGGCAGGATCTGATCGCTCTGCGGGACGCCTTGCAGGCGGCGGATGCGGCGGTGTTCGACCTCATGGACCGTGTGTGGGCCCTGCACGGTGCCACCCATCCCGGATTGGAGGCGGTACGCGATGCGGTGGATCGGGCGGACTTCGAGGCGGCGCGTCAGGCAGTTGAGCGCGACCTGTCGCGGCTGACGGCAGGCTAGGGAACGGGGATTCGAGGGAGGGGGATCATGAACATTCATCGCATTCGCAGGTTCTGGTGGCTGCTCGTCCTGCTCTGGTGCCCGGTGGGGGTGGGCGCGCAAGACCGTCCTTTGGTGTTGTCCACCAGCGTCGTGGCGCCTTACACCACACCGGAGCGCACCGGCTTTCTGGACCGGCTGGCCCAGGCCGTATTCCAGGAACTGAACATCAGGGCCGAGGTGCTGGTCTACCCGAACGCCTCGGAACGCAGCCTGATCCACGCCAACGAAGGCATCGACGATGGCCAGGTGCTGCGGGTCGCCGGGCTGGAGCAGCAGTATCCGAACCTGGTGCGTATACCCGAGCCGGTGCTGCAGAACGATTTCGTGGCCCTGTCCCGGCGGCATGTGTTTGTCAGTGACGGCTGGACTTCCCTGCTGCCTTACGAGGTGAGTTACCTGATCGGCTGGAAGATTTTCGAAAACCAGGTGCCGGCGGCGGTGCGCCGAACCCCCGTGCGTGAGGCCGAACAACTGTTCCATCTGCTGGAGCGCGACCGCGTGGATGTGGTGCTTTACGAGCGCTGGCAGGGGTTGGCCCAGGCCCGACAGTCCCAGGTGGCCGTGCGCGTGATGGAGCCGCCCCTGGCCAGTGTGCCGATGTACATGTACCTGCACGTCAAGCATGCCGACCTGGTGCCGGGGGCCGCCGCTGCGCTCGCGAAGCTCAAGCGCAACGGGACCTATCAGCGACTGTTCGATGAAACCCTGCGTCCCTTGCTGAAGACCGGGGCGGGCCCATGAAACGCCTGCAGTTCCTGTTCCAACCGAGCAGCCTGGTCCGACGGCTGGTCATCGGCGTGATCCTGTTCAGCACCGTCATCGCGACCGCCATCACCCTGCACGACGCGTTGCGACACTACCGGTTTGAGATTGCCGGCGTCGGCCGGCAGATAGAACAGATCGAAACCGCCTACCTGCCCAGCGTGACCGACAACGTCTGGGTGCGGGACGTCGAGCGACTGGGCCTGTTGATGCAGGGCATCCATCGCCTGCCCGATGTCGTTTACGCCCGCGTTCGGCTCGATGCCGACGCCGTGATCGAACAGGGCGCGCCGTTGCAGGGGCCGGGGCGAGTCGAGCGTTTGGAGCTGTGGCGCGAACACCGGGGTGAAAACCTGCTGATCGGCGAGCTGGAGGTGCACGCCACCTACCAGAACGCCCAGAACCGCATGCTGGCACACCTGATCCAGTTCGCGGCCGCCAACTTCGTCAAGACGGTGCTGGTGGCGTTTTTCATGGTCTATGTGTTCTACCGCCTGGTCGGCCGTCACCTGCGTCACATCGTCCGGCATGTGCGGGGCCCCTGGCCGGCGGGGCGCGCCCCGGCGCCCCTGCAACTGCGGCGCAGAGAACCGCGGCAGCCGGATGAGCTCAGCCATCTGGTCGTTTCGGTTGGCGGCATGCAGCAGGAGCTGTGGCAGATGGCCGAGCAGGAGCGCGAACGTGCCCATGAGCTGGAGATCGAGCTCATGGAACGTCGACGGGTCGAGGCCCGGTTGCATGTGATGGCCACGGTCTTCGAAAGCAGCCGCGAGGCCATCATCATCTCCGACCACGCCAACCGCATCGTCGCGGTCAACGATGCCTTCAGCCGGCTCACGGGCTACAGCATGGCCGAGGTGCTCGGTCGCAACCCGCGGATGCTGTCCGCCGGCATGACACCGGTCGAGGTGTACAAGGACATGTGGAAGGTGCTCAGCGAGCAGGGGAGTTGGCAGGGTGAGATCTGGGACCGTCGCAAGGACGGCAAGATCTACCCGAAGTGGCTGTCGATCAACACGGTCCGCGGTACCTCTGGCAAGGTCAGCCACTATGTGGCGATCTTCAGCGACATTTCGGAGCGCAAGGAGGCCGAGGAAAAAATCTACCACCTGGCCCACCACGACAGCCTCACCGGCCTGTCCAACCGCATGTCGCTGTCGCTGGAGTTGAACGCGGCGGTTCGGCAGGCGGCCCAGAGCCGTCAGCGCCTGGCGCTGATGTTCATCGACCTGGACCGCTTCAAGGAAATCAACGACGTTCACGGACACGACGTGGGTGACCAGCTGCTGGTCGAGGTGGCTTCACGGCTCAAGCAGGCGGTGCGTCACGGGGATGCGGTGGCCCGTCTCGGGGGCGACGAGTTCGTGATCCTGTTGCGCCATGTCAACGGGCGGGAGTCGGCGGCGCAGGTGGCTGAGAAGGTGCGCCAGTCGCTCGAGCGCCCCTATGAAACCGGCGGCCTGACCCTGCGCACCACGGCCAGCATCGGCATGGCCCTCTACCCGCAGGATGGCGAGACGGCAGAGCACCTCATGAAGAGCGCCGACACTGCCATGTACCACGCCAAGGCGGTGGGACGCAACAACCTGCAGTTCTATTCGCTGGGTCTGGAGCAGGCGCTGGTCGAGCGGGTCAAGATGGTCGGCGACCTGCGCCACGCTCTGGATGGGCAGCAGTTCATGCTGCATTACCAGCCACAGTTCGATGCCCGCACGGGCCGGCTGGACGGGGTCGAGGCCTTGTTGCGCTGGCTCCATCCGGTCGATGGCTGGGTGTCTCCGGCGCGTTTCATACCGGTGGCCGAGCAATCCGGGCTGATTCTCGAGATCGGTGAATGGGTGCTGGGGCAGGCCTGTCGCCAGTGGCGGCTGTGGTACGAACAGACGGGCAATCCGGACCTGCGCGTGGCGGTCAATCTGGCGGCGCCGCAGCTGGCCAGCAACGACCTGATCGATCAGGTGGACCAACTGCTTCGCTGGCACGACATGCCCCCCGAATGTCTGGAGCTGGAAATCACCGAGTCGATGCTGATGGAAGACATCGAGCAGAACGTGGAGCGCCTGGGCGCGCTGCGCGACCGGGGGGTGAAGCTGGCGATCGACGATTTCGGCACCGGCTACTCTTCGCTGAACTACCTGCGCATGCTGCCCATCGACGCGCTCAAGCTGGACCGCAGTTTCGTGCATGGTGTGGAAACCGACTCGGGCAATGCCGCCATCTGCAAGTCCATCATCGCGCTGGCGCACAACCTGGGCCTGCAGGTGGTGGCCGAGGGGGTGGAAACCGAATCGCAACGCGCCTTCCTGGTCAGCCACGGTTGCGACCGCCTGCAGGGCTATCTGCTCGGGCGCCCCGTGTCTGCGGCCGACATTCTGGAGTGCGTGACCTGACCCACGCGGCGATCGTCGGTTTGCTGCATTGCAGCAATGGGGAGGGGGAACCGTTCATAATCCGGGTGATCGACAGCTTATCCAGATGGGCGGCGCAGCACAGGCATGACACTTCAGGGAGAGCAGACCAAGGGCAGACGGCGGGCACGGCGATCCCGGTGGGCCTTGGGCTTGATCGTGCTTGCCGGGTTCATCGGTGTGCTGGTGGGCGCGGGCCTCTGGCTGGAGATCCGCCACTCCTACGGGCAGGCCCGTCTGCTGACGCGCTATGTCCAGGGGTTGACGTGGGACGTCGCCGACGGGCCGGTGGCTGAAGGGGAGCGTCGCTACCCGGCGCATGGGCCCTACGGCTTGCGCCTGGGTTACGTCGATCTGCCCGTGCACCTGGACCGGTTGCAAGAACGGGGCTTCGAGGTGAGGCAGCAGGCCCGCTGGTCAGAGGCTGCACGCACCCATGTGGACCGCGGCTGGTTCCTGCCCTTCGACGAAAAAAACCAGGCCGGACTCACGGTTCTGGACTGCCGGCGCGAAGCGATGTACCGCTTTTCCTATCCTCACCGGCAGTACGAAGCTTTCGAGGCGATCCCGCCTCGGGTGGTGGAGGCGTTGCTCTTCATCGAGAACCGCGGATTGCTCGATGCCCAGCGGCCACAGATGAATCCGGCGGTGGACTGGGTCCGTTTCACGCGTGCGGTGCTGGGCCAGCTCGGGCGGTTGGTTCACGACGACATCGATACCCCGGGCGGCAGCACCCTGGCCACGCAGATCGAGAAATACCGCCATTCACCCGACGGCCGAACACAGGATGCGCGAGACAAGCTGCGCCAGATGATCTCTGCTTCGGTCCGGGCCTACCGCGATGGGTCGGAAACGCTGCCCGTGCGGCGTCGGCTGGTGCTGGACTATCTCAACACCGTGCCGTTGGCGGCCGCCCCGCGTCATGGAGAGGTGCATGGCCTCGGCGATGGGTTGTGGGTGTGGTTCGGGCTGGACTGGGACGAAAGCAACGCCTGGCTGCAGCGGCCTGCGGAGAGCGAGGCGGCTGACCTGCAGGTCCAGGCCCGTGCCTTGCGCCATGCGGTGGCCCTGATGATTGCGCACCGCCGCCCCTCCTGGTTTCTGGGGCGGGGGCCGGGGCGCGAAGCGCTGGGCCATCTGACCGATGCTCACCTGCGCCTCATGGCCGAGGCGGGATTGCTCGAACCCGTCCTGCGCGACGCCGCGCTCGCACAGCCCCTGATGTTCCGGGACTTCGCCAGCCAGCCGGCATGGAGTCCCCAGTCGCCCAGCAAGGGAACGGCGGCCGTGCGCAACCGTCTGGCCGCCCAGCTGGGTGTCAGCCTGTACACGCTGGACCGACTGGATCTGGAGGTCCACACCACGCTGAACCGTGGCTTGCAGGACACCGCATCGGACTACCTGCAGCATCTGAACGATCCCGCGTTCGCCCGTCGCCAGCAACTGCTCGGGGATCGCCTGCTGCGCGCCGATACCCTGGGCGAGGTGCACTACAGCCTCACCCTGCTGGAAGCCACCCCGCAGGGCAACGTGGTGCGCCTGCAGACCGACACCACCGGCCAGCCGCTGGACATCAACGAAGGCTCCAAGCTGGAGCTGGGTTCCACCGCCAAGCTGCGCGTCCTGGCCACCTACCTGGAGATGGTGGCCGAAACCCACGGACGCCTGGGCGCGATGTCTCCCGAAGCTCGTCAGGCCTTCACCCCCGATCCCGACGACACCCTGAGTCGCTGGGTCTACGGGTGGATGCGCGAACATCCGGACGCCGATCTGCCCCGTACCCTGGAGGCGTCGCTGGAGCGGCGTTTCTCGGCCCGGACCGACGAACGCTTCTTCACCGGTGGAGGTGTGCACACCTTCAGCAACTTCCGTCCGGAGGACGATGGCCGCAACCCCACCCTGCGCGAGGCCATGCAGGAGTCGCTCAACCTGCCGTTCGTGCGGCTGTTGCGCGAGGTGGCGCGACACAGCATGTACCACACCCAGGGCGGCACCGCGCGGCTGCTGGCCGATCTGGACGACCCTCGCCGCGAGGCCCTGCTGGCGCGTTTTGCCGACCGTGAAGGCCAGGTGTTCCTGCGCCGCTTCTGGCGCAAACTCGAAGGGCTTCCTCCCGACGCTGTCCGTGACGCCCTGCTGTCGGGCTTGCGCCCCACGGCCGACCGGCTCGCCGCCGTGTTCCGCTACCTGGAGCCCGAGGCGCCCATCGACGCGATGGAGGCTTTTCTGCGAGACCGTCTCGGTGATGCCACGCCGCCACCGGCTCGACTGGAGCGCCTGTACCGGCAATACGCGCCCGACGCCTTCGACCTGCCCGACCGCGGTTTCGTGGCCCGGGTGCATCCGCTGGAGCTGTGGCTGGTGGCCTATCGCCTGCAGCACCCTGATGCCACCTGGGAGCAGGCCGTGCAAGCCAGCGTGGCCGAGCGCCAGGCGGTGTACCGCTGGCTGTTCCGTACCCAGGCCAAGTCGGCGCAGGACACGCGCATCGCCACCATGCTGGAGGTGGAGGCCTTCCTGGACATCCACCGGCGTTGGGCGCGCCTGGGTTATCCCTTTCCGCAGCTCGTGCCCTCGCTGGCCACCGCTCTGGGGAGTTCGGGTGACCGCCCGGCCGCGCTCGCCGAGCTCATGGGCATCATCGTCAACGACGGGGTGCGCAGACCGGTCATCCGCACACAGGCAATGGACTTCGCTCTGGACACTCCCTACGAAACCCGACTCGAACGCCGGATGACAGGTGGTGACGAACAGGTCATGCCACCCGAGGTGGCGCAGGCGTTGCGGCGCGTGCTGGCCGAGGTGGTGGACGAGGGCACGGCGCGCCGGCTGGCGGGAGGCTTTCGACTGGCGGACGGCGAGGAATGGCGCCTGGGCGGCAAGACCGGGACCGGCGACAACCGTGTCGTTGTCGGTGGACGCCCCGGCACCGCGATGAACCGCACCGCGACCTTGGTGTTTTTCCTGGGGCCGCGCCATTTCGGCACGGTCACCGCCTACGTCGTCGGTCCGCAGGCAGCCCGCCACCGCTTCACCTCGGCGTTGCCGGTTCAGGTCTTGCGCCACCTCGGGCCGCAGCTGCTGCCTTACCTGGACCCGTCCGGCGAATGGTCCTGCCCGACCACGCCCGCTTCATGAACCCAAGGATTCCATGAGCCTGTCATCACCTTCCCGTTCCGCTCCCCCACCCCATCTGCTGGATCTGGCCTTGCAGGGCGGAGGCTCGCACGGTGCCTACACCTGGGGCGTGCTCGACCGCCTGCTCGAAGACGAGCGGCTGGAGTTTGCCGGCATCAGCGGCACCAGCGCCGGGGCCATGAACGCGGTGGCCTTGGCCGCCGGTCTGATGGACGGGGGGCGCGAAGGCGCCCGCCGCACCCTGCGCCGCTTCTGGACACAGGTTGGTGCTCATTCCCCGTTCGCCGCTCTGCAGCCCTGGTGGAGCGGTGCCGCCCAACCGTGGATGGAGGCCTGGCAGCGCTGGGCGCGCAGCTGGAGCCAGGGCCTGTCGCCCTACGGCTTCAACCCGCTCAACCTCAACCCGCTGCGGCGCATTCTGGAAGACACGGTGGATTTCGATCGCGTGCGCCACTGCCACAAGACGCAGCTCTTCATCTCGGCCACGCGGGTGAGCACGGGCGAGCTGCGCGTCTTTCGGCAGGGCGAACTCAGCGCCGATGCGGTGCTGGCCTCGGCCTGCCTGCCCATGCTGTTCCAGGCCGTCGAGATCGAGGGTGAGCCGTACTGGGACGGGGGATACGCCGGCAACCCCTCCCTGATGCCGCTGATCGAGGAAAGCCCGGCCGACGATCTGCTGCTGGTGCAGATCAATCCGCGCCAGCGCCCCGAACGGCTCACCCAGGCGCCGGAGATCCTGGACCGGATCAACGAAATCACCTTCAACGCCAGCCTGCTCAAGGAGTTGCGCGGCTTGCAATTGCTCAAGAACCTGATCGCCGAGGAGGGCCGACCCGGACACCATTACCGCAACCCGTTGTTCGCTCGGGTGGAAGCGCTGCGCGTGCACCGCATCGACGGCGACGACGCGCTGCGTGACCTGGGGGCCGCGACCAAGCTGCGTACCGATCCGCTGTTTCTTCAGCAGCTCTTCGACAGGGGGCGGGCTGCGGCCGATGCGTGGTTGCAGCAACACGCCCATGACCTCGGCCGCCGCGCCACCGTCGACCTGCAACGGGAGTGCCTGCCATGACCGGCATCCTCGGCATCGTCCTTGCCCTCGTGTTGCTGATGGCGCTGGCCTACCGGGGGGTGAGCGTCCTCATCCTGGCGCCCCTGATGGCTCTGGTGGCCGTGTTGTTCAGCCCGGGTACGCCGCTGTTGGCCAGCTACACCCAGGTGTTCATGCCGGCACTGGGCGGCTTTGTCATCGCGTTTTTCCCGCTGTTCCTGCTCGGGGCGGTGTTCGGCAAGTTGATGGAAGCCTCGGGTGCCGCCCTGGTGATCGCCCAGAGCATCGTGGAGCGGCTCGGTGCAGAGCGCGCCATCCTGGCCATTGTGCTGGCCTGCGCCGTGCTCACCTACGGGGGCGTGTCGCTCTTCGTGGTGGCGTTTGCGGTCTATCCCATCGCGGCGGCCTTGTTTCGCCAGGCGCAGGTGCCCAAGCGGCTCATACCCGGCTCCATCGCGCTGGGCGCCTTCACCTTCACCATGACGGCTCTGCCCGGCACGCCGGCCATCCAGAACGCGATTCCCATGCCTTACTTCGGCACCACGCCCTTTGCCGCCCCCGGCCTGGGGGTGATCGGTGGATTGATCATGCTCGTGCTGGGCGTGTGGTGGCTGACGCGGCGGGCTGGGGCGGCGACCCGGGAAGGGGAAGGTTATGGCGAGCACGATGACAGCTCGGCCATGGCCGGCGCCACCCTCTCTTCGGCATCGCACGAACCAGGACGCTTCCTGCCGGCCATCGCCCCGGTGGGGCTGGTGATCGTGCTCAACTACCTGCTGGCGACCTGGGTCCTGCCGGCACTGGACACCGCCTACCTTGGCGAAGCCCGGTACGGTGGCACCCACATCAACGCGGTGCGCGGCATCTGGGCCGTGATCGTGGCGCTGGCTGCTGCCATTGTGTGGCTGATCGTGCTGCAGCGGCGCCAGCTGCACGAGCTGACGCGCACCCTGGAGCAGGGAGCTGCGGGGTCGGTCCTGCCGCTGCTCAACACCGCCTCACAGGTGGGTTTTGGTGCGGTCATCGCCTCGCTGGCGGGGTTTGCCCTCATCCGCGACGCGGTGCTGGGCATCGCGCCGGGCAACCCGCTGGTGTCGCTCTCGATCGCGGTCAATATTCTGGCCGGCATCACCGGTTCGGCGTCGGGGGGCATGAGCATCGCGCTGCAGACGCTGGGTGAGACCTGGCTGGCAATGGGGCAGGCCGCCGGCATCGCGCCGGACCTGCTGCACCGCGTGACGGCGATCGCCACCGGCGGGCTCGATGCCCTGCCGCACAACGGCGCCGTGATCACGCTGCTGTCCATCTGCGGGCTGAGCCACCGCCAGTCCTATCTGGACATCTTCGTGGTGGCGGTGGCGATACCCGTGCTCTCGCTCGTGGCGGTGGTGGTGCTGGGCACGCTGTTCGGGTCGTTCTGACGCCTGCGTTCCAAGCCCGGACGGGCCTCAGCCCTGCGTGAGCTTGAACACCGCTGTGCTGGCGCGCAGGTTGGGCCACAGCCGCACCTCGCGCCCCTGCTCCAGGCCGAAACTGTCGGTGACCTGCAGGCCCAGGCGCTGGGCCAGCACCTCGAAGTCGGCGTAAGTGCCGACCCGGATGTTGGGCGTGTCGTACCACTGGTAGGGCAGGCGCTTGGTCACGGGCATGCGCCCCTGCAGCACGCTCACGCGGTTGGGCCAGTGCGCGAAGTTGGGGAAGGCGACGATGGCCTGCCGCCCCACGCGGGCGGTCTCGCGCAGCATGGTCTCGGCGTTGTGCAGGTGCTGCAGGGTGTCGATCTGCAGCACCAGATCGAAGCTGTTGTCGCCGAACAGGGCCAACCCGTCTTCCAGGTTGAGCTGCAGCACGTTGATGCCGCGCTGCAGGCAGGCGTGGACCTTGGTGTCGTCGATCTCGACGCCATAGCCTGTGCAGTCGAGGGTGTCACGCAGGTAGGCCAGCAAAGCGCCGTCACCGCAGCCCAGGTCGAGCACTCGGGCGCCCCGGGGCACGAGGCGGGCGATGGATTCGAGGGTCAGGCGGTCGGTCATGCGCGGGCTCCCTGAGGCAGGTCGCGGGCCACCTGCTGCTCGAAATAGGCGCGGACGGCGGCGTGGTAGCGTGGGTCGTCGAGCAGGAAGGCGTCGTGGCCGTGTGGGGCATCGATTTCGGCGTAGCTCACGTCGTGCCGGTTGTCCACCAGCGCCTTGACGATCTCGCGGCTGCGGGCCGGCGAGAAACGCCAGTCGGTGCTGAAGCTGATGAGCAGGAATCGGGCGCGGGCCATGGCCAGTGCCGCGCTCAGGTTGCCGTCGTGAGCCCGGGCGGGGTCGAAATAATCCAGCGCACGGGTGATGAGCAGGTAGGTGTTGGCGTCGAAGTACTCGCTGAACTTGTCCCCCTGGTGGCGCAGGTAGCTTTCGATCTGGAACTCCACTTCCTGCGTGGTGTAGCGATAGGCCAGACGCACCGCTTCATCCACGTCACCGGCCTGGGTGGCATCGGCCAGCGGCTTGAGCTGGCGGCCGAACTTCTCGTTCATCACGTCGTCGCTCAGGTAGGTGATGTGCCCGATCATGCGCGCGATGCGAAGGCCCCGCCGCGGCAGGGTGCCGTGACGCAGGTAGTGGCCGCCGTGGAAGTCGGGGTCGGTGACGATGGCGCGGCGTGCCACCTCGTTGAAGGCGATGTTTTCGGCTGTGAGGTTGGGGGCACTGGCCACCACCACGGCGTGGCGCACGCGCTCGGGGTATTGCAGGGTCCAGCTCAGTGTCTGCATGCCGCCCAGGCTGCCGCCCATGACGGCGGCCAGCCGGTCAATGCCCAGTGCGTCGAGCAGCCGGGCCTGGGCATCGACCCAGTCTTCCACCGTGACCACCGGGAAGTCCGCGCCCCAGGGCTCGCCACTCGCGGGGTTGAGGTGCGTGGGGCCGGTGGAGCCAAAGCACGAGCCCAGGTTGTTCACGCTGACGACGAACCAGCGGTTCGTGTCCACCGCTTTGCCGGGGCCGATCATGTTGTCCCACCAGCCTTCGCTTCTGGGGATGGGCTGGCC
>JAUVXK010000087.1 GCA_030603635.1 Burkholderiales bacterium | reverse complement strand
ATTGGCCATTCGATCGGCGTCGAAAGCCCCCAGCGCATCCAGCCCGACGGTCTCGGCGATCATGGCCACACACTGTTCGGCTGGGTTCTGCCAACCCCCGTTTTTGACAAAAGCCGCCGTCGGGGTGGCATGGGTGTTGAGTGCCACGTGCGTGCGCCCTTGCAGCATACGCACCGTGGTCTCCTTGCCAGCTGCCACCAGAGGATCACAGCCCATGATCAAATCGGCACCTGCCATGCTGACCCGCGTGGTGAGAATGTCTGCTTGGCGATCGGCAATCAGCACATGACTCCAGGTGGCACCGCCCTTCTGGGCGAGTCCAGCGGCATCCTGGGTGACGATGCCTTTGCCTTCCATATGGGCCGCCACGCCCAGCAATTGGCCGATGGTGATGACACCCGTGCCACCCACCCCGGCCACCACCATGCCCCAGGGTCGAGCCGCACTGGGCAGCATCGGCTCCGGCAGTTCACCCAGGCTGGCAGGCGACGGGACACCCGCCCCCTTGGCCTTCTTCTTGAGCTTGCCACCTTCCACCGTGACAAAGCTGGGGCAGAAACCCTTGGTGCAGGAAAAGTCCTTGTTGCAGGTGCTCTGGTTGATGGTGCGCTTGCGACCGAATTCGGTGTCCAGCGGCTCCACGCTCAGGCAGTTGCTCTGCACACCACAGTCGCCACAGCCTTCGCACACCGCCTCGTTGATGACGACGCGCTTGGCCGGGTCCACCATCGTGCCGCGCTTGCGGCGGCGGCGCTTCTCGGTGGCGCAGGTCTGGTCGTAGATGATTGCGGTGGTGCCCTTGATCTCGCGGAACTCGCGCTGGATGCGATCGAGTTCGTCGCGGTGCTCCACCGCAATGCCCTCGGGCAACTGGAGTGTGGCACCGCCGATGGTGGTGTGATGGGCACCCCGGTACTTTTCGGGCTCGTCGGTGACGACGGTGATCTTGGTCACCCCCTCCGCACGCAGGCTGTGCGCGATCTGCAGCACGCTGTGACCCTCCGGCCGCTCGCCCACTGGCTGGCCACCGGTCATGGCCACGGCGTCGTTGTACAGCAGCTTGTAGGTGATGTTGACCCCTGCCGCGATGCTCTGGCGGATGGCCAGCAGGCCGCTGTGGAAATAGGTGCCATCGCCCAGGTTGGCGAAGATGTGCTGGTCGTGGCTGAAGGGTTGCTGCCCCACCCAGGGCACGCCCTCGCCGCCCATCTGGGTGAAGCCGACGGTGTCGCGGTCCATCCAGATGGTCATGAAATGACAGCCAATGCCGGCCATGGCGCGCGACCCTTCGGGCACGCGGGTGCTGGTGTTGTGCGGGCAGCCGCTGCAGAACCAGGGCATGCGGTCGGCCAGTGGCGTCTGCGCGTTGAGCACCTGCATTGAGCGCTCCTTGGCCTCCAGGATCGCGAGCTGGGCATCGACCCGGGCGGCGATGTCGCTGCCTTCGGGCAGCAGGCCACGCTTTTTCAAACGGCGTGCCACCGCCCGGGCGATGATGGCGGGCGAGAGGTCGGCATTCGCGCGCAGCAGCTGGTTGGCGGTGGGGTTGGGCATGGACCATTCGCCACCGCTGTGGTCACCGCCCACCTCGTCGAACTTCCCGAGCACGTCGGGGCGCACGTCCGGACGCCAGTTGTACAGCTCTTCCTTGAGCTGGTATTCGATGACCTGGCGCTTTTCCTCCACCACCAGGATTTCGCGCAGGCCAGTGGCGAACTCGCGCGTGGTCTGGGCCTCCAGCGGCCACACGACCGCCACCTTGTGCACCCGGATGCCGAGCTGGCGGCAGGTGTCGTCGTCCAGCCCCAGATCGTGGAGGGCCTGGCGCAGGTCGTTGTAGGCCTTGCCGCTGGCGATGATGCCGAAGCGGTCGTTCGGCCCCTCGATCACGTTGCGGTTTAGGCGGTTGGCACGCACGTAGGCCAGTGCGGCGTACCATTTGTAATCCATCAGGCGGACTTCCTGCTCCAGCGCGGTGTCGGGCCAGCGGATATGCACGCCCCCCGGCGGCATCTCGAAATCGGGCAGGACGATCTGCACCCGCTCCGGATCGATCTCGGCGGTGGCGCTGGATTCGACGATCTCTTGGATCGTCTTCATGCCCGCCCACACCCCAGCGAAGCGGCTCATGGCCCAGGCGTGCAGCCCCAGGTCCAGGATCTCCTGCACGCTGGCCGGGAAGAACACCGGCAGGCCGCAGGCCTTGAAGATGTGATCGCTCTGGTGCGCGGCGGTCGAGCTCTTGGCGACGTGGTCGTCACCCGCCACGGCGATGACCCCACCCCACGGCGTGGTGCCCGCCATGTTGGCGTGCTTGAACACGTCGGAGCAGCGGTCCACGCCCGGCCCCTTGCCATACCAAATGCCGAAAACGCCGTCGAAACGGTTGCTGCCCTGGGGCGCAAACCCGAGCTGCTGCGTGCCCCACAGCGCGGTGGCGGCCAGCTCCTCGTTCACACCGGGCTGGAACACGATGTTCTGTGCCTGCAGATGCTTGCGCGCGCCCCACAGGGCCTGGTCGTAACCGCCTAGTGGCGAGCCCCGGTAGCCGCTCACGAAGCCAGCCGTGTTCCTGCCCTGCAGCGCATCGCGCTGGCGCTGCAGCATGGGCAGCTTCACCAGGGCCTGCACCCCGCTCATGAAGGCCCGGCCATGGTCGAGGGCGTATTTGTCGTCCAGGGTCACCGTATCGAGGGCGCGGCGGATGTGCTCGGGCAAGGGGGCGTTCATGGTTGTCTCCTGCAGTAAGTGGCGGCCGGTCGGCCGGTGCAACGGCGGGACCCGCGGGTGGCGGGACCTCGGCGACACGGCCAGGATCGCCAGCCGCATCGCATGTGAAAAAGTAACGCAAAGTGTATGCCCTGCACGCTGGAATGTCTTTGCTTTTCGCGCCCTGGACAACCCCCATTCAGAAAGAATCTTCCTTAAAATGCCCGTCAATGGAAACGATTGACAAGTTTGACCTGGCCATCTTGCAACATCTGCAGGCCGATGGCCGGCTGACCAACGCCGAACTGGCCCAGCGCGTCGGCTTGTCACCGGCCCCTTGCTGGCGCCGCGTCCGGGCCCTCGAACAGTCGGGCTACATCACGGGCTACCGCGCCGTGCTGGATCGACGCAAGATCGGGCTGGGCGTGCTTGCCTTCGTGCGGCTGGACGCCGAGCGCAACACCGGCGACGCGACCCGTGCCCTGGAGGAAGCCATCCGCCAGTTGCCGGAAGTGATCTCCTGCCACTACATCAGCGGTGCCGGTACCTTCGAGATCCAGGTCGTGGCGCCCGATCTGGACAGTTTCTCGCGCTTCGCCCTCCAGCGCCTGATCAACCTGCCCAACGTCAAAGACCTGCACACCAGCTTCTCGCTCGGCGAAGTCAAGACGGTCGGGACGCTGCCACTGACCCACCTCGGCCAATGAACCTGACAGGAACTGACAGGAGGCGGCTCCACAAGCTGCTAAAGTCCCGCTGTTCTAATCGGGACCCCCTGCATTGCTCCACCACGTGACACCGAATCTGCTGACCGCCCTGGCCTATGCCATCGGCGGCTGGTTGTCGCTGCAGGCAGCTGTTCCGCCAGACTACATCTCCGTGCTGTTCATCGCGGCCGGCATCGCCGTGGGTGCGGTGCTTTCAGCCGGCAACCGGGTGCTGCCCGGGGTGTGGGCCGGAGCGCTGGCCGTGCAGTGGCTTGCCCACGCCCAGACCGGTCTCGACTGGGGCTGGACCTTCTGGGTGGCGCCGCTCGGTGCCGCTGTGCAAGCCTGGATCACGGCCGAATGGATCCGCCGCCGCATCGGCTACCCGTCCGCGCTGGACCAGCCGTTGCAGGTGGTCATGCTGATGTTCGTCTGCCTGCCCCTGGGCTCGCTGGTCAACGCATCGCTCTCTGTTCCGGCCCTGGCCGTGGATGGCGCCATTCCCTGGAGCGAAATGCCCGGCGCTTGGTTCACCTGGTGGCTCGGCGATGCCCTCGGCGCGGTGCTGTTCGCCCCGCTGGTGCTGGTGTGTTGCGGTCGGCCGGCCGAAGCCTGGCGTCCCCGGCTTCTGACGGTGGCCATGCCCATGGCCCTAGCGATGGGGCTGATCGGTGTGATGTTTCACCAGATCAACACCAGCCACCAGCACGCACTGGCGGAACAGTTCGACAAGTCGGGACAGGAGCTGGCCCTGCGGCTGCAGCGTCGCCTCGACGCGCAGACAGACAGCGTCGAGGCGATCGCCAAGCTGATGGAACTGGCGCCCCGCATGAGCCAGGCGGATTTCGAATCCGCCACACAGCCCTGGCTGCGCCGTTACCCGGGCACCCAGAACTTCGGCTGGAGTCCTCTGATCACTCGGGAACGTCGTCTGGCCTATGAGCAAGGCGTGGCGGATTCCGGCATGCCGGGCTACGTGATCATGGGACGCGACCGGGAGGGCCGCACCTCGCCCGCAGCCGAGGCCGACAACTACCTCCCCATCACCTGGGTGGCTCCGCTGGAGAGCAACCGTTCCGTGCTCGGCCTCGATGTGGGCGTGCTGCCCGCCACGGCCACAGCGGCGCGCGCCACGGTGGAGAGCCGGCGCCCGGAGGTCACCGAAGGCATACGTCTGGTCCAGGAATCGGGGGAGCAGCGCGGCGTGGTCATGTACCTCTCCGTGTTCGAGCAACGCCATGCCGATGACCCGATGCATGTGGGGACCCGGGAGCTCAAGGGCGTGGTATCTGCGGTGTTCCGCATGGACGACGTGCTCGAGGCCGTGCTCGGTCGCATCGACCCCCAGCAGATGGCGCTGTGCCTGTACGACCCGTCGGCTCGTGTCGGCAACCAGCGCCTGGCCGGCCCCGCGGGCTGCGAGAGCACACCGTCCGTCAGCCTACAGGAGCAGCGCTGGACCAAGGCCTGGCCGTTGACGATCGGCAACCGCGAATGGACACTGCGGCTCCAGGCGGGCCCCACCTTCTGGGGGCTGGCCGGACAGAACAGCGCCTGGGCCACCTCCATCACCGGGCTGATCGCCGTCGCGATCCTGGGGGCCTTCCTGATCGTCATCACCGGCCTGGGGCGACGCACCGCCAAGCTGGTGGAGGAACGCACGCAGGAACTGGCACACAGCAACGCCACGCTGGCCCAGATGGCCCACTACGACGCCCTGACCGGTCTGGCGAATCGCCCGTTCTGGACCGAGCAGGCCGAAGCCACGCTCGCCGCCTCGCGCGATGCCGGCAAGTTGGTGGGCGTGATCTTCCTCGACGTGGACCGCTTCAAGCACATCAACGACAGCCTGGGCCATACCCAGGGCGACCAGCTGCTGGTCACCATCAGCGCGCGCATCCATGAATGCCTGCGCTCGCGCGACGTGCTCGCCCGTATCGGCGGCGACGAATTCGTGGTGCTCCTGCCCGGCCTGCGCGACAACGAGGGCGCAGCAACCGTTGCGCGCAAGATCTCCCGGGTGTTGTCGGTCCCGGTGGTGCTTGAAGGCATGCAGGTCAAGGTGACCGCCAGCCTGGGCGTGGCCATGTTCCCGGAGCATGGGGACTCGGTGGAGGAGCTGTTGCGGCACGCCGACACCGCCATGTACGCCGCCAAGGCGGCCGGGCGCAACCAGTGGCGCTTCTTCACCGCCGACATGCACGAACGCGTCTCGCAGCGGCTGGCCATGGAAACCGGGCTGCGACTCGCGCTGGAGCCCGGTGCCGAAGAACTGCAGCTGGTCTACCAGCCCCAGGTCAACGCCTCAACGGGTGAGGTCATCGGCCTGGAGGCGCTGCTGCGCTGGAACCATCCGGAATTCGGACCGGTGCCCCCCTCGGCTTTCATCCCGATCGCCGAAGACAGCGGCGTCATCGAAATCCTGGGGCAGTGGGTGCTGCGAGAGGTCTGCCGCCAGATCGACACCTGGCAAGCGGGCCCAGACGCGGCCTGGTTCCGGGGCCTGTCCGTGGCTGTCAACGTATCCGCGGCCGAATTCGCCCGCCCGCAGTTCCTCGACCACCTCCAGGAGGCGGTCGGCGGCATGCGCGCGGGCACAGCATCGCTGGAGCTCGAGATCACCGAAAGCCTGCTGGTGCAGGCCGGTGGCGAGATCAGCGAGCGCATGCGCGCCATCACCGAAATGGGCATCGGCCTGTCGCTCGACGACTTTGGCACCGGCTACTCCAGTCTGGGCTACCTCAAGCGGCTGCCCCTGAGCAAGCTCAAGATCGACCGCTCTTTCCTTCACGAGATTCCGGGCAACCCGGAAAACGAGGCCATCGTGCGCGCCACCCTGTCCATGGCGCACGACCTGGGCCTGATGGTCGTCGCCGAAGGGGTGGAGACGACCGGGCAACGCGACTTCCTGCTGGCCCATGGCTGCAATGCCTGCCAGGGCTGGCTCTATGCCAAGGCCCTACCCCCGGTGGAGCTTGTGGCGTGGCTGCAGCGACACCGGCACCCGAAGTCAGCCCCTCAGGCGCCGACCCCGCGCGAGCCGCCTCAACCGACGTGAAGCGCCAGAAACGCCAGTGTGCGCTCCCGCGCCAGCTGGGCCGATGGCGCATGGTGCGAAGCACGCTGATCGCAGTTGAAGCCGTGATGCGCCGGATAGGTGTGCACTTCCACGCCCGGCTGGCGGTCACGGAAGGCCGCCACGGTGTCCATGGGAATCCACTGGTCCTGTTCGGCAAAATGCGCCAGCACCGGGCAACGGGGTGAGCGGGCGGCCTCGGCCTCCAGGGTCATGCCGCCACCGTAGTACGGCACCGCCGCCGAGAGCCCTTCCAGCAAGCAGGCGCTACGCCAGGTGAGCAGCCCTCCCCAGCAATAGCCGACGATGCCCACCTTGCCCCCACCCACACGCGCGGCGTGGTCGATGGCCGCCTGGATGTCGGCCAACACCCCGGGAGCCGGCAGCGCCTCGACTGCGGTTTTCAGACCGAAACCGGTCTGCATGTCGGCCTCGGTGTAGCCCAGCTCCACCCCGGTCTGCACGCGGGCGAACGTGGAGGGTGCCACCGCGAGGTAGCCGGCAGCGGCGTAGCCATCGGCCACCGAGCGGATGTGTGAGTTCACGCCAAAGATTTCCTGCAGCACCACCACGGCGCCCCGTGCAGGGCCTGTGGGCTGGGCCACGTAGGCCGTGCAGGTGTGGCCATCGGCGGCGTGCAGATCGGTCCATTCAGCCATCGTCATCTCCTATGTGGTTGTTTTTGCAAGTCCGGCCAGCGGTCATTCGGCCAGCGGTTCTGGCTTGACGAAGGTCACCGGCACAGGGGATTTTTCCAGCATCTCCTGGGACACGGAGCCCAGCAACGCCCGACCCACCAGCCCCTTGCCGTGGCTGCCCATGATGACGCCATCACACCCCTCGGCCTCCAGCACCTCCAGCAGCATCGGCACCGGATCGCCCGTGACCACCCGTTGCATGAAGGGGACGCCACCCGCACGGGCCAGTTCGGCCGCCGGGGCCAGCATGTCCATACCAGCTTCCTCGGCGACCTTCTGCAGCGCCTCCTCGTTGTGCAGGGTGACCAGCTCATAGACGGTAGCGGGCTCCTGCACGTTCACCAGCACCAGCTCGGTCTCCAGCCCGGCACGGGACATGCCCACCGCATGGGCCACGGCCTCGAACGAGAGTTCGGAACCGTCCACCGGAATCAGCCACTTCATGGTCGTTGCTCCTCAGTTCATCATCGATACACACATCATAGACGCCCCCGCGGCACCGGACCGCAACCCGGCGCCTGCAACACCGGCGACAAGCATGGACAATGCCTGCATGCCTGAACCGACCTTGACAACACGCCGCCCGCCCCTCGGGCTGGCCGCGCTGGCCCCTTTCGAGCACGCGGTGTTCCGCGTGTTGTGGCTGACCTGGCTGATGGCCAACGTCAGCATGTGGATGAACGATGTGGCAGCGGCCTGGTTGATGACCTCACTGGCGCCTTCGCCGGTCTGGGTGGCCCTGGTGCAGACAGCGGCGACCCTGCCGGTGTTTTTGTTGGGTCTTCCCAGCGGGGCCCTGGCGGACACGCTAGACCGCAGGCGCTACTTCCTGGGCACGCAAGTCTGGATCGCCTTGGTGGCTTTGACGATCTGCACCGTTGTGCTGCTCGATGCCATGACGCCGGCGCTGCTGCTGGCCCTGGTGTTTGCCAATGGCATCGGGCTGGCCATGCGCTGGCCCGTGTTTGCCGCCATCGTGCCCGAGCTGGTGCCGCGCCAGCAGTTGCCACAGGCCCTGGCGCTCAACGGGGTGTCGATGAACGCGTCGCGCATCATCGGCCCGCTGCTGGCGGGTGCCATCATCGCGGCCCTGGGCAGCGCCTGGGTGTTCCTGCTCAACGCGGTGCTGGCCTGCGCTTCGGCGCTGATCATCTGGCGCTGGAAGCGCGAACACACCCCCAGTCCACTGGGCCGTGAACCGTTCTTCAGCGCCTTGCGCGTGGGCTGGCAATACGTGGCCCAGTCGCCCCGGCTGCGGGTGGTGTACCTGCACATCGCCCTGTTCTTCTTCCACTCCACTGCGCTGATGGCGCTGCTGCCGTTGCTGGCACTGCGCATGGAGGGTGGCAACGCCGCCACCTTCACCGTGCTGCTGGCCACCATGGGCAGCGGCGCCATCGTCTCGGCCATGCTGCTGCCCCGGCTGCGCCAGAGCGTCACGCGCGACACGGTGGTCTGGTGGGGGTCGGCATTGCAAGCCCTGGCCATGGCCATGGTGGCCTTTCTGCCCAGCCTGGTCTGGACGGTACCGGCCATGTTCCTGGCTGGCATGGCATGGATCGCCACGGCCAACTCGCTCAGCGTGTCGGCCCAGATGAGCCTGCCGGACTGGGTGCGGGCCCGTGGCATGTCGGTGTATCAGATGGCCATCATGGGCGGGGCGGCGGCGGGCGCGGCGTTCTGGGGGCAGGTCGCGAGCTGGACCGACGTGCACTGGAGCGTCGGCATCGCGGCGCTGTCGGGCATCACGGCCGTGACGCTGGCACAACGCTGGGTCAAGGAGCGCGGCCTGATTGAGGACCTGACACCGGCGAAGGCCTGGTCCCCGCCCACCGCCGACTCGACCCCGCCACCCGGTCGGGTGGTGATCTGCATCGACTACCACATCGACCCGACCCGAGCCGACGATTTCCGTGCCCTCATGCAGGAGAGCCGGCGCAGCCGCCTGCGCATGGGGGTGCTGGACTGGGAGCTGTGGCAGGACATCGCCGACCCGGGCCACTTCGTCGAGCGCATCACGGACGAAAGCTGGAACGAGCACCTGCGCCGCTTCGATCGCGTCACCGCCAGCGATGTGGCCCTGCGTGAGCGCAAGCTGGCCTTCCATCTCGGTGAAACCCCACCCGTCGTGACCCGCTATGTCGTCGGACAATCGCCACATGCCAAACCCTGAGACCGCCCCCGTCATGAGTCCGCAGGCCTTGCGTGGCGTGCGTGTGCTGGAGCTGGGCCAACTGATCGCCGGCCCCTTCGCCGCCAAGACCCTGGGCGATTTCGGGGCCGACGTGATCAAGATCGAGCCCCCCGACGGCGATCCACTGCGCACCTGGCGGCTGCTGCGTGAGGGCACTTCGGTCTGGTGGGAAGTCCAGTCGCGTAACAAGCGGTCGGTCTGTCTGGACCTGCGCACCCCCGAAGGGCAAGACGTGGTGCGCCGGCTGGCGGCCGAAGCCGACGTGCTGATCGAAAACTTCAAACCCGGCACGATGGAAGGCTGGGGCCTGGGCTGGGAAGCCCTGCACGACCTGAACCCTCGGCTCATCATGCTGCGCCTGTCCGGCTACGGTCAGACCGGCCCTTACGCGCACAAACCCGGCTTCGGCATCCTGGGGGAGGCCATGGGCGGTCTGCGGCACCTCACGGGCGAACCGGGCCGGGTGCCGGTGCGCACCGGCGTGTCGATCGGCGACTCGATCGCCGCCCTGCACGGCGTGATTGGCGTGTTGCTGGCGCTCTACCACCGCGACGCCCGGGGCGGTCAGGGCCAGATGATCGACGTGGCGCTGTACGAGAGTGTGTTCAACCTGATGGAGAGCCTGCTGCCCGAGTACGACGCCTTTGGCGTGGTGCGGGAACGCGCCGGCAGCGCCCTGCCCGGCATCGCCCCCTCCAACGCCTACCGCTGCGCCGACGGCGGCTACGTGCTCATCGGCGGCAATGGCGACAGCATCTTCAAGCGGCTCATGCATGCCATCGGCCGACCGGATCTGGCCGACGACCCAGCCCTGGCCCGCAACGATGGGCGTGCGTGCCGCAGCACCGAACTCGACGCCACCATCGAAGCCTGGACCCTGCAACGCCCCATTGACGAGGTGATCCGCGTGCTGGATGCGGCCCAGGTGCCGGTGGGCAAGATCTACACCGCCGCCGACATCGCCCACGACCCGCAATACCTGGCGCGGGAGATGGTGGTGCCCATCACCGACCGCCATGGGCACCCGCTGAAGGTCCCCGGCATCGTGCCCAAGCTCAGCGACACCCCCGGCGCCTTGCGTCATGCCGCGCCCCACCTGGGCGAACACACCGCCGACGTGCTGCAGGCGCCTTCCTGGCCCGAACGGGACTGAATCAGCGGGGCCGGATCGCCCATAAGGCGAGGCAGGCCACCACGCCCAGTGCACTGCTGACCCACAGCGCCCCCGCGCCCAGCCGCTCCAGCAACAGACCGAACAGCCAGGGCGCGCCCGCCTGGGCGA
>JAUVXK010000148.1 GCA_030603635.1 Burkholderiales bacterium | reverse complement strand
CACCACCGCCGTCTTCTTGCCCTGGGCCGAGAACTGCTTGATGCGGGCAATGATGGACTGGTAGTCGCTGTGGCCGAAGGGGGTGTATTCCTCCATGATGTCGGCATCGGCAATGCCCTTGGACTTCAGGAAGGCACGCAGAATGCGGTTGGTGGTGCGGGGGTACACGTAGTCGGTGCCCAGCAGCACGAAGCGCTTGGCGGAACCGCCGTCTTCGCTCATCAGGTATTCCACGGCAGGAATGGCCTGCTGGTTGGGCGCGGCGCCGGTGTAGAACACGTTGGGGCTCATTTCCTCGCCCTCGTACTGCACCGGGTAGAACAGCAGGCCGTTGAGCTCTTCAAACACCGGCAGCACCGACTTGCGGCTCACCGAAGTCCAGCAACCGAACACGGCGGCCACCTTGTCCTGCGTCAGCAACTGGCGGGCGCGCTCGGCAAACAGCGGCCAGTTGGAGGCGGGGTCCACCACCACGGCTTCGAGCTTGCGCCCCATCACACCGCCCTTGGCGTTGATTTCGTCAATGGCCATCAGCACGGTGTCTTTCAACACGGTTTCGGAAATGGCCATGGTGCCCGACAGGCTGTGCAGCACACCCACCTTGATGGGCGTGTTGGCCTGGGCTTGTGCAGGCAAGGCGGCCAGGCCGCCAACGGTACCGACGGCAGTGGCCGCCGACAGGGCTTTCAGGGTGGTACGACGCTTCATCATTTCAGGGCTCCAGTCAAGGTCAGTGGGCAGGCTTGCCGCTGGGAACCCCCGGTTTCAGGGATTCGGCACGGACCACTTCATGCTAGGGTTTGCCCCGGGTGGCGTCTGTACGCCAGGTGGCGTATGCCGGTTCAAGTGCCCCGTGGCTGGAGCAATGGCACCCGGTTGATGGCCATGGCCGCCGCCGCAGTGCGCGTTTCCACCCCGAGCTTGACGTGGATGCGTTCCAGGTGCTTCTTCACCGTGGCCGGGCTCGCGCCCAGGATGTCGGCAATGTCGCGATTGATCTTGCCCTTGGCCACCCAGTACAGCACCTCGGCCTCGCGGGCGGTCAGGCCGAAGGCCTGCACCAGGGCCTCCAGCACGCTGGCGTCCGACGTTTCCTGCATCACGATGAGCCAGTCACCGCCCTCGCCGTTCGGGCTGGCGTCGGCCGGGTCACCGACCACCAGGTGCAAGCGAAAGGTCAGGCGGCGGGGGCCGTTTTCCAGCGTGAGGCGAGGCGGCTCCACGGGGGCGCGGTCGGTATGCTGCAGGTCTGGCAGGTGCCGGCGCAGCCATTGCAACACCTCGGCAGGGGTTTCGGGCGCTTCTGTGCCGCAGTAGCGCCGCAACAGGTCGCGCGCCAGCGGGGTTTGCCACATCAGCCGGCCATCGCGCTCCCGCACGGTGATGGTGGCGTAGCCAAAGGCGTCGAGCGCGTTGCGCGCCTGCTGCTGCTCCACCGCGCCGCGCCGCGCCTGCCGGGCGCTGCGCAGGTGCACGCCCATGCGCGCAATCACCTCCTGGGGCTTCACCGGCTTGGTCACGTAGTCCACGCCGCCCGCAGCCAGGGCGTTGACCAGATGCTCGGTTTCGGTCAGCCCGGTCATGAAGATGATGGGAATGTGCGCGGTGTCGGGGTCGGCCTTGAGCCGCCGGGCCACCTCGAAGCCGTCCATGCCTGGCATGAGCGCGTCCAGCAGCACCACGTCCGGGTGGGCCTGCCGCGCACGGGCCAGCGCCGCTTCGCCGTTGAGTGCCACCAGCACCGTGTGGCCGGTTTCGTCCAGGGTATCGTGCAGCACCGAGAGGTTTTCCGGCACGTCATCCACGATCAGCACCACGGGGCCGTCGTCGTCAAGTTCTGTGGGGTTCCAGCGCATGGAGGGCCTCCTGCAGTTTCTGCTCTATGGTCTCGAACCGGAATTCACGGGCCAGCACCCGCAGCGGCTCCGCTTCTTCACCGGGGCACAGGGCATCCAGCCGGCGAATGAAACCCCGGTAATACCCCAACCGGGCCAGTTCACGCAGGTCAAGCAGATCGCTGGGTGAACAGCCGGCCAGGCAAGCACCCCACTCCGTCGGGCCGACGGGGGCAAGGCCTGCCGCAGCCTGCGCCGGCCACCAGGTCAACCCCAGGCGATCGCCTAGCCAGTGCAGCAATTCGTCGCGTCGCACGGGTTTGACGAAAAAATCTTCGGGTGGCAGACCCACCGGATTGTCCAGACCCTTGTCGAAGGCGTTGGCCGAGACGACTGCGACCACCGGCGCTTTCGACAACTGCCCAGACTGCACCAGGGCCTGAAGGTGCGTGAGCGCCTCCCAGCCGTCCATGCCCGGCATGGCCAGGTCCATGAACACCGCATCGGGCTGCAAGCCGGTGCGCAACTGGGCCAGCGCCTCTTCGCCATGGGTGGCGAGCCGCACGTCAAATCCCAGTGGGGCCAGCCAGCTCTGCAGCAGTTGACGGTCGTCTTCCTCGTTGTCCACCACCAGCACCGTGCGCCGCGCCCCCGCGTAACCCCTGGCGTCCAGCGGGCGTGGGCTCGCCTGGCCTGCGGTCTCGCCATGCACCTCGGGCAGGAACAGGCGCAGCCGGAAGGTGGTGCCCTGGCCCGGGGTGCTTTCGGCCGTCATTTCGCCCCCCATGAGGTTGGTGAGCATGCGCGCGATCGTCAGCCCCAACCCGGCACCCGTGGTGCCCTGGCTGCTGGTGGCCGCGCCCCTGGCAAACGGCTCGAACACGCGCTCCAGTTCTTCAGGCGACATGCCGGGGCCGGTGTCGCAGACCTCGAACACCGCCATCTCACGGCCGTACTGCAGGCGCAGTGTCACGTCACCCTGCGCCGTGAACTTGACGGCATTGCCCAGCAGGTTGATGAGGATCTGCCGCAAGCGCTTGTCGTCGGCCCGCACCGCCTGGGGCCACAGCTCGGGCGGCTCGAACCGGAACGCCAGCCCCTTGGCCTGGGCCTGCAACTCGAACATGCTGGCGACCTCGTCCATCAATGCCTTCAGGTCCAGCGGCTTCACGTCGAGCGTGAGCTTGCCGGCCTCGATCCGGGCCACGTCCAGGGTGCCCTCGATCAACGAAAGCAGGTGTTCCCCGCCCCGCAGGATCACCTTGATGGCGTGGGAACGGTGCGGCGGCAGGGTGGGGTCTTCCTGCAGCAGTTGTGCGTAGCCCAGGATGCTGTTGAGCGGGGTGCGCAACTCATGGCTGATGTTGCTCACATAGCGCGTCTTGGCCTGATTCGCCTGGTCGGCCTGCTCGCGGGCACGCTCGGCCACCTGCTTGGCCTGCTGCAAGGCCGCATCGGTGCGCCGGTGTGAGGCAATCTCCTCCATCAGCAAGCGTGTCTGCCGGTTCGACTCTTCCTGCGCCACCTCGCGGCTTTTGTGGGCCAGCACCAGCCACCACGCCACGATGGCCGACACCATCAGCAGCGCCGCATACACCTTCACGAAGCCCGCATGGAGCGCGGCCTCGACCCCACCGCCCATCCAGGGCAGGTCCAGCGCCAGCGCCCCCTGCAGTTCGTGCCGGTACAGCAGGCCCAACACAGCGGCCAGCACGGGGGCGATCACCAGCATGAGCAGCAGGAAGTGCCCGAGCCCGGCATCCAATTGGGGCCACCATTGTCGCGGCAACAGGCGCTGCAACGTGCCCTGCCACTGGGTCGAGAGTCTGGCGTGCGGCTTGCAGAGGTCGGCGCAGCGGGCGTCCAGGCTGCAGCAGAGCGAACAGATGTTGCCCTGGTAGGCCGGGCAGTGCGCCATATCCGGCGCCTCGTACTCCGACTCACAGATCACACAGCGCTTGAGGCGCACATACGGGCCGTCTTCCCCTGTCCTGTCCACGGGAGGCTCGTCGGGCTGCGGGTTGCGGGCCAGGTAGTAGCGGCCCTGCGTGGCCCAGGCGATCAGGGGGGAGGTGACAAACGCCGTCACCATCGCCACCACCGCCGAAAACGCCTGTGCCATCGGCCCCATCAGGCCCAGATGCGCCGCGATGCCCAGCGCCGACGCCAGGCACATGGCCCCCACCCCCACCGGGTTGATGTCGTACAGATGGGCCCGCTTGAACTCGATGCCCTTGGGCGACCAGCCCATGGGCTTGTTGATCACCAGATCGGCCACCACCGCCATGATCCAGGCGATGGCGATGTTGGAGTACAGCCCGAGCACGTCGCCGAGCGCCTCGAACACGTTCATCTCCATCAGCATGAACGCAATGGCGGTGTTGAACACCACCCACACCACCCGCCCGGGGTGGTGGTGCGTGAGCCGCGAAAAGAAGTTGCTCCACGCCAGCGAGCCCGCGTAGGCGTTGGTCACGTTGATCTTGAGCTGCGACACCACCACGAACAGCGCCGTGGCCGCCACCGCCCAACCATAGGGCAGCAGGTACTCATAGGCCATCAGGTACATCTGGTTCGGGTCCACCGCACGGTCGGTCGACACCCCATGGCTCAGCACCAGATGCGCCAGCAGCACACCGCCCAGCATCTTGAGCACGCCAGGCACCACCCAGCCCGGCCCACCCGCCAGCACCCCGGCCCACCAGCGCGCACGGCGCCCAGGCGTTTCGCGGGGCATGAAGCGCAGGTAATCGGCCTGCTCGCCCATCTGCGTGATCAGCGCCATGCCCACCGTGAGCGCCGCACCAAACAGGTGCCATTGAAACACCCTGCCATCGTTGTATGCCCCACCGTAGTGCACCACCGATGCAAATGCCCCGGAATCGAGCACGGCCACCGCCACAAAGGGGATGACCATCATCACCAGCCACAGGGGTTGCGTCCAGACCTGAAAGCGACTGATCACCGACACCCCATGCGTGACCAGTGGAATCACCACCACCGCGCAGATCAGATAGCCCCAGGCCGGGGGAATGCCCAGTGCCAGCTCCAGCGCGTAAGCCATCACCGCGGCTTCTAACGCAAAAAAGATGAAGGTGAATGACGCGTAGATGAGCGACGTGACGGTGGACCCGATGTAGCCAAATCCCGCCCCTCGGGTGAGCAGGTCCATGTCCACCCCGTACCGGGCCGCATAGACGCTGATGGGCCAACCGGCCACGAAAATCAGCAGCCCGGTGGCCAGAATGGCCCAGAACGCG
>JAUVXK010000154.1 GCA_030603635.1 Burkholderiales bacterium | reverse complement strand
CTGCAGTTCGTTCATGAGGCGAAGGATGGCCGCCTGGGTGGCGTCGTTGATGCGCTTGGCCTCCTTTTCCTGGGCCAGCGCCTCGCTGCGGGAACGCTCAATGGCCGATTGCTGTCCCAGCGCCGCTCCCCGCTGCTGCTGCACCATGCCAAGTGCGGCGGCCACGGCCAACAGGCCGAACAGCGCCGGCACCAACGGCCAGACGGACGGCAAGCCCGGCTCCAGCCAGCCGTACACCGAGGCGACCACCATCAGCAGCACAGACAGCACCACCACCGCCATCCACACCCGCAACCCACCGGTACGGGTAGGCTGCGGAGCCGAACGGGCCGCTGCGCCAGCCCCTCCACGCCCGACCGCACCGCCAGAAGCCGGCGACAAGGTGGAGGGCCCCAGGCTGGACAAGCCGTATTCCGACTGCCCCAGGGTGGAGCCGAGTTCACTGAGGTGCGACTCCGGGGCCACAGGCGGTGCCGGCTCGGACTGGCGGCTGCGCCGTTTCAGGGCATCAAGCATCTCGGCTCCTCACCGTATCGGACACCGAGGTCTGCCGGGCGAAGGCGGGCAGCCTCGGGTCGAGAAAATCCGGGGACTGGGCCAACGCAATCAGGTCCAGTTCCAGCCAGCGTTGCCCCTGGGCATCGCGGCACAGCTGGCGTACCCCGACCGGGCATTCACCAGCGCCTTCCACGACGAAATCGGCCGACGTGTGCAGACCCAGCAACCGGTCCACGCAGAGGGCCACGCCCAAGCCCAGCGCCGGACTGATACTGACCCAGTAGACCGTGTCGTCACCGTCTCGCAAGAGCGTCTGCCGTGGCAACCCCAGATAACGCACCCAGTCCACCACCAGCGTCAGGCCGCCGCGCAGGCTGGCGACCCCCAACACCCAGGGCTGGGTGTGGGGAACGCGCTGCATGAGCGTGGGGTGAAAAATCTCGCCTGCCTGTGCCAGAGGCAACAGCGCACGCACCCCTTGCCACGACACCCCCAGCCAACCCGAGGCCAGCGGCCGATCCGCCGACTCAGCCAGCTTGCGCGCGAGTTCGGCCTGAAAGGCCTGCAGGGACGGACGAGGGGCGACGGGTTCGGTCATCCGGCTGCCTTCAGGCCATGGCCTCGATCTTGGCCAGCAGGACGTGGGGGTCCACCGGCTTGGTGATGTAATCCCGCGCACCTTGGCGCAGGCCCCACACACGGTCGGTTTCCTGATTCTTGCTGGAACAGATAAACACCGGCACCTTCGCATATTCCGGGTGGCGGGCAATGTTGCGCGTGAGCTGAAAGCCGTTGGTTCCAGGCATCACCACGTCCATCAGGATCAAGTCGGGCAACTGATCGGCCAGCTCCCTGAGGGCTTGCTCGGCATTCTCGGCCGTGCGCACGTGGTAGCCGTTGCGGCTCAGCAACTTGCTGAGGAACAGCAGTTCCGTGCGGGAATCGTCGACCACCAGAATGTCCCTCACCATGGCCAGATCTCCTGATTCATGGGGCCACGGTCATGGATGGATCGCGTCGTGCGGCGTGTCGCTCCACCGCCTGCAGGAGCTGCTCCCGGGTGAAGGGCTTGGTCAGGTGCTCCTGGGAACCGACCATACGTCCGCGGGCGATGTCGAACACCCCGTCCTTCGACGACAGCATCACCACCGGCACCTGGGAAAAACGGGTATTGCGCTTGATGATGGCGCAGGTCTGATAACCGTCGAGGCGAGGCATGAGGATGTCGCAGAACACCAGGTCCGGGGCGAAATCGTGCATGCGGGCCAGCGCGTCGAAGCCGTCTTCGGCCAGCAGCACTTCGTGGCCAGCCTGACGCAGGAAGACCTCGGCGCTTCGGCGCACGGTCTGGCTGTCGTCCACCACAAGCACCCGGCACGCAAATGGTTCGCTGGGCGTCATCGGCGTTCTCCTTGGTGGGGTGGGGTGTACAGCTCCGGCCTCGCCCGAGCCCGGGCGTCAGAGCTGGACCATTTCGAAATCTTCCTTGCGGGCACCGCACTCCGGACAGGTCCAGTTCATGGGCACATCCTCCCACTTGGTACCCGGCGCAATACCGTGATCCGGTGCGCCGGCCTCCTCATCGTAGATCCAGCCGCAGATCAGGCACATCCAGGTTTTGCTAGCACTCATGATTGAACATTGCTTGTCTTAGAATGGGTTCATTGTATCTAGGCACCACGGCCCGTCCCGCGCATGACTTTTCCGAACGACACGCCGGGGTCCACCACGGCCCCCGCGCCAGCCGAAGCCACCCTGCCCTGCGTGATGAGCTTCAACGCCAACGACCCGAGTGGAGCCGGCGGGCTCGCCGCCGACCTCACCGCCATGGCCAGTGCCTCCTGTCATGTGGTGCCCGTGGTCACCGGCACCTATGTGCGCGACACCCGATCGGTCCACCACCACATCCCCTTCGACGAGGACGCCATCGAGGACCAGGCGCGCTGCGTGCTCGAAGACGTCTCGGTCCAGGCCATCAAGGTGGGGTTTGCCGGCAGTGCGGAAAACCTCAGCACCATCGCCGAGATGCTCAGCGACTACAGCGACGTGCCCGTGGTCAGCTACATGCCCGAGCTCGCCTGGTGGGACGAGGTGGAGCGTGAAAACTACCTCGACGCGTTCGCGGAACTGCTGCTGCCGCAGACCAGCGTGCTCGTGGGCAACCACAACACCCTGTGCCGCTGGCTCCTGCCTGACTGGACCGACGACCGTCCGCCCGGTCCGCGTGAGCTGGCCAAGGCCGCCGCCGAGTTCGGCACTCCCTACACCCTGGTCACCGGTTTCAACGCGCCCGACCAGTTCCTCGAAAGCCACCTGGCTTCGCCCGAAACGGTGCTTGCCACGGCCCGCTACGAGCGATTCGAGGCCACCTTCACTGGCGCCGGCGACACCCTGTCGGCGGCCCTGTGCGCCCTGCTGGCCAACGAATCCGACCTGCAGGCGGCCTGCGCCGAAGCCCTGACCTACCTCGATCAATGCCTGGACGCGGGCTTCCAGCCAGGCATGGGCCACGCCGTGCCCGACCGCCTGTTCTGGGCCCACGACGAGCACTCTGACTCCCCTGACGCCGACCCCGAAGCCGACCCTCCGGCCCATGAGCTCGAAGGCTTCCCGGGCGGCCATACCGCCCACTGACACCCACTGGCACCACGCCGTGGATCATCCCCCACGTTCCCCTGCACCCACACGATCCTCATGACCGACCGCAACCAGACCCTGTTCGACCGCGCCAAGCAACTCATTCCCGGCGGCGTGAACTCCCCCGTGCGCGCCTTCAAGGCCGTGGGCGGCACCCCGCGCTTCGTGCAGCGCGCGCAAGGTGCCTACTTCTGGGACGCCAACGGGCAACGCTACATCGACTACATCGGCTCCTGGGGCCCCATGATCCTGGGCCACGGCCACCCCGCCGTGCTGGAGGCCGTGCAGCAAGCCGCGCTGGAAGGTTTCAGCTTCGGTGCCCCTACCGAGCGCGAAGTGGAACTGGCCGAAGAGATCGTCAAACTCGTGCCGAGCATCGACATGGTGCGCCTGGTCAGCTCCGGCACCGAAGCAGGCATGAGCACCATCCGCCTGGCGCGCGGCGCCACGGGGCGCAAGAAGATCATCAAGTTCGAAGGCTGCTACCACGGCCATGCCGACGCACTGCTGGTCAAGGCCGGCTCGGGCCTGGCCACCTTCGGCAACCCCACCAGTGCAGGCGTGCCACCCGAGGTGGTGCAGCACACCCTGGTGCTGGAGTACAACAACCTCGAACAGCTGGAAGCCGCCTTCGCCGAGCACGGTGCCGACATCGCCTGCCTGATGATCGAACCCATTGCGGGCAACATGAACTTCGTGCGTGCCAGCGTGCCCTTCATGAAGCGCTGCCGCGAACTGTGCACCCGGCACGGTGCCCTGCTGGCCTTTGACGAGGTGATGACAGGCTTTCGCGTGGCGTTGGGCTGTGCCCAGAGCGTGTACGCCGAGCTGATTCCCGGCTTCGAGCCCGACATGACGGTGATGGGTAAGGTCATTGGCGGCGGCATGCCGCTGGCGGCCTTTGGCGCCAAGCGCGCGGTGATGGAACAGTTGGCTCCCTTGGGCGGGGTGTACCAGGCCGGCACGCTGAGTGGCAACCCGGTGGCCACCGCCTGTGGCCTGGCCACACTGAAGGAAATTCAGAAACCCGGTTTCTTTGAGGCCCTGTCAGCCCGCACCCAGCAGCTCACCAGCGGACTGCAAGCCGCAGCCGATGCCGCTGGCGTGCCTTTCGCGACCGACTGCCAGGGTGGCATGTTCGGTTTCTTCCTGATGAATCGGTTGCCGCAGAACTACGCCACGGTGATGACCACCGACGGCCCGCGCTTCAACCAGTTCTTCCACGGCATGCTGGACCGTGGCGTGTACTTCGCACCCGCGCTGTACGAAGCGGGCTTTGTGAGTGCGGCGCACTCCGAAGCCGACGTTGAGGCCACCGCAGCCGCAGCGCGCGAGGTGTTCACGACACTCTGATCGCACACAACGCCAATGGAAAAACGGGCTGCAGTACAGCCCGTTTTTTACTCAAGCAGCCACGGGCTCCAGCAAACGCGCCAGCAAGGCGCCCTCCACCGGCCCACCCAGCGGCACGAACACACGCACCGGGCTGCCCTGCGCCACCTGCACGGGCTCGCCATCGAGGTTCTGCATGGCGTCCAGCTGCACGATGCGGTTGCCGCTGGGGTGGATCACCTCGATGCGGTCACCCACGGCGAAACGGTTCTTGGTTTCCACCTCGGCCCAGCCGTCGGCGCGCACGCCGCGCACCTCCCCCACGAAGTGGCTGCGGTGCAATTCCGAGTGACCGCTGATGTAGTTCTGG
>JAUVXK010000116.1 GCA_030603635.1 Burkholderiales bacterium | reverse complement strand
CACCACGTACTCCGCGCCGCGGTACAGCTCGGTGTGGCCCTTCTGACGCCCGAAGCCCTTGACCTCGGTGACGGTGATGCCCTGCACGCCGATGACCGACAGCGCTTCGCGCACCTCGTCCAGCTTGAAGGGTTTGATGATCGCAGTGACCAGCTTCATGTTCAGCCTTTCTCACTTGTGGGATGGATGGCTCGGCGGGTACCGGACCCGACCGCTTGAGGTGTCTCCACTGCTGGCTCAGCGCTGCAACAGTGGCACGCCGGGGTTGAAGCACGATGCGTGCCAAGCAGGAGCAGCCGCCTGCGGGTGATCCGCTACACTTGCTTTCAAACGCAAGTGGTATGCACCAAGTTTGTGCACTCCACTTGGCACCAGAACACACCAAAAAGGAAGGAATGACGCCATGGGCTTGTGCGTGGTGCGAAGTCGTGCGTTGCTCGGGCTGCAGGCCCATCCGGTCAACGTCGAAGTCCATCTGGCCAACGGCCTGCCCGGGTTCACCCTGGTAGGGCTTGCGGATACCGAAGTCAAGGAAGCCCGCGAACGGGTGCGTTCGGCGATTCAGAACGCGGGTCTCGAATGGCCCCACTCTCGGCGCATTACCGTGAACCTGGCACCAGCGGATCTGCCAAAAGACTCGGGCCGTTTCGACCTCCCAATCGCCGTCGGCATCCTTGCAGCCAGCGGGCAGATGGATGCCCGTCAGCTGCAAGGTTTCGAGTTTGCAGGAGAGCTGTCGCTGGGGGGCGAGCTGCGTCCGGTCCGGGGAGCACTGGCCATGAGCCTGGCCCTGCTGAACGATGCACCACAACCGTGCAACACGGCGCCAGCGCTGGTGCTGCCGCCGGGCAGCGCCGAGGAAGCCGCCCTGGTGCCCCAGGCGCGGGTCTATCGGGCCCGGCATCTGCGTGACGTGGTGCACCGCTTTCCTGCGCCCGATGCACCAGCGCAAGTCCTGCCGGAAAACGACGAAGGCTGGACCGCCGTCCGACCCCAGACCCGACTTGGACCGGGGACAACGGCCGACCTGGCGGACGTGAAGGGCCAGGCCGCGGCCAGACGGGCTCTCGAAATCGCCGCCGCCGGACAGCACAGTCTGCTGCTGAGTGGCCCCCCTGGCGCCGGCAAGTCCATGCTGGCCCAACGGCTGCCCGGCATCCTGCCGGACCTCGACGACCTACAGGCTCTCGAAGCGGCCGCGATCGCTTCCCTGGCTGGCCGGTTCCAGCCCGACGCTTGGGGCAAGCGCCCGTTCTGCGCCCCCCATCACACGGCCAGTGCCGTCGCCCTCGTCGGAGGCGGCAATCCACCCCGCCCAGGCGAGATCTCGCTGGCGCACCATGGCGTGCTGTTCCTGGACGAGTTGCCCGAATTTCCTCGGGCCGCGCTCGAGTCGTTGCGGGAACCCCTCGAAACCGGCGTGATCCGCATTTCACGGGCGGCGCGCCAGGTGGAGTTCCCGGCGCGCTTCCAGCTCATCGGGGCCATGAACCCCTGCCCCTGCGGCTACCTGGGCGCCACCCACCAGCCGTGCCGCTGCACCCCGGAACAGGTGGCCCGATACCAGGGCAAGCTGAGCGGCCCGCTGCTGGACCGCATCGACCTGCATGTCGAGGTCCCCAGCCTTCCCCCGGAGCAGCTGCTCGACAGCGCCCCGGGCGAGGCCAGCGCCCTGGTGCGGGCACGCGTGGTGGCCGCCCGTCAGCGCGCCCTGCAAAGGCAGGGCATGGCCAATCAGGCGTTGCGCGACGATGCGCTGGAACGCCATGCCCACCTGGACCCCACCGCCACCAGGCTGTTGCAGCAGGCGGCGGCACGTCTGGGCTGGTCCGGCCGGGCCATGCACCGGGCCCTGCGGGTGGCCCGCACCATCGCCGACCTCGCCGGCAGCCAACCCATCCAGACCGTGCACATCGCAGAAGCCCTGCAATACCGCCAGCCGCTGCACCGGTGAGCCAGAGGGGGAACGTGACGCATAATGTCGCGCAGGAGATGACAAAAACGGCACACCGCCGGCCTCACCGCGACACCGCCCGATGAACCATCCTGCGTCGACCTTGACCCCACCGCACGCCCCGTCGCGGGACACCTTCCCTCATCCGCTGCGCTGGCCCACCCCCCCCTACGCCAGCTACGGCGACTACGCCACCAGTGCGCCCAGCGGACTGGAGTGCCAGGTCGAAGGCACTAACGGCCAGTCACGTCCCTGTCTGATCAAGGGCCTGGACCTGCCGGGTAAAACGGCGCTGATCCAGGTGCCCCCTTCACGGGCCGTGATGCCGCTGCGCTTCGACATGTTCCGTCGCATCACCGTGACGCAGCCGCTCAAGCCCCAGCAGGGCAGCGGCCCGGATGGCGACAACGCCTTTTCCGAACTCCTCGACTACCGCCCACGCCTGCCTTTCAGACTCACCTTGAGGGACGGGAGTGTCGAATCGGGCACCACCATTGGCCACTTCGAATCCGAAACGGGCCTGTTCCTGTTTCTGCCGCTCAACGAGCAGGACCACGTGCAACGGGTGTTCATCCCCCACGACATGGTGCAGGAGCTGCATGTGGGCGAAGCCATCGGCCAGGTGCTCGTGGAACAGCAGTCGGTCACCACCGAGCAGGTGGAGCTGGCCGCCCGTGAACAGGAAAATCTGCGCAACCGCAAGCTCGGCGACTACCTGGTGATCAAGGAAATCGTCAAGCCGGAACAACTCCTCATGGCGCTGGAGGAACAGGCGCGCATGCCCATGGTGCGCATCGGCGAAGCCTTGACGGCACTGGGTCTGGTCTCTCAGGCACAGCTTGACGAGGCGCTGGAGCGCCAGAAGAACGAGCGAAGTGTTCCTCTGGGGGAGCTGCTGGTGCAGAGCGGACAGCTCACCCGCGACGACCTGCGGGTCGCGCTGGCCCGCAAGATGGGGTATCCCGTGGTCGATCTGACCAAGTTCCCGGTGGACGCCGAGGCCCTGCGCCGGGTGCCGATCGGCGTGGCGCGCCGGCACCGCATCGTGCCACTGCTGTGGCGCAACGGCATGGTCGTGGTCGCGGCCGAAGACCCCTCGAAGCGAGGCATGCTGGAAGAGCTGGAGTTCACGCTGCAGTCCAAGGTGGTGGCGGCACTGGCCAGCGGCACCCTCGGGCCTCAGGCCGTCAACCAGGCTTACGCGCGATTCGGCCTTGACGAGGGGGGAGCCGGTGCCGCAGAAGCCCCGGCAGACGCCAACCTGCCGTCTTCGGGCAAGCTGCTCGAATCGCTGGAAATGGAGGTCCATGAGGACAGCGATCTGGCCGTCGCCCAGATCGAACAGTCCGACAATTCGCTGGTCAAGCTGATCAACAGCATCATCATCGAAGCCCACGGGCAGGGGGCCTCGGACATCCACATCGAGACCCACCCCACCAAGCGCAAGATCCGCATCCGGCTGCGCAAGGACGGGCGGCTCGTGCCCTACATGGAGCTGCCGCACACGTACCGCGCCGCCATCGTCGGACGCATCAAGATCATGTGCGAGCTCGACATTTCAGAACGTCGCAAGCCGCAGGATGGCAAGATCGACTTCGCCAAGTTCTCCCCGCACCACAAATTGGAGCTGAGGGTCGCCACCATCCCCACGCTCAATGGAGCCGAAGACGTGGTCATGCGTCTGCTGTCCTCGGCCAAACCGCTGCCCATCGACCAGCTGGGGCTCACGCCCCACAACCTGGCTCATCTGACCGAGGCCGTCGAGCGGCCGCACGGCATGGTGCTGTGCGTCGGCCCCACCGGGTCGGGCAAGACGACCACCCTGCATTCGCTGTTGCAGCACATCAACACGCCAGACCGCAAGATCTGGACAGCCGAGGATCCGGTCGAAATCAGCAACCCCGATCTGCGGCAGGTCCAGGTCAACCCGAAGATCGACTGGACCTTTGCCAAGGCGCTGCGCGCCTTCCTGCGCGCCGACCCGGACGTGATCATGGTCGGCGAGATCCGCGACGAGGAAACCGCCCAGGTGGCGATTGAAGCCTCCCTGACCGGTCACCTGGTGTTGTCCACGCTGCACACCAACAGCGCACCGGAAACCGTGGTGCGCCTGCTCGACATGGGCATGGACCCGTTCAACTTCGCCGACTCGCTGGTGGCGGTGCTGGCCCAGCGGCTGGTGCGGCGCCTTTGCAGCGGCTGCGCCCAGACCCTGCCCGCCGACGAAGCCTGGGTGGACGAGCTGCTGGAGGACTACCTGCACGGCTTTCCGACCGCCCTGCGGCCGGACAAGGCCCGCCTGCGTGAGGAATGGCTGAAGGACCATGGGCAGGAAGGACGATTCGTTCAAAGGCATGCACCGGGCTGCCCGACCTGTGACCAATCCGGCCTCAAGGGACGGGTGGGTGTGCACGAACTGCTGGTCATCGACACCCCCCTGCGCCGCCTGATCCAGAGAAAGGCACCCTCCGAAGCGCTGCAGGAATCCGCCATGACCAGCGGCGGCTTCCGCAACCTCCGCCAGGATGGCATCCTCAAGGTGCTCCAGGGCCTGACCACCATCGATGAAGTCCGGGCGAACTGCTCTCACTGAAACCACCCGAACAGCCCGCAGGCACGCTGCGGTTCAGTAGCGGGGCGTGTAACTCCTGGTCATGAACGGTGGACGGCGCCCCACCAGCCACTCCAGGGTGATCAGCTCCGAGTCCCGGTGGTTGAGCACGGGAGCGGTACGAAGCACCGGCTCACCGGGTTGGGAGCTGATCCAGAAAGGCCGGTCGTGGTAGGTGGTCACCACCTCGATCCGCTGCCCTGCGTCCTGGAGCGGGGTCAGTTCAGCGCGGCCATAACACAGGCAGAAATAGGTCTGGGTGGGTTCCGCCTCCAGATAGCATCCCGTGCCCCGGATGCCGATCGTGGCCGAAGGGGTTTCCAGGCGCTTGGCTCCTTCACCAAAGACCGACAGCATCTGGCCACGGATCAGGCGCAACACCCAGACGGCACCGTCGGCCACATGGTGGACCTCGGTGTTCGACCGCAACAGGAAGGCATCGGCACCGACGACGTAGACGGCTTCGGCACCGCTGCCCGTGCGCACCACGTCACCCGGGAGAATGACGCGGCCTTCCTGCGCCGGCTCCCCGTTGACCCGCACATCCCCGCGCATGCGGCGCAGCCCCGGCGACACAGGGCGTGTACCAAGGGCCCAGACCGTGCGCAGCCCTGCCATCCAGGCAGCAAACCCCGCCACGCCATGCAGCCACACCCGTCTCGTCTTCATGGAAGCGATTGTGAGGCCGCCGTCCCGCCTTGTGAAGAGTGCCGAACAGGTCAGAGATGGGGCGCCAGCAACCGCTCCAGCAGGCTTTCGTCCATCGAGCGACGCCGGGCCATGTCGGCCAGCTGGTCGTGACCGATCTTGCCCACGTTGAAGTACGTCGCCTCGGGGTGGGCGATGTAGAAACCGCTCACGCTGGCCGCAGGGGTCATGGCCAGGCTTTCGGTCAGGCCCATGCCGATGTCGTCGCACTGGAGCAAAGCGAACATGTCGCGCTTGACCGAATGGTCGGGGCAGGCAGGATACCCCGGCGCGGGCCGGATACCCTGGTATTTCTCGGCAATGAGCTCTTCGTTGCTCAGGCTCTCGTGCGGGGCATAGCCCCACAGGTCGGTGCGCACGCGCAGGTGCAGGCATTCGGCAAAGGCCTCGGCAAGGCGGTCGGCCAGGGCCTTGAGCAAGATGGCGTTGTAGTCGTCCTGCGCGGCCTCGAAGGCGGCGGCGCGCTTGTCTGCACCAATGCCTGCGGTCACGGCGAACATGCCCACGTAGTCGGCCACGCCCGTGGCCTGCGGGGCCACGAAGTCCGACAGGCAGCGGCTGGGGCGCATGACACCGTCGATCTCCTGCTTTTCGGTCTGCTGGCGCAGGCCGTGCCAGGTCAGCGCCACCTGGGTGCGCGATTCGTCGGTGTACAGCGCGATGTCGTCGTCGTTCACCGTGTTGGCGGGATAGAGCCCCACCACGGCGTTGGCGGTGAGCCAGCGGCCTTCCACGATCTTCTTCAGCATGGCCTTTCCGTCGGCAAATACCTTGCGGGCCTGCTCGCCCACCACCTCGTCGTCCAGGATGGCCGGGTACGGCCCCGCCAGATCCCAGGTCTGAAAGAACGGCCCCCAGTCGATGTACCGGGCCAGTTCACCCAGGTCGAAGTGCTTGAAGACGCGCCGGCCCAGAAACTTGGGCACCACCGGGGTGTACGCGTCCCAGTCCAGCGGGGTTTTGTTGGCGCGCGCCTTGGCCAGCGGCCACAGCGGGGTCTGCTTCTTGTTGGCGTGCTGGGTGCGCACTTGGTTGTAATCGGCCAACAGTTCGGCCAGGTAGTCGGGCTTGGCCTCGCCCAACAGGTTCTGCGCCACGCCCACGCTGCGCGAGGCATCTGGCACATAGATCACCGGGCCGCTGTAGTTGGGGGCAATTTTCACCGCCGTGTGCACCCGGCTGCAGGTGGCGCCCCCGATCAGCAGCGGGATGCCGCGCTCGCGGAAGTACGGGTCCTTCTCCATTTCGGCGGCCACGTACTGCATCTCTTCCAGGCTGGGGGTGATCAGGCCGCTCAGGCCCACGATGTCCGCGCCCACTTCTTTGGCCTTTGCCAGGATCTCGTGGCAGGGCACCATCACGCCCATGTTCACCACGTCGAAGTTGTTGCACTGCAGGACCACCGTCACGATGTTCTTGCCAATGTCGTGCACGTCACCTTTGACGGTGGCGATGACGATCTTGCCCTTGGACTTGACGTCGCCCCCGGCGGCCTGGAGCTGGCGTTTTTCTTCTTCGATATAGGGGACTAGGTGGGCCACGGCCTGCTTCATGACGCGGGCGCTCTTGACCACCTGCGGCAGGAACATCTTGCCCTGGCCGAACAGGTCACCCACCACGTTCATGCCGTCCATCAGCGGGCCTTCGATCACGTGCAGCGGGCGGCCTCCATCGGCCTTGAGGGCCTGCCACATCTCTTCGGTGTCTTCGGTGATGAATTCGTTGATGCCGTGCACCAGCGAATGCGACAGGCGCTCGCGCACCGGCAGCGCGCGCCAGGCATACTTGGCGGAATCGTCCTTGGCCGAGCCCTTCACCGTTTCGGCGATCTCCAGCAGGCGCTCGGTCGCGTCCGGGCGGCGGTTGAGCACCACGTCTTCAACGCGCTCGCGCAGTTCGGGGGCGAGATCGTCGTACACGCCGATCATGCCGGCGTTGACGATGCCCATGTCCATGCCCGCCTGGATGGCGTGATACAGGAACACGGTGTGGATGGCCTCGCGCACCGGCTCGTTGCCCCGAAAGCTGAACGACACGTTGGACACCCCGCCCGACACCTTGGCCCCGGGCAGGTTCTGCTTGATCCAGCGCGTGGCGTTGATGAAGTCCACCGCGTAGTTGTTGTGCTCTTCGATGCCCGTGGCAATGGCGAAGATGTTGGGGTCGAAGATGATGTCCTCGGGCGGGAAGCCGACCTCGTCCACCAGGATGCGGTAGGCCCGCTCACAGATCTCGACCTTGCGCTCGTAGGTGTCGGCCTGGCCCTTCTCGTCAAAAGCCATGACAACCGTGGCCGCGCCATAACGCTTGATCAGCCTGGCCTGGCGCTTGAACTCGTCCACACCCTCCTTCATGCTGATGGAATTGACGATGCCCTTGCCCTGGATGCACTTGAGTCCCGCCTCGATGACCGACCACTTGGACGAGTCGATCATGACCGGTACGCGGGCGATGTCGGGCTCGCTGGCC
>JAUVXK010000054.1 GCA_030603635.1 Burkholderiales bacterium | reverse complement strand
GGGTCGTCGCCGGGCTGGTCGAACGGCACGATCACGGTGCGGTGCTGTGCCGTCCAGGCGTCGATCTTGCGCCCCCCGGCCTGGGTGAAGCGCACCAGGCTTTCCAGCAGGTCCACGTGCATGAGGCAGAACACCGGTTGTGGCCGTGAGGGGTTGGTTGGGCTGGGATCGCCTTCCGGGCCGGCCGCCATGGCGATCTCGGCGTGGTCTCCCTCCAGGGCATGGGCGAGGCGTTCCAGCAGGTCCAGGGGGAAACGGGGGGCATCGCAGGGCACCGTGAGCAGGTAGGGGGTTTCACAGCGTTCGAGACCGGTCAGGAAACCGGCCAGCGGACCGGCGTAGCCATCGATCGTGTCGGGCCAGACCGGAACCCCGAACGCCTCGTAGGCCCCAAGGTGACGGTTGGCATTGATCATGCAGTCGGCCAGCCGATGCCCTTGTTGCATCTGCAAGCGCAGCAGAGCATTGAGGGCCAGCGGTGTGCCATGAAGGGTCTGCAGACCCTTGTCCATCCCGCCCATGCGGCTGCCACGGCCACCGGCCAGTACCAGGCCGGTCACGCTTTGGGGTTCTACGGTCATCCGTTCAGCCTCCGATGTAGCTCATCTCGACGCGGCGCTTGCCTTGACCCGAGGCTTCGGGGGGGAGCAGGGCGCGAAGCTCGGAATAACGGTCCTCCCTTCCTTGCCAGATGGCACCGATGGCCGAAGCCAGTTCGGCATCGCTGGCGCCGCCACGCAGCAAAGAGCGAAGGTCGTGTCCTTGGTGGGCGAACAGGCACAGGTAGACCTGGCCTTCGGTGGACAGCCGCGCACGGTTGCAGTCGCGGCAGAAGGCCTGGGTCACGCTGCTGATCACACCAATTTCACCCAGCGAAGGGTCGTGCCGACCGTCAGCGCCCACGTAGCCCCAGCGTTCCGCGGTTTCGCCTGGAGCGACGGGGTCCAGCGGAACCAGCGACCATTCGCGCTGGAGGCGTTGGAGCACCTCCGTACTGGGAAGCACCTCGTCCATGCGCCAGCCGTTGGTGGCGCCCACGTCCATGTATTCAATGAAGCGCAGCACAATGCCGCTGCCCCGGAAGTGCCGGGCCATGGGCACGATCTGGTCGTCGTTGGTGCCGCGCTTGACAACCATGTTCACCTTGATCGGCCCGAGGCCCGCAGACTGCGCCGCAGCGATGCCTTCGAGCACGTCGGCCACGGGAAAGTCCACGTCGTTCATGCGGCGGAACACGGCATCGTCCAGACCATCCAGGCTGACGGTGACCCGCTGCAGACCGGCGGCCTTCAACGCGGCGGCCTTGCGAACCAGGAGGCTGCCGTTGGTGGTGAGGGTGAGGTCCAGCGGTTGCCCGTCCAGCGTGCGAAGCGCGGCCAGTTGCTCGATCAGAATTTCAAGGTTCTTGCGCAGCAGCGGCTCACCGCCCGTGAGCCTGACCTTGCGCACCCCGTGGGCAATGAACACCTGGGTAAGCCGGGTGATTTCCTCGAAGGTGAGCAAGGCACTGTGCGGCAGGTAACGGTAGTCCTTGTCGAACACTTCCTTGGGCATGCAGTAGCTGCAGCGGAAGTTGCAACGGTCGGTGACGCTGATGCGCAGGTCGCGCAATGGGCGACCCAGGACGTCGTTCAGCAGGCCGATGGCGGGGATCGGCTGTACCGGCACACGCGCCGACAGGGTGTGCAGGCGCTGATCAACCAGAGGGATGACTCGTTCGGACATAGGCAAAAGATTACACCACGCGCCGGGTACCAGGGGCGAGCACCCGCTCCAAGGCCTGCTGCGGGTAGGGGTGGAGCAGGCGTTGTCGGACGTGACCGCAAAAAAGCCCGCCTGGGGCGGGCTCCGATGGGCTCAAGGGCCAGGTCAGGCCAGCAGCGGCACGATCAACAGGGCCACGATGTTGATGATCTTGATCAACGGGTTGATGGCCGGGCCCGCCGTGTCTTTGTAGGGGTCACCCACGGTGTCACCGGTCACGGCCGCCTTATGGGCTTCTGATCCCTTGCCGCCGTGGTGCCCGTCTTCAATGTATTTCTTGGCGTTGTCCCAGGCACCGCCGCCGGTGCACATAGAAATGGCCACGAACAAACCGGTGACGATGGTGCCCATGAGCAAGCCACCCAGTGCCTTGGGGCCGAGGATCACCCCCACCAGGATCGGGACGACGACTGGTAACAAGCTGGGAATCATCATTTCCTTGATGGCCGCTGAGGTCAGCATGTCGACCGCTTTGCCGTATTCGGGCTTGCCACTGCCGTCCATGATCCCTTTGATCTCCCGGAACTGGCGGCGCACTTCCTCCACCACGGCGCCAGCTGCGCGTCCCACCGCTTCCATGGCCATGGCGCCGAACAGGTAGGGGATCAGCCCGCCGATGAACAGCCCGACGATGACCATGGGGTCCGACAGGTCGAAGCTGATCTGGAGCCCGTACGTCTCGAGTTTGTGCGTGTAGTCGGCGAACAGCACCAGTGCGGCCAGACCAGCCGAGCCGATGGCGTAGCCCTTGGTCACGGCCTTGGTGGTGTTGCCCACCGCGTCCAGCGGGTCGGTCACGTCGCGCACGCTTGAAGGCAGATCGGCCATTTCGGCGATGCCGCCCGCGTTGTCCGTGATAGGGCCGTAGGCGTCCAGCGCCACCACGATGCCAGCCATGCTCAGCATGGCGGTGGCGGCCACGGCCACTCCATACAGCCCAGCCAGTGTGTAGCTGGCCATGATGGCCACGCACACAAACAACACCGGCCAAGCGGTGGACTTCATGCTTACGCCGATGCCCGCAATGATGTTGGTGGCGTGCCCCGTGGTGGAGGCCTGGGCGATGTGCTGCACCGGTTTGTACTGGGTGCCGGTGTAGTACTCGGTGATCCAGACCATGGCTGCCGTCAGCGCCAGGCCCACAAGACCCGCGGCCCACAGACGCCACTGGCTGCCACTGGCGACGATCGAATCGTCCGGCATGATCCACACCGTGGCGAAATAGAAGGCGATGCCCGAGAGCACGGCAGCCACGATCAGGCCCTTGTACAGCGCGGGCATGACATTCTTCATGCCGGGCGTGGCCTTCACGAAGAAGCAACCGACGATGGAGGCCAGGATCGACACGCCTCCCAGCACCAGCGGGTACAGCACCGCCTGCATGGGCGCGGCAGCGACCAGCAGGGCACCCAGCACCATGGTGGCGATCAGCGTGACGGCGTAGGTCTCGAACAGGTCGGCTGCCATGCCGGCGCAGTCACCCACGTTGTCTCCCACGTTGTCGGCAATCACGGCCGGGTTGCGCGGGTCGTCCTCGGGGATACCGGCTTCGACCTTGCCCACCAGGTCGGCTCCCACATCGGCGCCTTTGGTGAAGATGCCGCCGCCCAGTCGCGCGAAAATGGAAATGAGCGATGAGCCAAAGGCCAGGCCAATGAGCGGATTCAGCATCCGTGCCAGATCGAGGCCGGAGGCGGGTTGGCCGTCAACGCCGAGAAACCAGAAGAAGCCGGCCACTCCCAGCAGGCCCAGGCCGACGACCAGCATGCCGGTGATCGCACCGCCACGGAATGCCACGTCCAGCGCCGGGCCTATGCCCTGCGTGGCGGCCTGGGCGGTGCGCACGTTGGCCCGCACCGAGATGTTCATGCCGATGAAGCCGCATGCCCCCGAGAGCACGGCGCCCAGCACGAAGCCCACGGCCGTGAGCACGTCCAGGAACACAGCGATGAGGAGGGTGAGCACCACGCCCACGATGGCAATGGTGCGGTATTGCCGCGCCAGGTAGGCGGCCGCCCCGGCCTGGATGGCCCCGGCGATTTCCTGCATGCGGGCATTGCCCGTGTCCTGGGAAAGTATCCACGTGCGCGACCAGAATCCGTAAACGACAGCCACCAGTCCGCACACCAGCGCAAAGATCAGCGCAGATTGTCCAACCATAGATTTCTCCTGCTCGTTTCGACTTGGAGGAAGCCAACGCATGCAAGCCACCGGCTTCCGCTGCGTTGCTTCCTCGCTCGTTGCCCACGGTCAGGTAAATACGGGCAGGGCGATTGGCCAACGAGCGCAATTTATCTCAAACGGGCGGTTTTGACACTGCTGCGCTGCAACACCCGGTGGCGGTTGGACAGGAGTGTCAGGATCGCATCAGTAAAATCGGGCCCAATTTCCTGGTTTTCTCAACTCTCGACAAAGAGCCCACATGTCTCTCGACAACGTCACCCCTGGCAGCAAGGCCCCCGAAGTGTTCAACGTCATCATCGAGATCTCGATGAACGGCGATCCGATCAAGTACGAAGTGGACAAGGCCTCGGGCTGCATCTTCGTGGACCGGTTCATGAACACCGCCATGCACTACCCGACCAACTACGGTTACGTGCCCCAGACCATCTCCGGAGATGGTGACCCGGTGGATGTGCTGGTGATCACCCCCGTTCCTCTGCCCCCGGGGGTGGTGGTGCCCTGCCGTGCCCTGGGCATCCTCAAGATGGAAGACGAGGGCGGTGTGGACGGCAAGGTGCTGGCCGTGCCCACCGAAAAGATCCTTCCGCTGTATTCACGCTGGCAGTCGTACGAAGATCTGAACCCCGTGCGTCTGAAGGCGATCGAGCACTTCTTCGAACACTACAAGGATCTGGACCCCGGCAAGTGGGTAAAGGTGATGGGCTGGGACGGCAAGGACGCTGCCCACCAGGAAATCCTGGACGGCATCGCCAACTACGGCAAAGAACAGTCCGCCGCCTGACCGGTGGCCGGCGCTTCTGCGCCACCCATGCCAGCCCCTTGCGTCGCCCGGCTCACCCCGGTGCCCGCAAGGGGCTTCGGCTTTCCAGGTGCGCCAGATAACGCGCCATGCCGTCGCCTTCGCGCTTCAGGAAACGGTCCACCGCATCGGCAAAGGCCGGATGGGCCAGCCAGTGGGCGCTGTGCGTCACCACAGGCAACAGGGCGCGGGCCATCTTGTGCTCCCCCTGTGCCCCGCCTTCGAATCGCTCCACGCCGTGGTCGATGCACCATTGCAGCGGCTGGTAGTAGCAGGCCTCGAAGTGCAGGCTGTCCACCCGTTGCAGGGCGCCCCAGTAACGCCCGTAGGTCGCCTGGGGTTGCGCCGAGGAGTCGCTGAGCGCCACCAGGCTGCAGGCGATCGGTTCGCCTGCGGGGTCGCGGGCGATGAACATCAGCCACCATTCGGCCAGTGAGTCGGCCATGGCGTGAAAGAAGGCCGGCTTCAGGTAGGGGGGATTGCCATGTTCCCAATAGGTGCGGGCGTAGCAGCGGTAGAAGAAATCCCAGTCGCTGGCGCTGATGTCGCGACCACGCCGCACGTCGAAGCGGATGCCGGCGTCCATCACCTTGCGGCGCTCCTGGCGGATTTTCTTGCGTTTGTCCTGGGTCAGGCTGGCGAGGAAGTCGTCGAAATTCTGGAACGGGCGGGGGCCATGGGGCGTGGGGCAGGTGTTGTGCCAGTGGAACTGCACCGTATGGCGATCCAGCCATGCCGAGTCCACCAGCGCCTCGCGGTCGGCACAGGCATTGAACAGCACATGCACGGATGACCAGCCTTCGTGCGCGGCCACCTCCAGCAGCCCGGCCTGCAGGGCACGGCGGGCTGCGGCGTCACAGGCCAGCAGGCGAGGGCCCGGGACCGGTGTGAACGGCACCGCCACCAGTCCTTTGGGGTAGTAGGGCAGCCCATGGGCGTCGTGGGCTTGTGCCCACGCCCAGTCGAACACGTACTCCCCGTAGGAATGGTCCTTGGCGTAGAGCGGTGCGGCGGCACACAGTGCTTCGTCACGCCAGAGCGTGAGCCAGCGGGGATGCCAGCCGGTCGGTGGTGCGGCGCTGCCGCTGGTGTGCAGCGCGGTGAGGTATTCGTGGCGCATGAACGGGCCGCAAGCGCCGCCCTCGGGCTGGGCTTGCAGCAAGGCGTTCCACACTCCGGCTTCGATCCGTTCCGGCTCCGTGATCACCCGGGTGACATAATCGGCGGCACCACTTTCGTCTGTCGTTTTCATGTCCTTCAAGCTCTGCATCGCGCAGCTCAATTACGTCGTGGGCGATCTGGCCGGCAACGCCCGCCGCATCATCGAGGCGGCCCGCCAGGCCCATGCCCAGGGCGCCAGCCTGTTGCTCACCCCGGAACTGGCCATCTGTGGCTATGCCGCCGAAGACCTGTTCCTGCGCCCGGCGTTCATCGCCGCCTGCGATGATGCCCTGAAAACGGTGGCCCGCGAGACGGCGGGGTTGAACGGTCTGCACATCGTGGTGGGCCACCCGGCAGCAGTGGAAGGGGGAACTGCAGCCTCGCGCAGCGTGGGTCGGGCCCCGTGTCACAACGCCGCCACGGTGATTTGTGAGGGCCGGGTGGTGGCCCGCTACGCCAAGCGGGAACTGCCGAACTATCAGGTTTTTGACGAACGGCGCTATTTTGTGCCTGGGGACGCCACTTGCGTCTTCGAGGTGTCCGATGCGTCCGGCCAACCCCTGCGGGTGGGCCTGCTCATCTGCGAAGACGCCTGGCACGACGGCCCGGCGCTGGAGGTCAAAGCGGCCGGCGCCCAGGTGCTGGCCGTGATCAACGCTTCGCCGTTCCACGTGGGCAAGGGCGACGAACGCGAATGCGCCATGCGCTTGCGCACCCAGGCCACCGGGTTGCCACTGGTGTATGCCCACCTCGTCGGTGGGCAGGACGAAATCGTCTTTGAGGGGCGCAGCTTTGCCTTGAACGCCGACGGGGGCCTGGCCGCGCGAGCCCCCAGCTTTGAAGAGGCCTTGTTCCCGATCGACATCGTCACCCCGGCACCGCCAGCCGGGGCCGTGAACCTGTATGGACCCACGGTCCCCGAGCAGGGGCTGGAGGCCGACCTGTGGCACGCCCTGGTGTTGGGTGTGCGGGACTACGTGGGAAAGAACGGCTTTCCGGGGGCGGTCATCGGGCTGTCCGGCGGCATCGATTCGGCCCTGGTGCTGGCCATTGCCGTCGACGCGCTGGGCAAGGATGGCGTCCACGCGGTGATGATGCCTTCGCCCTACACCGCCGACATTTCCTGGATCGATGCGCGTGACATGGCGGCGCGCATGGGCGTGCGGTACGACGAGGTGTCGATCCGGCCCATGTTCGACGCTTTCCTGCAATCCCTGGAGCCGATGTTCCAGGGGCGGGGCGCTGACACCACCGAGGAAAACCTGCAGGCGCGCATCCGCGGCACCCTGTTGATGGCCTTGTCCAACAAGTTCGGTGCGATCGTCCTGACCACGGGCAACAAGAGCGAAATGGCCACCGGCTACTGCACGCTGTACGGCGACATGGCCGGTGGCTTTGCCGTGATCAAGGACGTGGCCAAGACCCTGGTGTTCCGACTCGCGCGCTGGCGCAACGCGAACGACCCGTATGGCAACGGCCTGAACCCCATCCCCGAGCGCATCATCACCCGGCCACCGAGCGCGGAGTTGCGCCCCGATCAGAAGGACCAGGACAGCCTTCCTCCGTACGACGTGCTCGACGCCATCGTCGAGCGTTACATGGAAAACGACGAAAGCCCCGCCGAGATCGTGGCCGCCGGGTACCCGCAGGACGCGGTGAACCAGGTGGTGCGGCTGATTCACCTCAACGAATACAAGCGCCGGCAGGCGCCGGTCGGCATCCGCGTCACCCATCGCAGCTTCGGCAAGGACTGGCGTTACCCGAACACCAATCGTTATCGCGGCTGAGAGCCGGGACGCGCCCCCGCCTGTGCACTCACAGGCCCGCTTCAGGGGTGATGCACCCGGGTGCCGTCGGCCAGATCCCGGGGAGGGTGCAATACCACCCGATCCTGTGCCTGCAGGCCGGAGCGGATCTCGACCCGTCCACCGCCTTGCAGGCCCGTTTCCACTGGCCGCAGGCGGGCCCGGCCTCCTTCGATACGGAATACCGCCCAGCCTCCCTCCGCGCCGGCGTTGCCGGTCCGAAACAGGGCGCCTACCGGCAGGTTCAGGGTGTCTGCCGCTTCCTGCAGCACGAAACGGGCATGCACCCGATAGCCTTCACCCAGTCCGGCCCGGTCCTGGGCCGGTTGCAGCAGATCGATGATCACCCAGACGCGCTGCTCTTCCACGCCAAGCGCCGACACCTTGGTGAAGGCCAGCGGTTCCACACGGCGCACCTCGCCTTCGAGGGCTGGCGTGCCACCCCAGCGCAGCAGGGCCACGCGCATCCCCGGGCGCAGTCGCACGGCGTCGGCCGAGAGCACATCCACCTCGACCTCCAGGGCCGTCGGGTTGCCGATGTCCAGCAACGGTTCGCCGGCCTGTACCGGGCGTTCACTCTGAAAATGGCGCTTCAGCACCACACCGTCCACTGGGGAACGCAGCACGATAGGGCGGTTGCGTGGGGCGGCAGGATCGTCTGGCTGTAGGGTGGCCTGTGCGGCGGCCCACTGGTGCCTGGCCGTGGCTTCGCGGAAACGGGCGCTCTGGGCTTCCAGAGTACTGCGTTCGCGCAAGGTCGCTGCACGCTCCCATGCCTCCCGAGAGACCATGCCCTGGGCCGCGAGCCGTTCCATCCGTTCTGCCTCTGCCGCAGCCAGTGTGGCGGCCTGGGCAGCGGCCTGGGCCTCCGAGCGGGCGGCCTCCACCAACTGGCGGGCCGCTTCGGCCTGGGCCTGGGCCTGGGCCCGGGTGCGAGCGTCCAGCGGGGGGCTGGCCAGCGGCTGCAGGGTGAGCACCGGTTGGCCGGCGGCGACGGTGTCGCCCGGTTCCCAGGCCGTGCGTTCGACCATGGCCGTCAGCGGCGCGGTGATCACGTACCGGTCGCGGATGCGGGTCCGGCCTTCCGCTTCGAACGACTCCTGGACCGTGCCCCGTACCACCTCGGCATGGTCCACACGCTGACTGGTGGGCCACAGCGCCAGGACGGCCAGGCCCATGACCACGATGCCCGCGATCGCGTATCGGACCCAGCGGGCGAGGTTTCGGGAAGGGGAGGTGGGTGGGGGCATGGTCACTCTCGGGTTTTTAACACGGCCACCAGATCGAGCCTGCGCAGGCGGCGCACCACCAGCCAGGCCGAGAGGCCTGACGCCAGCAGCACCACGATGCCGGAGATCGCGAACGCCATGGGGGTCACAACGAGGGGAATGCGGTAGAGGTCGGACTGCATGCCAGCCACGAGCAGGGCGCTCATGCCATAGCCGATCGCAAAGCCCGGCACCAGTGCCAGTACCACCAGGGTGGCCAGTTCGCCCAGCAACAGGTTGCGCACCTCTTCGGGGGTGTAGCCCAGGATGCGCAGGCTCGCCAGGTCACGCGAGCGTTCCGCCAGCGTGATGCGGGCGGCGTTGTACACCACCCCCACTGCGATGCTGCCTGCCATGAAGGTGATGATGAGGGTGAAGGTCAGCATGCTTTCCGCCATGGTGTCCATGAAGCTGTCGATGGCGCTGCCCCGGTCGGTCACCGCAGCGATGCGTGGCCGCTCGCGCAGGGCCTGCAACACGGCGGGCTGCTGCCAGGGGTCGATCAGCAGCCAGGCACCACTGACCACGTCTCCTTCCATCATCAACCGGTTCAGCCAAGCCCGGTGGGCATAGGCCCCCACGCCCAGGTATTCGGTGACGGTGGCGGCCACTGGCATCTTCAGGGTGTCGCGCCGCCCGTCGAGAAACACCACCTCCAGCGTGTCGCCGGGACGCACCTCCAGCATCCGGGCCAGGTGATCGGTGAGCAGCAGGCCTTCAGCCGGCATCGCCACCGGTTCCAGTCGGTCGCTGAGCACGCGTTTGAGCACACCTTGCTCCTGCAGCCCGAGCAGGGCCGTGGTGTATTCGCGGTGCCCGTTCCGCAATTTGACCGGCGCCTGCCGGTAGGATTCCACTGTCCGGACACCGGGCAGGCTTTTCAGTTCATCCACCGCCCGCCAGTGGGTGGGCTCGACAAAGGCCACGCTGAAATCGTCGCGCTGGGCGAGGCCGAACTGGACGTTGATCATCTCGTCGATGGCACCCGACTGCAGCCGCGACATGACCAGGATGCCGCCGGCCAGGCCAATCCCGATCACCGACAGCAGCGTGCGCCAGGGGCGGCGCTCCAGATTGCGCGCCACCATCAGCGCGGCCGGGTCCAGCCAGGCGCCTATGCCCAGCCGCTCGCTCCAGGTGCGGCGGAACACGGCCGGCGCTTCAGGTCGCATGGCCTCGGCCGGCGCGAGCCGGAAGGCGCGTCGCAGACCGGTCACGGTGCCCAGGGTCGCCGCCGTGGCGGCGAAGGCCAGCGCCAGCCCCCAGACCTGGGGTTGAACCGTCCAGTCGAGGAACGGGAAACGGTAGAAGGTCATGTACAGCTCGGCCATGCCGCGCCCCATCCACGCGCCAAGCAGCACCCCGGGAAGCACACCCACGCCGACCATCAGCAGCACCAGGCCAGCATAATGCAAAGCGACCTCCAGACCGCTGTAGCCGAAGGCCTTGAGCACGGCAATCTGTTCGCGCTGGGTACCGATCAGCCGCCCGATCACCACGTTCAGCAGGAAGGCCGTCACCGCCAGAAAGATGGTGCTGAACAAGCGGGTCATGGTTTCGAGCTGCATCAGCTCCTCGTCCAGGAAGCGGTGCGAGAGCTGCAGGCTGCGGTCGTGCGCGCCCGATCCGCCATAGGGCTGCAGCTGGCGGTCCACCGCGTCAATCACCTCTCCGGTGGAGGTGTCCGGCTCCAGCGCGATCACCAGCTGGTTGAACGCCCCGGCCAGGTCAAAGGCTCCGGCAAGGGCCTCGCGCTGCATCCACAGAATGGTGAAGCGTTCGAAGTCCGGGAACAGGTCGCCTGGGCGGATCTGGTAGATGAATTCGGGCGACAGGCCCACGCCGCTGATGAGCAGTTCCTGCCGGCGTCCGTTGACGATGGCGCCCAGCCGGTCGCCCGGGTTCAACCCGTGGGCCTCGGCAAAAGCTTCGCCCACCACCGTCTCCCACGGGTGGACTGGCCAGTCGCCACGTCGCAGATAGAGTTGGTTCAGACTGTGCGGCCCGTCCGGCAGGGAAACGACCTGGGCCGTTGCCGCCTCGTCGAATCCCGGCAGATCGAGGTTCACCGCCACCATGATCCGGCCTTCGGCCTGGCGCACACCGGGCAAAGCCGCCAGCTCGTCGATCAACGACAGAGGCGCCCGCCGCAGCGAGGCAAAAACGTCGGCATAGCGGTACTGCTCGTAGAAGCGTTCCCGCGTCTGCGTGAGTGCCTGGTGGTTGCTCATGGCCATCACCAGCGTGGCAATGCCACCAATCACCACCAGCGCAATCGCCAGCGACTGCCCCCGCAACAACCAGAAGTCGCGCCAGAGCTTGAGCTGCAGTGCCCTCACCAGTGCAGCTCCCGCGCCGCCTTGGGCGTGTCGTGCCGCTCCTCGTGGCTGATGGTGCCGTCGCTCAGGTGAATCACCCGGTCGGCCATGTCCGCGATGATCGCGTTGTGGGTGATGACCACCGTGAGCGCCCCAATGTCGTGGTGGATGCGCTCCAGCGCTTCCAGCACCAGCACCCCGGTTTTCGAATCCAGCGCGCCGGTGGGTTCGTCGCACAGCAGCACCGCCGGCCGCTTGGCAATCGCGCGGGCAATCGCCACCCGCTGCTGCTCACCACCCGAGAGCTGTGCGGGGAAGTGATCCATCCGTTCCTGCAGCCCGACCAGTGCCAGGGCGTCCTCGGGCGCCATGGGGTCGGCGGCGATGTCGGTGACCAGCTGCACGTTCTCTCGTGCGGTCAGGCTCGGGATGAGGTTGTAGAACTGGAACACGAAACCCACCGATTCCCGGCGGAAGCGGGTCAGGGCCACCTCATCGGCGCCTGTGAGCGCATGTCCCTGGCAGATCACCTGGCCGCTGCTCGGGCTGTCCAGCCCGCCCAGGATGTTGAGCAGCGTGGACTTGCCACTGCCTGAAGCGCCGAGCAGCACCACGAACTCGCCCGCGTGCAGGTCAAGATCCACCCCGCGCAGGGCCTGGACCTCCACTTCACCCATGGCATAGGTCTTGGTCAGCCCCCGGGCGTGGAATACCGGTGTGCGATCACTTGTCATCACGTTGCATGATAAAGTCCAAAGGAGTTGTTTCTCACCTGGAGTTCACCGCATGAAGCAGATTACCGCCGTCATCAAGCCGTTCAAGCTCGAGGAGGTCCGCGAGGCCCTGGCCGAGCAGGGGGTGACGGGCCTGACGGTGACCGAAGTCAAGGGCTTTGGCCGCCAGAAAGGGCATACCGAGCTCTACCGCGGGGCCGAGTACGTGGTGGACTTCCTGCCGAAGGTGCGCATCGAGGTCGTGGTGAAGACCGAAGACGTGGAGCGCTGCGTCGATGCCATCATCCGGGCGGCGCGCACCGGCAAGATCGGCGACGGCAAGATTTTCGTCACACCGGTCGAGCGCGTGGTGCGCATCCGCACCGGCGAAGAAGACGAAACCGCGATCTGAGCGGCCGCGTCGGGTTCAGATGTTTTCCAGCCGGTCGGGCGGTGCGAACCCGGCCGACTGCACCAGGGCTGGCAATAGCAATTCCAGCGCCGGAGACACACGGATCAGGTCCATCTGCCATTCACCCATGAAGCCGGCCTGGGCGGACTGCTTCAGGAAGGTGTGAAGGGTATCGTAGTAGCCTGCCACGTTGAGCACGCCGATCGGCTTGTCGTGGTAGCCGAGCTGGCGCCAGGTCCAGACCTCGAACAGTTCCTCGAAGGTGCCTATGCCACCGGGCAATGCCAGGAAAGCGTCGGCCCGCTCGGCCATCATCTGCTTGCGCTGGTGCATGGTCTGCACCACATGGAGTTCAGTGCAGTCGCGCTTGGCGAACTCCCTGATGACCAGGCTTTCCGGGATCACACCCACCACCGTTCCTCCGGCGGCAAGCGTGGCGTCGGCCACGAGGCCCATCAGCCCGTTGTTGCCACCACCATAGACGAGCTGGCCGTTGTGGCGACCGATCCAGTCGCCGACGGCGCGGGCTGCATCAGCAAAACGCGGGTCAGCACCAGGCCGCGAGCCGCAGTACACGCACAGGGAGAAGGCCGGGGAATGCGGAGGGATCGTCATGCACCCATTCTCCCACGTCGAGGCGGCTCAGGCTTTGGGGTGCAGTGAACTGACGAGCCGGGTGCCGGCCCAGGCATCGTGCCAGAACTGGCGTTGCGGGTGAAAGCGCGCCAGAATGGCCCATATGGGTACCCAGCCCCCGAGCAGCACGGTGACTTCAATCGCAGGCAGGTCCCAAAGATGGCCGGCGGCCAGCGGAGGGAGGAACCACATCCAGCACAGCAGATAGCGCAACAGCGCCCGCGACTGGGTCAGGGGGCGTCCCCGGGTGTCGACGACACGGATGTGCCAGGTTTTCATGGCCAGCGTCTGCCCCTTGTGCCAGAACCAGACGAAGTAGATGCCGAACACCAGGAAGAGAAAGGCCTGAAGTTCGTGGCGGTTGTCCAGGGCGTGCCGGGTCTGCGTGAGGGTGCTGAACAGGTAGCCGGCAATGAACACCACCCCGAACATCAGCATGCCTTCGTATAGCCAGCAGGCCATTCGGCGCCAGAGCGAGGGCGTGATCAGGGCGGTTTCAGGGGGCTGGGCAGGCGAGGATTCGGTCATGGCTGGCAATGGCAAGAGGCGGAATTGTCGCATTCCCGCGTCGGTGCCTCCGGCCTGGGAAAAAAACTGTGCGGCACTGCACCATCTTCCATGTGCCGGTGTCATAATGGAAAATTACCCAAAAGTCACAGGCAAACGGGTCAAGGTTGCGCGGGAAGTCCGCCATGGCTTTGGCCTCAAGTCCCGAGGCGGCCTCACAAGGGCTGGTTCAAGGGGCACCCAAGGTTTTTCGTCAGAGAAATTCTCGAAAGGTTCATCATGGAAATCAACAAGGCCGAAATGGCCCAAGCCGCGGCCGCTGCCGGCCAACACCCCGCTACCGAAGAACTCATGGGCGCCGAGATCATGGTGCGCGCCCTGCAGGCCGAAGGCGTCCAGTACATCTGGGGCTACCCGGGCGGTGCGGTACTCTACATTTACGACGCTCTCTACAAGCAGGAAACCATCCAGCACGTGCTGGTTCGCCACGAACAGGCGGCCGTGCACGCGGCCGACGGTTACGCGCGCGCCACCGGCGAGGTGGGTGTGGCCCTTGTGACATCCGGTCCGGGCCTGACCAACGCCGTCACCGGCATCGCCACTGCATACATGGACAGCATCCCGATGGTGATCATCTCCGGTCAGGTGCCCACGGCCGCTATCGGCCTGGATGCCTTCCAGGAGTGCGACACCGTCGGCATCACCCGGCCCATCGTCAAGCACAACTTCCTGGTCAAGGACGTGCGCGACCTCGCCGAGACGATGAAAAAGGCCTTCCACATCGCCCGCAGCGGCCGCCCCGGCCCGGTGGTCGTGGACATCCCCAAGGACGTGTCGTTCAAGCGCATTCCCTACACCGGCTATCCCGAGTCGGTGACCATGCGTTCCTACAACCCCGTTCGTAAGGGCCACGGCGGGCAGATCCACAAGGCCCTGCAGTTGCTGATGTCGGCCAAGCGACCCTACATCTACACCGGTGGCGGCGTGCTGCTGGGCAACGCCGTGCAGGAACTGCGCACCCTGGTGGACATGCTCGGCTATCCGGTCACCAACACCCTCATGGGCCTGGGTGCCTACCCGGCGACCGAGCGCAAGTTCCTCGGCATGCTGGGCATGCACGGCACCATCGAAGCCAACAACGCCATGCAGAACTGTGACGTGCTGCTGGCGGTGGGTGCACGCTTCGACGACCGCGTGATCGGCAACCCCAAGCACTTCGCGCAGAACGAACGCAAGATCATCCACATCGACATCGACCCGTCCAGCATTTCCAAGCGGGTGAAGGTGGACGTGCCCATCGTCGGTGACGTGAAGGACGTGCTGACCGAGCTGATCGCCATGATCAAGGAAAGCCAGCAAAAGCCCGATGCACAGGCGCTGGCCCACTGGTGGGAAACCATCGAAGGCTGGCGCAGCCGCGACTGCCTCAAGTACGACCGTGGCAACACCGAAGTCATCAAGCCGCAGATGGTCATCGAAACCCTATGGAACATGACCCAGGACGCCGATGCCTACATCACGTCCGACGTGGGTCAGCACCAGATGTGGGCGGCCCAGTACTACAAGTTCAACGAACCACGCCGCTGGATCAATTCGGGCGGTCTGGGCACCATGGGCGTGGGCATTCCCTACGCCATGGGCATCAAGCTGGCCAAACCCGAGAGCGAGGTGTACTGCGTCACCGGTGAAGGCTCGGTGCAGATGTGCATCCAGGAACTCTCCACCTGCCTGCAGTACAACACCCCCATCAAGATCCTGTCGCTGAACAACCGTTACCTCGGCATGGTGCGCCAGTGGCAGGAGATCGAATACTCCGGCCGCTACAGCCACAGCTACATGGACGCGTTGCCCAACTTCGTGAAGCTGGCGGAGGCATATGGCCACGTCGGCATGCTGATCGAACGTCCACAAGACGTTGAACCAGCCTTGCGCGAGGCCCGCAAGCTCAAGGATCGCACCGTGTTCATGGACTTCCGTACCGACCCCACCGAGAACGTGTTCCCGATGGTGCAGGCCGGCAAGGGCATCACGGAAATGCTGCTCGGGTCCGAAGACCTGTAACGCCTTCACTTCAACGGCCCGGCCTGCCTCAGGCGTGCAGGGCCATTACCCGGACGAATCTATTTGCCGCCAAGCCCGGCACTTACCGGTGACGGGGGAGGGCGGTGGAAATGAGGAATCGAACATGAAACACATCATTGCCGTTCTGATCGAGAACGAAGCGGGCGCCTTGTCCCGAGTGGTGGGCCTGTTCTCGGCCCGTGGCTACAACATCGAGTCGCTGACCGTGGCGCCGACGGAAGACCCGTCGCTGTCGCGCATGACCATCCAGACCACCGGTTCCGACGACGTCATCGAGCAGATCACCAAGCACCTGAATCGCCTCATCGAGGTGGTCAAGGTGGTGGACCTGACCGAAGGCGCCTACACCGAGCGCGAGCTCATGATGGTCAAGGTGCGCGCGGTGGGCAAGGAACGCGAGGAGATGAAGCGCATGGCCGACATCTTCCGTGGCCGCATCATCGACGTGACCGAGAAGAGCTACACCATCGAGCTGACCGGCGACCAGCCCAAGAACGACGCCTTCCTGGAGGCGATCGATCGCGGCGCCATCCTGGAGACCGTGCGCACCGGGCCGAGCGGTATCGGGCGTGGCGAGCGCATCCTGCGCGTTTAAAATCCAAGGTTTTTCGGGCTCAGCCAGCGCACCGCTCGGGCTGAGCCTGTCGAGGCCCTTCGACGGGCTCTTTCACGAGCGGGCACCCCATTCCAACGAGGATCAACATGAAAGTTTTCTACGACAAAGACTGTGACCTGAGCCTGATCAAGGGCAAGACCGTGGCCATCATCGGCTACGGCTCCCAAGGCCATGCCCATGCCCAGAACCTGAACGACAGCGGCGTGAAGGTCGTGGTCGGCCTGCGCAAGGGCGGCGCCTCCTGGGACAAGGTCGGCAAGGCCGGCCTGACCGTGATGGAAGTCAACGACGCCGTCAAGGCCGCAGACGTGGTCATGATCCTGCTGCCCGACGAGCAGATCGCCGAGGTCTACAAGAACAACGTCGAGCCAAACATCAAGCAGGGTGCTTCCCTGGCTTTTGCCCACGGCTTCAACGTGCATTACAACCAGGTCGTGCCCCGTGCCGACCTGGACGTGTGGATGGTGGCCCCCAAGGCGCCCGGCCACACCGTGCGCTCCACGTACACCCAGGGCGGCGGCGTGCCCCACCTGGTGGCGGTGCACCAGGACAAGTCCGGCAAGGCCCGTGACCTGGCCCTGAGCTACGCCATGGCCAACGGTGGCGGCAAGGCCGGCATCATCGAGACCAACTTCAAGGAAGAGACCGAGACCGACCTGTTCGGCGAGCAGGCCGTGCTGTGCGGCGGTGCCGTCGAGCTGATCAAGATGGGCTATGAGACGCTGGTGGAAGCCGGCTACGCGCCCGAGATGGCCTACTTCGAGTGCCTGCACGAGCTCAAGCTGATCGTGGACTTGATCTACGAAGGCGGCATCGCCAACATGAACTACTCGATCTCCAACAATGCGGAGTTCGGCGAGTACGTGACCGGCCCCGAGGTGATCAACGAGCAGTCGCGCGTGGCCATGCGCAACGCGCTCAAGCGCATCCAGAACGGCGACTACGCCAAGATGTTCATCCAGGAAGGCCGCTTGAACTACCCGAGCATGACCGCTCGCCGCCGCAACACCGCCGACCACAGCATCGAAGTGGTGGGTGCCCAGCTGCGCGCCATGATGCCCTGGATCGCCAAGAACAAGCTGGTGGACCAGACCCGCAACTGATGTCGTGAGCCGGACCGGCCACATGGCCGCATCCGGCGCGAGCACGGGCCGCCCCTGACCGGGCGGCCTTGTCGTTTTCGGGCACGCCTGCCCAGAAGCGGGTCGGTGCCTTACACTCCCGCACATGCAAGAAGGTACCGATCTCCAGCAACCCGGTGAAGCCAGCGTTGCGCGCCGGCACAAAGGCATTTATGTGCTGCCCAACATGATCACGCTTGCGGCGTTGTTCGGCGGTTTTTACGCGGTCGTCATGGCCATGAACGGCCGCTTCGATCTGGCCACGCTGGGCATCTTCGTGGCCATGGTGCTCGACAGCCTGGACGGCCGGGTGGCCCGGATGACCCAAACGCAGAGCGCTTTCGGCGAGCAAATGGATTCGCTCTCCGACATGGTGTCGTTCGGCGCCGCACCGGC
>JAUVXK010000007.1 GCA_030603635.1 Burkholderiales bacterium | reverse complement strand
GACCGAATCGGGCGTGGCCACCGCGCGTGCCGTGCTGGAACGGGATCTGGCGGCCTGCGATGCGGTGTACCTCACGGTGTGCCTGGACGTGCTGCCCGGTGGCCAGGCCCCCGGCGTCAGCGCGCCTTCGTCCCTCGGCGTCCCCTTGGGCACAGTGCAGACGCTGATCGACACGGTGCTGGCCAGCCGCAAGGTGGTGGCCGCCGACATCGCCGAACTCAACCCCACACTGGATCGCGACGGCCTCACGGCCCGCGTCGGCGCTCGGCTGGCCGCTCGCATCGCCCTCGCCGCGTCCTGACGCACGCGCCTGTGGCCCAGTAAAATCAAAGGCTTTCCACTTCACCACAGCCCCTGGATCCACACCAGTCACGCTGCCAGATCATGAGCAAAAAAGTCTTCATCAAAACCTTCGGCTGCCAGATGAACGAGTACGACTCGGACAAGATGGCCGACGTGCTGGGCGCCGCCCAGGGCTACGAACCCACCCAGAACGTGGACGAGGCCGACCTCATCCTCTTCAACACCTGCTCGGTACGCGAAAAGGCACAGGAAAAGGTATTCAGCGACCTGGGCCGCGTCAAGCACCTGAAGAAAAAGGGCGTCCTCATTGGCGTGGGCGGCTGCGTGGCCAGCCAGGAAGGCGAAGAGATCATCAAGCGTGCGCCCTTCGTGGATGTGGTGTTCGGCCCGCAGACCCTGCACCGCCTGCCGCAGTTGCTGGAAGAGCGCGAACGCGCCGCCCGCCCGCAAGTGGACATCCGTTTCCCCGAGATCGAGAAGTTCGACCACCTGCCCCCGGCCAAGGTGGACGGCGCCAGCGCCTTCGTGAGCATCATGGAAGGCTGCAGCAAGTACTGCAGCTACTGCGTGGTGCCCTATACCCGGGGCGAGGAATTCAGCCGCCCGTTCGAGGACGTGCTGGTGGAAGTCGCTGGTCTGGCCGACCAGGGCGTGAAGGAAGTCACGCTGCTGGGCCAGAACGTCAACGCCTACCGCGACCCGATGGGGGACAGCGGCGAGATCGCCGACTTTGCCCTGCTGCTGGAATACGTGGCCGAGATCCCCGGCATCGAGCGCATCCGCTACACCACCAGCCACCCCAACGAGTTCACGCCCCGGCTGATCGAGGCCTACGCCCGCATCCCCAAGCTGGTGAGCCACCTGCACCTGCCCGTGCAGCACGGCAGCGACAAGATCCTCATGGCCATGAAGCGCGGCTACACCGCGATGGAATACAAGAGCACCATCCGCAAGCTGCGCGCCATCCGGCCCGACCTGTCCATGAGCAGCGACTTCATCGTCGGCTTCCCCGGCGAAACCGAAGAAGACTTCCAGAAGATGATGAAGCTCATCACCGACGTGGGCTACGACAGCTCGTTCAGCTTCATCTTCAGCCCGCGCCCCGGCACCCCGGCGGCCAACCTGCCCGACGACACCCCGCATGAGGTCAAACTTAAACGGCTGCAGCACCTGCAAGCCACCATCGAGGAAAACGTGCAACGCATCAGCGCCAGCCGGGTGGGCACGGTGCAGCGCATTCTGGTCACCGGGCCCTCCAAGAAAAACCCGCAGGAACTGATGGGACGCACCGAATGCAACCGCATCGTCAACTTCGACGCGGGCCCGAACGGCGCGCGTCTGGTCGGTCAGATGCTGGACGTGCGGATCACCCAAGCCCTGCCCCATTCGCTCCGCGGCGAAGTGGTGATCGCGGAAACCGCCCTGGTCTGAACCCCACTGCGGCGATTCAGCGCGTGCGCCGGGGAATCCGCACCGTCACCACATGCTCGCGTTCGGTGGTGTGGCGCTTGAGCTGCGCCTCGGCGTCGAAATGCAGCTCCAGCCGCTCGCGGATGTTGCCTAGCGCCATGTGGTTGCCTCCGGCCACGGCACTCATCCCATCGGGGGGCAGGTCGTTGCGCACAAAGATCAGCAAACGATCGTCCTCGGCGTAGATTTCGAGCGTCACGTCCGCGCCGCCGGGTGTGGGCTCCACCCCATAGCGCACCGCATTCTCCAGCAACGGCTGCAGCAGCAGCGGCGGCACCAGAGCGTCCCGGGGGGCGTTGTCGGTCAACCAGTGCATGCGCAGCCGGTCCCCCAGGCGAACGGCCTCGATGTCCACATAGGCCTTGGCCAGTTGCAGCTCCTGAGCCAGTGGCACCAGCGCCCGCGCATCGGACAGCAGCGCGCGGTACAGGTCCGCCAGATCCTGCAGCACCACCTCCGCCTGGCGCGGCTGGGTGCGCAACAGGGCCATGACGCTGTTGAGGCTGTTGAACAAAAAATGGGGCCGGATGCGAGACTGCAACGCCGTGACGCGGGCCTCGGCCAGCGCGGGCGACAAGCGGTGGTGCCGCCAATTGAAATAGAACAACACCGCGCCCGCCACCAGGGCCGCCACCGTGGCGCTGTGCCAGGCCGTGACCGGCAGCGCCAGACCCAGCCCCCAAGTCACCCCGGCGTGCCAGCCCACGGCCGACAAGGCAGCCACGCCGATCACAGCCACCACTCCCCTTCCATAAGAGGTCCGCGCGAACCAGGGTTGCAGCAGGAACAAGAGCAACACGCTGGTGAGCAGTGCGGGTTCATAGAGCAGCGCCTGCCCCAGGTAACCGGTCCACCATGCGGTCCAGCCCGGCTCCTGCACCCACCACACCGCCAGGCGCAGGCCCTCGGCCACCACCAGCACCCGCAGCAACACCCCCAGGTTGCGGAAGTCGGGTAAGGCGGCGAACGGCGGTTTCATCGGTGGGACAGTGGCAGACGGTGGCGCGGGTGAATCGCTTACATTGTGCGCATGAAACTGGCAACTTGGAACATCAATTCCCTGGGAGTGCGCCTGCCCCAGGTGCTGGACTGGCTGGCCAAACAGGCCCAGACCACACCGGTGGACGTGCTGGCCCTGCAGGAGCTCAAGCTCACCGACGACAAATTCCCCGCCCAGACCTTCGAAGAGGCCGGCTACCACGCCGCCTGGTTCGGGCAGAAGACCTACAACGGCGTGGCCCTGATCTCCCGCACCCCGCCGTCTGACGTGGTGCGCAACATCCCTGGCTTTCCCGATGAGCAGTCCCGCGTGATCGCCGCCACCTACGGAGAGGGCGATGACGCCCTGCGCGTGATCGGCGCCTACTTCCCCAACGGACAGGCGCCGGGTTCCGACAAGTTCGCGTACAAAATGCGCTGGCTGGAGGCCCTGCGCAAGTGGCTGGCCGACGAATTGCGTCAGCACCCCCGGCTGGCGCTCATGGGCGACTACAACATCACCTTTGACGACGCCGACGTCTGGGACCCGGACGGGCTGCGGGAAACCATCCACTGCACCAGCGAGGAGCGCACCCACCTGCAGGCGCTCATCGCACTGGGCCTGCACGACGCCCACCGCCTGTTCCCCCACCCGCCCAAGACCTTCAGCTGGTGGGACTACCGCATGCTGGGCTTCCAGAAGAACCGCGGCCTGCGCATCGACCACATCCTGGTGACCGACGCGCTCAAGGCCAGCGCGACCGCCTGCGAGGTGGATCGCGCACCGCGCAAGAACCCCCAACCCAGCGACCACGCCCCGGTGGTGCTGACGCTGGGGTGAGGCCGCCCCTCACTCCAGATTCAATTCCTGGATCTTGCGGGTGATGGTGTTGCGACCGATGCCGAGCTTCTGTGCCGCCTCGATGCGTCGCCCCCGGGTGCAGGCCAGCGCGGTCTGGATCAGGCTGGTCTCGAAACGGCGCGTGAGCACGTCCCAGACGTCAGGGCGGCCCTCGGTCAGCAGGGCCAGGGCTTCGGCCCGCAAGCCCTGCTCCCAACCCCCCACCGATCCCTGCCCCGGCACAGCGACGGGTTCGGCCACGGACAGGGACGCAGACGGCGCTTCGGGAGCGGCTGGCGCCGGCATGCCCGGCTCCGCCTGAGCCGCCACCGCCGCGGCGGCATTCGACCCGGAGACCCCGAGCACCTCCGGTGGCAGATCCTTGACCTCGATCGACTGGGCCGGCGCCATCACCGTGAGCCAGTGGCAGATGTTTTCGAGCTGACGCACGTTGCCCGGGAAGTCGAAAGCGCCCATCACCTTGAGCGCGGCATCCGATATCCGCTTGGGTTCGACGTCGAGCTGCTTGGCGCTCTGCTGCAGAAAGAAGCGCGTGAGCAAGGGCACGTCCTCGCGGCGCTCGCGCAGTGCGGGCAGGCGCAGACGGATCACGTTGAGCCGGTGGAACAGGTCTTCGCGGAACACCCCTTCCTTGACCCGCTGCTCCAGGTTCTGGTGGGTGGCCGCGATCACCCGCACGTTGGCCTTGACCGCGCTGTGGCCGCCGACCCGATAGAAGTGCCCGTCGCTGAGCACGCGCAGGAGACGCGTCTGCAGGTCGAACGGCATGTCGCCGATCTCGTCCAGGAACAGCGTGCCGCCCTCGGCCTGCTCGAAGCGCCCACGCCGCATGGTCTGGGCCCCGGTGAAGGCGCCACGTTCATGCCCGAAAAGTTCGCTTTCCAGGAGGTCCTTCGGGATCGCGGCGGTGTTGATGGCCACGAACGGCCCCTTGGCCCGGGGCGAATGCTTGTGCAACGCCCGGGCAACCAGCTCCTTGCCGGAGCCCGACTCACCGGTGATCAGCACCGTCACGTTGCTCTGGCTCAGGCGGCCGATGGCGCGAAACACATCCTGCATGGCCGGGGCCTGCCCCAGCATCTCTGGCGCCGCACTCAGGCGCTCCTCCTCGACCTCCTCGCGCTGGCTCTCTTCCACTGCGCGGCGGATGAGCTCCACGGCCTTGGGCAGATCGAACGGCTTGGGCAGGTATTCGAACGCCCCCCCCTGAAACGCCGACACCGCACTGTCCAGGTCGGAAAACGCCGTCATGATGATCACCGGCAGGCCCGGCATCTGCTTCTTCACCTTGTCCAGCAAATCCAGGCCGGAACCACCGGGCATGCGGATGTCGCTCACCAGAACCTGCGGACCCTCGTCATTGGCATCGGCCAGGGCATCCAGCACTTCGCGGGGGTGGGTGAAACTGCGGGTCGGCAAACTCTCGCGCAACAGGGCCTTTTCCAAGACGAACCGGATGGATTGGTCATCATCCACGATCCAGATAGGTTTCATGCGAGCGTTTCCTCTTTCGTTTTAGGCCTCCCCTGCCAGCCACCCTTGTCAGGGCAGGGGAATCAACAGCTTGAAATCCGTTCGGCCCGGCTCGCTGTCGCATTCGATCAGGCCATGGTGCTGCTGGACAAACGTCTGCGCGAGCGTGAGCCCCAGGCCGGAGCCGCCATCTCGCCCCGACACCAGCGGGTAGAAGATGCGGTCCTTGATCTCTTCGGGCACGCCGGGCCCGTTGTCGATCACATGCAATTCCAGTGCCAACCGGTAGCGCTGGCGGCCGAACGTCACCTGGCGCAGCACGCGGGAGCGGAAAACGATCTCGGCATCGCCGGCGGCGATGCGCTCCTTGAGCGCCTGCGCCGCGTTGTGTGCGATGTTGAGAACGGCCTGGATAAGCTGCTCGCGATCGCCCCGAAACTCGGGGATGGAGGTATCGTAGTCCCGGACCACCCTCAGGCCCCGGGGAAACTCCGCCAGGATGAGCGAGCGAACCCGTTCACACACCTCGTGGATGTTCACGTCGCCGACCACCTGCGCGCGTCGGTGCGGAGCCAGCAAGCGGTCCACCAGCGACTGCAGCCGGTCCGCCTCGTGGATGATCACCTGCGCGAACTCGACCAGCTCGCGCGAGTCCAGCTCCATCTGCAGCAACTGGGCCGCGCCCCGAATGCCGCCAAGCGGGTTCTTGATCTCGTGGGCCAGGTTGCGGATCAGTTCCTTGTTGGCCTGGGCCTGGTCGATCAGCCGCTCCTCGCGTTCCTGGCGGGTCTGCTGCTCCAGCGGCAGCATCTCGACCACCACCTCGCCGTGGACGTCGCTCTTGGCCAGCACCACGTGCACGGGCAGCGGCTCGTTGTTCAGCCGCTTGAGGAAGGCGTCGTAACGGATCACCGCGTACTCGTTGCCGCGTGAACCCTGCAACGCGTTCTGCAGCAACTCCGGCATGGTGAACCAGTCGGTCAGGGACACCCCGAGCAGACTCCGTCGCGACAGGCCGATCGCGTCTTCCAGGGCGTTGTTGGCAAACAGGAGGTGGCCGTCAGCGTCCACCACCGACACCAGTGTGGCCAGCATGTCCAGGGCCTGGAAGCGTGGCGTTGCCGCACCGGCCGGTTTGCGAACCATGAGCTGCCCTTCCCTCATCGCGACACCGCCGGCAGGCGTTCAAGCTCTCGCTCAATGGCCATCACATCACCTTGTGCACGCTCCAGTCGGCGCTTCAGCTCTTCGGAGCGCTCGCGGTAGCGCCCATCGTCGCCTCTTTCGCTCGGCAGGCGTGCCGGCTGACCCTGGTTGTATTCGGTTTCGAGTTCCACCAGCCGCTCCCGCGCCCGGCGCAATTCGGTTTCGAGGATGAGGCGTGCATCCCGATCACGCGCCTGCTGCTCGGTACGGCCCACGCGCTCGTTCCCGTTGCGTGCACCCGAGGAGGGGGCGGCACTGCGCGCGGCCGGGGCCGGACCGGGCGCAGGCGTGGCGGACGGAGCGCCAGACGGTGCTCGCCCGCTTTCCACAATCGTGAGATTTCCCCCCTCCACCACCCGACAGCCACGGGATTCGGGCTGTGAGCCGGGGTTGTTGGTGTACTCGTTGCCACAACGCCAGATCTGGCCCTGGGCGGCAACGGACAGGGACAGCACGCCCAGCACCAACGCCGGGATGAGCCAGGGAAACGGGAGCAGTCGCATCACTTCCTTACCGCGAAAGTTGCTGAAAACAAGTCAAGGATTTCCAGTATCGCTGAAAAGTGTCCGCCGCACGCCCATGAAAAAGGGACGGGGTCGCCCCCGTCCCTCGTTTGCACGGCCCTGTACCGGTCAGAGGCTGTAGTACATGTCGAACTCGGTGGGAGTGACTTCCACGCGGGCGCGGGTCACTTCCTGCATCTTCAGTTCGATGTAGGCGTCGAGCATGGAATCGGTGAACACGCCGCCCTTGGTCAGGAAGGCGCGGTCCTTGTCCAGGTAGTCGAGGGCCTGGTCGAGGCTGTGGCAGACGGTCGGCACCAGCTTGTCCTCTTCCGGCGGCAGGTGGTAGAGGTCCTTGGTGGCGGCTTCGCCCGGATGGATCTTGTTCTCCACACCGTCCAGACCGGCCATGAGCAGTGCGGCAAAGCACAGGTAGGGGTTGGCCAGGGGATCGGGGAAACGCGCTTCCACACGGCGACCCTTGGGGTTGGCCACGTAGGGAATGCGGATGGATGCAGAACGGTTCTTGGCCGAGTAGGCCAGCTTCACCGGAGCTTCGAAGTGCGGCACCAGGCGCTTGTAGCTGTTGGTACCCGGGTTGGTGATGGCGTTCAGGGCGCGGGCGTGCTTGATGATGCCGCCGATGTAGTACAGGGCAAAGTCGCTCAGGCCGGCGTAGCCGTCACCGGCAAACAGGTTCTTGCCGTCCTTCCAGACCGACTGGTGCACGTGCATGCCGGAGCCGTTGTCGCCGTGGTAGGGCTTGGGCATGAAGGTGGCGGTCTTGCCATAGCTGTTGGCCACGTTCCAGATCACGTACTTCAGGTTCTGCGTCCAGTCGGCGCGCTCCACCAGGGTGGAGAACTTGGTGCCGATCTCGCACTGGCCGGCGCCGGCCACCTCGTGGTGGAACACTTCAACGGGAATGCCCAGGCTTTCCAGGATCAGCACCATCTCGGCGCGCATGTCGTGGGTGCTGTCCACCGGGGGCACGGGGAAGTAGCCACCCTTGGTGCGCGGACGGTGGCCGCGGTTGCCGTTCTCGAACTTGGTGCCGGAATTCCAGGGGGCCTCGTATTCCTCGATTTCGTAGAAACCGCGACCGGGCTCGGTGCTCCAGCGCACGCCGTCGAAGAGGAAGAACTCGGGTTCGGGACCGAAGTAGGCGGTGTCGCCCAGGCCGGAGGCCTTCAGGTAGGCTTCAGCGCGCTTGGCGATCGAACGGGGATCGCGGTCGTAGGCCTTGCCGTCGCTCGGCTCCACCACGTCGCACTGGATGAAGATCGTGGTTTCCTCGAAGAACGGGTCGATATTGGCCGTGGCCGGATCGGGCATGAGCAGCATGTCCGAAGCCTCGATGCCTTTCCAGCCGGCCACGGAAGAACCGTCGAAGGCATGACCGGAGGTGAACTTGTCCTCGTCAAAAGCGGAAATCGGCACGGTCACGTGCTGTTCCTTGCCACGGGTATCGGTGAAACGGAAGTCGACGAACTTGACGTCGTTCTCTTTCACCATGCTCATCACGTCGGCGACGGTTTTGGCCATCTGGAATCTCCTGTTTCGGGGGTAAAAAATCGAACGGACAGGGAGTAGCAGCAACCGTGCCAGCCTGTCGCCCCACAGCGGCCATGCCGCCGGGTGTAGGCGCGCCCCAACATGGGGCCAGAATGCACATTATCGGTGCAAAAATGGCGCAAGCGGATCAACGCACCAATTCGGGGCCCAGAGAGGCACCACAGGCACGCAAACCGTCGAGCAGGGCCACATAGGCCGGGCGGGCCTGCGCATCGTCGCCCTTGACACCCAGCTCGATGTGCCGACCGAATTCGGGATGGTCCACGCTCGGCAGGCTGAAGACCTTGACGGCCGGATGCGCGGCCTCGATCTGTTCCATGAGCGGCGTGAGCGCGGCTTCCATGGCGCCGAAGACGATCACCGACCGTTCGCGCCAGTCGATTCGGCGGAAATCCCGGGCGTGAAAGGTCTCCAGCACCCACTCGATCATGGGCCAGGCCATGACCGGGAAACCGGGAACGAAATGCACGGTGCCGCCACCGGGGCCGTCGCACGAAAAACCAGGGATCTTGTTGTAGGGGTTGGGAATGATGTGGGCGCCGACCGGAAACACCCCCATGTTGAAGCGATGCACATTGTCGGGGCGGTCCGGGTCGTAGGTCTGCCCCTGCTCCCGGGCCACGTCGCGCATGCGTTGCTCGATCAGGTCGCGGGCCTGCGGATGCAGTACCAGCTCCACACCGAGCGCGGCCGCCGCACACTGGCGGGTATGGTCGTCGGGCGTGGCCCCGATGCCGCCGCAGGAAAAGACGGTGTCGCCACTCGCGAAGGCGTCGCGTAGGGCGGCCGTGATGGTGGCCCGGTCGTCGCCCAGGTAGCGTGCCCAGGCGAGCGACAGCCCGCGCGCCGCGAGCAGTTCGATGGTCTTGGGCAGGTGCTTGTCCTGGCGTTTGCCGGACAGGATTTCGTCGCCAATGATGATCAGGCCGAAACGGGGTGTGGAAGCGGGAGAGGTCATGGGATGTCGCGGGCGGTCACGTCGATCACTTCACCGGAGGAAGGGGCCAGGGCCGGGGACTCGGTGGGCACCGCCTCCGCCCGATCGCGGTCCCGGTCGCGGCGCAGGTCCTCCAGCGCCGCCAGCAGGTAATGGGTGAACCACAGCGACGCAAAGGCAAAGACCAGCGCGTAGATCCACACCGCCAGCGGCACCAGCAACGGCGCCAGGGCGATGAACACCGCCCCGGAAGCCCACAACAGGCTGGGCGCGGCCCCGAGGTAGCCACACAACACGCCCATGGCAAGCAGCGTCCAGCGATGACTCGCCAGCAATTCGCGTCGCTCCGGCACGCTGGCGTGTTCGGCCAGGGCGTCGAAGGCAAACACCCGGTAGGTGAGCCACCCCCAGATCAGCGGCGGCAGGATGAGGATGAGCGGCGGTATCCACCAGAATGGCAGCGACACCAGCAACGCGAGCAGCGCCAGCAAGGTGGACCACAGGGACCAGCCCAAGCTTCCCACGAAACTGCCCCCGCGCAGGCGCTCCAGCCCGGGGAAGCGGCGTTGTGCGACCAGATCCACCATGGTCGGCGTCATCAGCAGGGCCACCAGCAGCAGGGCCAGTACCACGATGACCGGCGTGACCAGCACCAGCACGAACAGCGGTGCCAGAAAGGTCTTGACATCGGCCACACCGAAGGTGGCCAGCCAGTGCATCACGACAGTGAACGGCTCCCACCCCTCCAGCCAGCGGAGCACGGCCCCCACGGCGGCATCCCAGAACAGATAGCCCAGGGCGAACGACGCCGCGACCATGAGCACCAGCGGCAGAACCGAGAGTGCCACGACCCGGGGGTGGAGACAATAGGCCACCGCACGCCAGAGAGCATCGACAAACAATCGCATGACACGAAGGATACAGGCTCTGCACGATCAGGGACGTAACATCGCGACATGCACACCATGCCAGCCAGCACCCTCGTAAATGTCGACGGCATCGACCTGGAGGTCCTGCACCTGCCGGGCACCCACCCCGATCGGGCACCCCTGGTGTTTCTGCACGAAGGGCTGGGCTCGGTCTCCCTGTGGGGCCAGCGCCAGCGTTACTGGCCTGCCGAGTTGTGCGAAGCCACCGGCCGCACGGGGTGGGTCTACTCCCGGCGCGGCTATGGCCGTTCGGACCCCATCCCCGATGTGCGCGGCGCCGGGCGCCACCGGCCCGACTACATGCACCGCGAGGCCGAAAATGGCCTGCCCGCCCTGCTGCAGGTCCTCGGCGTGCAGGCACCGGTGCTGATCGGTCATTCCGACGGGGCCACCATCGCGCTGCTGCACGCCGCGCGCCACCCGGTGACGGCCTGCGTGGCCATGGCGCCGCATGTGTTCGTGGAGCCGGTGTCGATCCGTTCGATCGAAGGCGCCCGGGATGCCTACCTCCAAGGCCCCCTGCGCGAGCGGCTGGCGCGCCACCACAGCGACGTGGACAACGCGTTCTGGCAGTGGAACGATGTGTGGCTGTCGCCCCCCTTCCTGGCCTTCGACATCCGCCGCGAGTGCGCCTCCATCACGGCACCGCTGCTGCTCGTGCAGGGCCTGCAGGACGAGTACGGCACGCTGGCGCAACTCGACGCCATCCAGGCCGCCGCGCCCCACGCCCAGCGCCTGACGCTGGAAGACTGCGGTCACAGCCCGCACCGCGACCAGCCGGCCGCCCTGACCGACGCCCTGACCGCGTTTCTCAGCCCTTGGCCATGAGCGAATCGACCTGCGCCCGGCTGAGCCAGCGCCACTGACCCGGCAGCAGGTCCGGCGGCAGCTCGATGTCGCCGATGCGGCTGCGGTGCAGCGCTTCCACCCGGTTGCTGACCGCGGCCACCATGCGCTTGACCTGATGGTATTTGCCCTGGGTCAGGGTGAGGTGCAGCACGTGCCCATCCACCACCTCGCAGGCCTGCGCCTTCACTGGGCGGGGGTCGTCGTCCAGCACCACGCCCGCCAGCAGACGCCGGACCTGATCCGGGGTGACCGGGTGCTTGCAGGTCGCTTCGTACACCTTGGGCACATGGTGCTTGGGCGAGGACAGGCGGTGGATGAAGCGACCGTCGTCTGACAGCAGCAACAGGCCGGTGGTGTCCTGATCCAGGCGGCCGACCGCCTGCACCCCACTGGCCGCCCCCCCGGGCCGCTGGCGCAGCGGGGCCGGCAGGAGGGTGTACACGCTGGGCCAGGTGCTGGGCTTCTGAGAACACTCGAAACCTGTGGGCTTGTGCAGCATCAAATAGGCCAGATGCTGATAGACCCAACGCTGCCCCTGCACATGAAACACGAACCCTTCAGGCTCGAACGATGCAAACGGGTCCAGGCAGACCTCTGCGGCCTCCCCCACGCCCACCAACCCCTGCTGCACCAGACCGTGGCAGACCCGCCGCGTCCCGAAGCCCTGGGTGAACAAGATTTCCTGCAGTTCCATCCCCGCAAGCATAGCGGCTGGCGTGCCAAACCACCGAGCTCGCGACACGCCGATCGGCGACAATTGAGGGTTGCGCATGAATACCCGTGCGCGAAGCGTCTGCGACGGACATCATGCTCGAACGGTTGAAGAAATTCTTGCCCACCAAGGACAGCCTGCACAACAACCGCTGGCAGCGCTGGCTCGGCCCCTGGCTGAACCACCCCCGCCTGTGGCACATGAGTCGCAAGGGCATCGCCATGGGGCTGGCCCTGGGGGTGTTCTTCGGCCTGCTGATTCCGGTGGCACAGATCCCGTTTTCCGCAACCATGGCGGTGATCCTGCGCGCCAACCTGCCGGTGGCGGTGGCCAGCACGTTGGTCACCAACCCGGTGACCTTCGGTCCCGTTTACTACGGGGCCTACAAGCTCGGCAAGTTCGTGCTGCTCGAGGAAGAACCCACCGAGGACGAGATCGAGCGAATCATCGAGAAAAAGGCACGAGACAAGCAACTCGCCGGCGAATTCAGCATGGTGGACCGCATCCAGTATGCCTGGCACCAGCTGGGGAAAGTGGGCAAGCCGCTCATCGTGGGCCTGGCCATCGTGGCCTCCGCAGCCGGCCTGATGGCCTATTTCCTCGTCCACGTCCTGTGGATGTTGCGGGTACGCTGGGCCCGGCGCCGTCGGCTGGAAAAGATGCGCAACCCCCGCTGAGGAAAGACCTGCAGGTCAGCTCAGGGCGGCACGCTTCCAGGCCTTTCGTGCGGCCTCTTCGTCGCCGCGCTGTTCGGCGAGTTGAGCCAGTGAGGACCAGGTGCGACGCAGCAGTTCCGGATCCTGCAAACCGTTGCTGGCCAGGGTCAGCAACCTGGCCGCCTTGCCCCAGAGCTGGCGCTGCATGAAGGCCTGCCCGGCGAGATACTGCAGGCCGGCGTCGGCGGGTTGCACCTGCTGCGCCGTCTCGATTTCCGGCACCCAGCGTGCCTCCAGACGGGGCAGGTGCGCCTCGATCAACAGCAGACCCGCACGACGCTGACGTTCGGAGAGCGTGGGATACCCCTTCCAGACCGCCTCCAGGGCGTGGACGCGGTGCGACCACCCTTCTGGGTCTGGGCCGACCTCCTCTGCCTCCGGGGCGGAAGACAAGGAAACCGGCTCGAGTTGCTCCCAGCGCTGCAGGAACTGCAAAGCCAGGGTGGGCTCCCGTCGCTCGCGTTCGTCAAGCGCCTGCCAGACCTGAAGCAACTGGGCCGGGTCGTGGGCCTGTTGCAGGGTGTCGTTGAGCAAGCCTTTCAGCAGGCTCGCGGCCACGGCCGGGGAGAATGCCTTGTGCTTGGTGAGCAGGCGCACCATGTCCAGCGCGACGGGGGTATCCCTTTCGAGCTGGGCAAGCTTCAGGCGCAGACGCACCGCCTGAATCCGCCGGACCGCGCCCTGGGGCAACAGCTGGAGCCAGTGCCGGGCGGCATTGGCATCGCGGTCCTTCACGGCCCAGGCAGCGGCACGCAGCATGGCCCCCTCCCGGGCGGCTGCGGCATCGGCATCCGTCACGGCGACCAGCGCCTCGATGGCCTGGTCACGGCGCTCGGTGTTGCCCAGCGCCTGAGCGCTTTCCGCCTCCAACAGCCGAGCCAGCACGAGCCACTGCGCCCGGCGCGCCATGCCACCGTCGGCCGGCAAACCATCCAGTACCTGCTGCGCATGACGTGCAGCGGCCTGGGCCCGCACAAAACGCCCGGCCAGCTGGTAAGTCACCGCATCCAGCAGGGAGACGTAGACGGCCCGTTCCAGCTGATGGGCTCGCCAACGATGGGCCTGCTGCGGCAGGCCGCGCAGCAGCGACAGGCCACGCAGCGTGAGGTGCAGCAACACGAACCCGGCGACGACGGCGAACAGCACCAGGTTGAGCGACATGTCGAGGCGCCACGGATGCCAGAACACCGTGACGGTGGCCGTGTTGTCACCCACCAGCAGCGCCAAGGCCACGGCCACGGCGGCCAGGAACAGAAACCAGAACACGGTTCTCATGAATGGACCCTCCTGTGGTCAGCGGCCACTCGCGGCCACCGCCAGGGCACCCAGGGTCTCGTCGGGCCTGGGCAGGGTGTCCTGCCGCATGTCCACCTCGAGCTGGGCCAGGGTCTGCAGGGCCAGTCGGGTGGAAACCGCCTGGTCGTCGAAATAACGCTGCACCAGCGCACGGGTTTTCTGGATGTCGGCCCGAGCGGTGTCGAACTGCCGCCCCAACAGGCCCAGCCGGGCGTTCAACAGGGTGAGCTTCAGGTTCTCGCGCAGGAAGAAAGACTGTTCGGGTGCCAGGAGCGCCGCCTCCGGCTGGTCGATGCGACTGACGCGCACCAGATCGGAGCTGCTTTCGCGGACATGCGCCCACCACCGGGCCATGGCTTCGCTGCGCCAGGCGTTGAAACGCGCCCAGCCCCGCGTCAGCGCATTCGCAGCCTCCTCGGGGAGAGGCGTTTCCTGCTGCGCGTCCGACGTGTCCGAAACCGGCTCGGCTGCCACGACAACCGTGTCCGTGACCAGCAGCGGGGCATTGCGCAGAGGCCAGTCGTCCACGTGGCGCAGCAGTTCATCGATCCGGGTGACCAGCGCCGGCACGTCGACCAGCTCTGCCGCCCGCAGCCTTTCGATGTCGCGGGCAATGGCACGCTGCACCGGATTCAGGCGTGGCTGTGCGGCGCGCTCGATACGCTGCTCGGCCCCCTGCAGCGCGGAAATCAGCGGCTGCGCACTGCCCGTCAACTGGCTTTGCTGCACGGCCAGACGGACCGCAGCCTCCAAGTCCTGAACCAGACTGTCGTCGCGCGAACGCGACACCGACAACATGAGCTCTTCGAGCTGGCTGCGCTGCAGAGACACCTCCGACAAGCGCAACTCGGCCACCCCCAACCGTGCGGCCAGTTCCTTGGACTGCGATTCCGCCTGCTGAGCCAGGGTACGGGCAGCGGCGGCCTCGGTCAGCGTGTCGGCACTGCGGCGGGCCATGGTTTCCTGCGTCTGACCCAGGCGTTGCGCCAGCGAAGCGGCCCACGCGAGTGCGCCAGCAGCCAGCGCCAGAGCGAGCCATGCCATCCACGCCGACAGTCGCCCCGTTCCCCTGGTCGGCACCGCAGCGGCAGGTGCGTCGACAGGGGCACTGGCGGCCTGGGCCGGCGAGGAAACGATGACGGGGTCTTTTTCCGGTTCGGACATGATCAACGGTGGTTTTCCAGGGCCCGCACCACGTCGTCGAGGGCAGGCCGTGTGGTGATTATTTCGCCAAATCCCATGCGCCGGGCTGACATTTCGATGCGCGGATGCGTGACGAGTGCCCGCGCACGGCTCCAGGACTGGCCGGGGCACAGATCCGCCAGGTGCTGGAGGCCTTCGGTGCTGCTGAACAGCCAGATGGCATCGCCCCCTGCCCATTCGGTCACCCGCTGCCGCGTGGCCGCGTCCCACACCGGTGGCAGACGCCGATAGGCGATGCAACTGGACACGTCGCCACCGGCGGCGAGGCACTGCGCCTGGAGCCAGTCGCGGCCGGTGTGTCCTTGGGCTGACTGGCCACGCACGATGAGCAAGCGGTGCCCCGGATGCACCTGCGAACCCACGACCCGCCACAGGGCCTCGGAATCGAACTGTTCGGCCGAGGCCGCCGGTTGATCGATGCGCCCCGGCTCCACGCCTGCCGCCAACAGCGCCTGTGCCGTGCCGGGGCCTGGCGCCCAGCAGCGGGGCAAGGCCTGGGCCAGCGCGGGGGTCATGAAGGGGCGCACGGCCTGCGCACTCACGAACATCCACGCATCGAAACCGGGGGCGGCAGCCTGGGCACGCCGCAGGGCGTCGGTGTCGGTGGGTGGGGCGATCTCGATCAGGGGCAGGGCCCGGGCCGCCCAGCCAGACGCGCACAGGGCCTCGACCCACCAGGCCGCCTCCCGCTCGGGTCGGGTGACGAGGACCGTGGTCATGCCGTCGCGCGGCCCCCGGGAGCGCCAGCGCGCTGCAAGGCCTGCGCCACCTCCACCCCGAGGGCGTCGGCGTCCTCCAAAGAAGCAATGCGCGCCTGCCCGCTGGTCCGCAGCACCGGGCCGCGCCCCTCGGGCTCGCCCCAGGCGGCTTCGAGCCTGAGCACGCCCTCACCCCCGCCCGGCGCCTCCACCCAGGTGGAGAACGCTGCCAACGGCATGGAGCAGCTGCCCCCCATGGTGCGCGATACGGCCCGCTCGGCCGCCACCGACCACCAGGTGGCACGGTCGGCCAGCGGCGCCAGGGCCTGCACCACCTCCGCACGGTGGTGGCGCACTTCAATGCCGAGCGCCCCCTGCCCGGCGGCAGGCAGCATTTCATGGGGCGAGAAAATCTTGCGGATGCGCGTCTCCAGCTTCAGGCGCTTGAGTCCGGCGGCAGCGAGCACGATGGCGTGGTACTGCCCTTCATCGAGCTTGCGCAACCGGGTGTCCAGGTTGCCACGCAGGGGCTCGATGCGGACATCGTCCCGCCCGATGCGGTGGAGCGCCTCGCGCAGCAGCACCACGCGGCGCAGGCTGGAGGTGCCGACCACGGCGTTCGGAGGCAGATCCGGCAGATCGGGGCAATGGGGCGAGACCCAGGCGTCGCGCGGGTCCTCCCGTTCCATCACGCACGCCAGAATGAAGCCGGGAGGCAATTCCATTGGCACGTCCTTGAGCGAATGCACGGCCAGATCGGCACGCCCCTGCTCCAGCGCGACCTCCAGTTCCTTGACGAACAGGCCCTTGCCACCCACCTTGCTCAGCGCGCGGTCCAGAATCTGGTCGCCCTGGGTGGTCATGCCCAGCAATTGGACCGCATGACCACGGGCCTGCAGCAACGCCTGAACGTGCTCGGCCTGCCAGAGCGCCAGCCGGCTCTCGCGGGTCGCAATGGTGAGGTTCAGTGCGGGAGATTCAGACATGCCCATATCCTGTGACGCCGGCTCCGCCGACGTTCGACACACAAAACCGTCGATGCTAGCACGCACGCCCAGCCAAGGCCTCCCGCACGGCAGGCAACTGCCGGCGCGACACCGCCAGGGCCTCTTCCACACCGTCCAGGCGCAGCCACCAGCTTTCCGGTTCGTCGTTCGGCTCGCGTCCTTTTTCGAGCGCGCGCACACGGTGCCTGGCCACCAGCGCGTTGCGGTGGATGCGCAGCCAGCGCTGCGGGTGTGCCTGCTCCAGCTCGTGCAGGGAACCGTCGTAGATGTAGGACCGCTGGCCGGTGCGGACCGTGACGTACTTCAGCTCGGCCTTGAGGTACACGACTTCCGCCAGTGGCACGCGCTCGGTGCGCCCCCGGTCGTGAATGAGCAGGAAATCGGTGGTCCCGGCCTCCTGCAGATCCGCAGGGGCCGAGGGCCGCCGCCTAGCTACCTTGTCCAGGGCCTGCTGCAGGCGCTCCTGCCGCACCGGCTTGGTGAGGTAGTCCACGGCTTCCACGTCGAAGGCCTCCAGGGCGTGCTCGGCGTGCGCCGTCACAAACACCACGGCGGGTGCATCGGGCAAGTCTCGCAGCAACCTTGCAAAGGCCAACCCGTCCACTCCAGGCATGTGGATGTCCAGCAGCACCGCATCCCACTCGGCGTGCTGCAGCCGCTCCATGGCCTGCACGGCATCTCCGGCCTCGCCCACTTCGGCACGCCCGCCATCGGGCCATGCGCATTCGTCCAGCAGGGAGCGCAGCCGGGCCCGGGCCAAGGGCTCGTCATCCACCAGCAGAATCCGCATGCGCATCGCAACCCTTCCCCGAGAGTGTGGCAACGTAAAATCGATATCTCTCGCATTCTTTCAAATTTTCGCGCCGCTGTCGCGCCCATCCCCATGTCCGCCAACCAACTCGACACCAAATCCCAGGCCTGGTCCGCTCTGTTTTCGGAACCCATGAGCGAGTTGGTGAAACGCTACACCGCCAGCGTGTTCTTCGACAAGCGCCTGTGGCAGGCCGACATCGCGGGCAGCCTGGCCCACGCCGACATGCTGGCCGCGCAAGGCATCATCGGCGCGGCCGACCTGGCCGCCATCCAGAAGGGCATGACCCAGATCACCCAGGAAATCGAATCCGGCGCGTTCGAGTGGAAGCTCGACCTGGAGGACGTGCACCTGAACATCGAGGCGCGCCTGACGCAGCTGGTGGGCGACGCGGGCAAGCGCCTGCACACCGGCCGCAGCCGCAACGACCAGGTCGCCACCGACGTGCGCCTGTGGCTCCGTGGCGAAATTGACCTGGTCAGCGGCCTGCTGAACGACCTGCAGAAGGCACTGGTGGAAGTGGCTGCCAAGAACGTGGACGTGATTCTGCCCGGCTTCACCCACCTGCAGGTGGCCCAGCCGGTGAGTTTTGGCCACCATCTGCTGGCCTATGTGGAAATGTTCGCGCGCGATGCCGAGCGCATGGCCGACGTGCGCCGCCGCACCAACCGCCTGCCCCTAGGCAGCGCCGCACTGGCCGGCACCACCTACCCCTTGGACCGGGCCCGCGTGGCACGCACGCTGGGTATGGTCGATGAAGCGGGCGAACCGCAACTGTGCCAGAACAGCCTGGACGCCGTGAGCGACCGCGACTTCGCCATCGAGTTCACCGCCGCCGCCAGCCTGTGCATGATCCACGTGAGCCGCCTGAGCGAGGAGCTGATCGTGTGGATGAGCCAGAACTTCGGTTTCATCCGCATCGCCGACCGCTTCACCACCGGCAGCTCCATCATGCCGCAGAAGAAGAACCCGGACGTGCCGGAACTGGCGCGGGGCAAGACCGGCCGCGTGGTGGGTCACCTGATGGGCCTGATCACCCTGATGAAGGGCCAGCCACTGGCCTACAACAAGGACAACCAGGAAGACAAGGAACCACTGTTCGACACGGTGGACACACTGAAAGACACGCTGCGCATTTTCACCGAAATGATCGGTGGCCAGCTGAACCCGGCCACGGGCGAAAAGGAAGGCGGCATCACCGTGAACCGCGAGGCGATGGAACAGGCCGCGCTCAAGGGCTACGCCACGGCCACCGACCTGGCAGACTATCTGGTGAAAAAGGGCGTGCCCTTCCGTGACGCGCACGAAACGGTGGCTCACGCCGTCAAGGCCGCCACCAGCCACGCCTGCGACCTGTCGGAACTGCCACTGGCCGTGCTGCAGGGCTTTCACCCGCTGATCGAGAAGGACGTGTACGAGTGCCTGAGCCTGCGCGGGTCACTGAATGCCCGCAATACCCTGGGCGGAACCGCCCCGGCACAGGTGCTGGCGCAGATCGAACGCCACCGCTCGCGGCTCGGCTGAGCGGTGCCGGCCGGCGGTTCAGCCTGCCGGCCGCGTGTCCTCGAACGACGGGACGGAATTGTCGGCGTAAACCACCCGGTTGCGCCCGGTATGCTTGGCCTGGTACAGGGCGGCATCGGCTTTCGCCAGCAGGCCCGGCAGATTCACCTCCACGCCATCGAAGTCGGCCACACCAAAACTGGCGGTGAACGTCAGGCGTTGGCCCCCCACCATCAGCGCCAGCTCCTCGACAGCGGCGCGCATGCGCTCGGCGACCCGCATGGCCTCTTCCCCCTCAATGCCGGGCAGCAAGACCGCGAATTCCTCGCCACCAAGGCGGCCCACCATGTCCACCTCGCGGACATCGCTTAGCAACACCTGGGCAAAACTGACCAGCACCGCATCGCCCACGGCGTGTCCATAGGTGTCGTTGATGCGTTTGAAGCGGTCCAGGTCCACCATGACCACCGACAATGGCTGGCGGTAACGCAAGGCACGCTGGATTTCCAGTTCCGCCCGCTCGGTGAAAGCACGCCGGCTCGCCACTCCGGTGAGGGTGTCGATGCGGGCGGCCTTCTCGGCTGCCTCTTTCTGCAGACGCAACTCCCGGGTCGCTGCGGCCACCTGGTGTCGAAGGTCGTCCTGGGTCAGGGCAATCCGGGACGCCATGGCATTGATGCCACGAGCCAGATCGGCCAGCGGCCCGGAGGTCGACACGTCGGCACGGGCATGCAACTGCCCCAGGCCGATCTGCTCGACCACCTTGGACACGCCGGCCATGGGCCCGGTGACGCTGGAGGCGATGACCGTGGACATCACCGTCGCCAGTCCCAGGGCCACCGCCGTGACCAGCATGGCCCAGACCAGCAGATCACGCCGCTGCTCCCGCAGCTTCTGCAGATCGAACACCACCACGACCTGTCCTGCCAGCCCTTGTGGGGCGAGATCGCGCCGGAATTCCGGTGCATGGGAGAACAGATCGTCCACCTCGATGGACGAGTAGCGCACGGGCACAGCCACCACCAGCACCTTCCCGAACAGGGTCGACACCTCATGGCTCAGCGGCGGCAGCAGGGTGGGCAACTCCCCTGCCACGATCTGGTAGCGACCGTCGGCTGGGATGACCGCCACCCCCAGCAGTTCGGGATCGGAAGCCATCAGCCCGTCCACCTGGCGCTGCAGGTTCTGGCGATCCCCGGCGAACAGGCCGAACTCTGCCGCCCCGGCCACCTGCAAGGCCGTCGCACGCACCCGGTCGGCCAGGGCGGAGGTGAGGTCACGCTCCTGCCGGTCGATGAACACCCACAGCAGCGAGAGGGTGACCAGAACCGCCGGCAGGGCAGCCGCCAGCCACAGTCGAACCCGGATCCCCATGGCCTGTTGCAGACGTCTCATCGGGATTCTCCTGCCAGGGTCCGTTGCAACGCCTCGGCATCGGGCATGTCCAGGCCGAGGGATCTGGCCACCTGCTCGTTCACCGCCACGGTGCCACTGGCGGCGCGCATGGGGGCGGGAAGCGACCCTCCCGCCCACAAGGCCTGGGTGGCCGACACCACCTGACGAGCCACCTCCTGAGGTGTGATGAACAGGCTCAGCGTGGCACCGGCACGGACATGGGATTCGGCGTAACTGACCACGGGAATGCGTTGCCGGTAGGTGGCAATCAGGATGTTTTGCAGCGTGGCGGTGTTGAAAATCAGCGGATCGGGCAAAGCCAGCAGCACGTCAGACTCCGCAAGCAGGTTGCGCAGCAGCGGGAACAGGCTTTGCGTCTCCTCCTGCACACGCGACTTGACCAAAACCAGTTGACGGTCGCTGGCCGCGCGGTCGAGTGCAGGCTCCAGCGCTGCGGAGGCAGGTCCGAACAGGACGCCGACCCGGCGCCGGCGTGGCATGGCTTGCTGGATCAGGGACAGATAGCGTTCGGGCGGCTGATCGAGCCACACCCCGGAAGAACCCGCCGGCAATGAACGCGCCACCGCTGCATACGCTGCCTCCGGCAGCAGGGCCGCCAGCACGGGTGCCGTCCATGCACCAGGCTGCCTCTGGACCATGGCAGAAAGTTCGACCAGTGGACGCACGCCCAAGGTCAGGTGCAAACGCGCCTCGCCGGGCAGAACCGGCACGGGTGGCACGGGCTGCACCTCCATCTGCACCTGCGTCCCCCAGAGGCGTCGCAGGTGACCGATGACCTCGCCCTGTGCCCCCCCCGTATCGGACACCCAGACCCGGACACGTGCCGCCTGGCCAGCCACCCCTGCCGGAACACCCAGCAGAGCCGCAGCAGCAAGTGGCCAGGCCCAAAGCTGACGCCGGTTGAGCAGGGACAGGTCAGAACTCCACATGCAGGGAGGCGAATGCCCGGCGGGGGAAGACCGAAGGCCGGGAAAGGGTGAATTCCTTGCGAGACCCGTTCAACGAATGGACCGTGAACGCCAGTTCTGCGCGGGTGTCTCCCCACCGGAACTGCCGCGACAACCGCAGGTCCACCCGGCGATCCCGGGGAAGCCCGCTCGTCACCGCACGCCAAGCCATGGGATCCCGGGAGTAGACCCACAGGGCCAGGGACCAGTCGTCGGGCAGCTCCTGCATCCACCCGAGGGTGGAGAACTGGCGAGGAGGGATGTTTCGGTCCGCATTGGCAGGGTTGGTCCACCGAAACCGGTTGAGGTTGTGGTTCCAGAGGAACTGGGTGCCCGGCCGGGGTTGCCAGCGCAGCTGGTATTCCAGGCCCTGGGTCCGGAAACCGTCGGTGTTGACGAAATCCCGCTCCAGCCCCACGGTGGACACGGTGTCGATCTCCCGATCGAACCGCTCATCGTAGAGGCGGGCATCCACGGTCAGGTTGACCTCGGGGAAGCGCCCGTAATAGCTGATTTCGCGGCTGACCAGGCGCTCGGGTTCCACCTGCCCGCTCGAGACCAGGGTGCGTGTGATGAAGGTTCCATTGGGAAAGAAGTAGCGCACATCGGCAAACTGCTCGAACAGGGTCGGCGCCCGCTGCGCGGTGGATACCCCAAAGCGGACGGTGTGCCCCGGCAGCAGGTGGTAATTCACCATGAGCCGCGGCGAGACATAGTCACCCGTGCCGCCATTCTTGCCGGCAAACACCCCCGCATTCAGCACCCAGTCGTCGGCGATGGACCACTCGACGTTGCCGAACAACCGGGCATCCCACTGGCGGATACGGCTGTCGCGAAAGAACAGGGGGCGGGAAACGGCGCTGTCTTCTTTCAGTCCGGCACCCCAGACCCAACGCAGGCTATCACTGGCACGAAACTGATGCTGGAACTCGGCATGCAGCCGGCGTTCCCGGTTGCCAAAGTCGATGACCACCCCCTGCAAGCCCGGGCGCTGGTAGATGAAATCATCCACCGCCTGCTCCTCACTCCAACTCACCGTGCCTTGAAACGACTCGTCCTCCGACGGTTGATAGGTCCAGCGCGCCTGCAGGTAGGCGCTGCGCCAGCGAACGTCACGCTCCGGATTGTCGAAGTGGCCGGGCGTGGTGCTCGGAACCCCCTCGCCGGCCCGGTTGTCCGCATAACCGGCCGAGAGCACGAGCTCGGACTGGGCGTTGAGGCGGATATCGCTGCGCCACTTCAGCGTCACCAGTCGTGCATCGTCGTTGACGAAGCGGTAGCCATTGTCGCGTCGCTGGGCCACCGACAGACGGTGACTGGCATCCGCGTCTCCCCAGCCGTAGCGTGCATAGGCATCGCGGATGCCCTCCTCGCCCGCCGCCACGGCAACGGTCCCACCGATGGTGTCCTGCGGATGCCGGGTGATGACGTTGATCACCCCGAACAGCGCATTGGCGCCGTAGGCGGCCGAATTGGAACCCCGCAGCACCTCGATCCGCTCCACGTCCTCAAGAGCGACCATGTAGAGCCCCCTGACGGTTCCGCCCAGGTAGGTCGAGGAGTAGACCGAGCGGCCATCGACAAGCACGAGGTTGCGCGTCCCCAGCTCATCGACCGGCACGTGATAGGCCGCCACCGGATTGGCACCGTTGTAGCCCGACACCAGGTAGCCCGGAACCAGTCGCATCAGTTCGGCCAGCGTGCGCGCACCCGACTGGCGGATGAGCTCACGGTCGATCACGGTGACCGCTCCGGGCGTGTCCTGCAGCGGCTGTGCGAGGCGGCTCACGGTCAGGACCATCGGCACGTCGCTGAAGAAATCGGCCTCGGTCGGCAGACCCGACGAGGCCTGCGCCCAACCTGCGGCCAACAGAAAACCCCACGAGAGAAGCCGGGGGGCTCCACATCGCGGGGCTGGCCAGTGGCGGGTCAAGGCACGCATGGGTGCCATGGTATCAGTTGCTTGTCAACCTGACCTGTCTCTGTAGCGGGGTTTCAACGGAAACGGGGCTGGGGCCGGGTGGCCAGTTCACCCTGCACGGACGCCAGGTAGTTGGCCATCTGGCGCAGTTCCTGCAGCGAGTACTGGGCCACGATGCCACCCATGATCGGGTTGCTTCGGCCGATGATGGGGTTGCCCTGGACCTGGTAAGACTTCAGTGCCACGTAGAGATAATCGGCATACTGGCCGCCGATCTTGGGGTAGCTGGGGTCGATGGGGCTGCTGAAGTTGGCGCCGTGGCAGGAGGCGCATGCGCCGCGCTCCAGCAGGGCAGCGACGATGGCGTTGGGCGCACGAGGCGCTTCCGGCGCCTTCACGTCGCCGTTATGGGCGGCATAGAAAGCCGACAGGTCGGCGATGTCCTGCTCGCTGAGCGAGCCGGCGATGCCACGCATGGTGGGGTGCTTGCGGTCGCCGCGCTGGTATGCCACCAGCGATGCGGCAATGAACTGTGCCGTCTGCCCGGAGATCTTGGGCACCTTGTGGATTTCGGGGAAGCTGTTCTGGTAGCCCGGAATGCCGTGGCAGCCGATGCACATGGCGGCCTTGGCTTCTCCGGCCTTCACGTCACCCGCCACCTGTGCCTGGGCAGCAAAAGACACGGCGACGGTCGCGCTTGCGACAACGGTTTTCAACAAGGTGGACAACGGTTTGTTCATTTTGCAAGCACAATCAGAAGGACGTTTGACAAAAATCAACGCGCGATTATATAGACTCGTTCCACCCACCATCCCCTTGAAAACCCTTGGCCGTATCCTTCGGGACAGCGGCCCAGTTCCGGCACAGATCCATGAAATTCACCGGCTCCTCCAACTACGTCGCCACCCAGGACCTGATGCTCGCCGTCAACGCGGCCATCCAGCTCAAGCGCCCCCTGCTTGTCAAGGGAGAGCCCGGCACCGGCAAGACCATGCTCGCCGAGGAAGTGGCCCAGGCCCTCGACATGCCGCTGCTGCAGTGGCACATCAAGTCGACCACCAAGGCGCAGCAAGGTCTGTACGAGTACGACGCGGTCAGCCGGCTGCGCGACAGCCAGCTCGGCGACGACCGGGTCAAGGACATCCAGAACTACATCGTCAAGGGCGTGCTGTGGCAGGCCTTCACGGCCGAGCAGCCCGTGGCGCTTCTGATCGACGAGATCGACAAGGCCGATATCGAATTCCCGAACGACCTGCTGCGCGAACTCGACCGCATGGAGTTCTACTGCTACGAGACGCGAGAACTCATCAAGGCCAAGCACCGGCCACTGGTGTTCATCACGTCTAACAACGAAAAGGAACTGCCAGACGCCTTCCTGCGCCGCTGCTTCTTCCACTACATCAAGTTCCCCGACGCCACGACCATGAAGCAGATCGTGGACGTGCATTACCCCGGCCTGAAGGACGAGTTGCTGACTGCGGCGATGAAGACCTTCTTCGACATCCGCAACCTCCCAGGGCTGAAGAAGAAGCCCTCGACCTCCGAACTGCTGGACTGGCTCAAGCTGCTGATGGCCGAGGACATTCCGCTGGAGGCGCTGCAAAGCCAGGACAACAAGGTGAGCGTGCCTCCCTTGGTGGGGGCGTTGCTCAAGAACGAGCAGGACATCACGCTGTTTGAGAAGCTGGTGTTCATGAACCAGCGCAACCGATGAGCCACCACGCGCCGCCGGCCACGGGGCGCTTTGAGCTTTCCACGGGAGTCCTGTCATGCTGATCGACTTCTTCTACACCCTGCGCGCCGCGAAGCTGCCGGTCTCGGTCAAGGAATACCTGACGCTGCTGGAGTGCCTGAAGCAGGACGTGGTGGGTCCGCGCAACCCGGACGCCTGCACGCTCGACGACTTCTACTATCTGGCCCGCACCGCGCTTGTGAAGGACGAGAAGCACTTCGACAAGTTCGACCGCGCCTTCGCGGCCTACTTCAAGGGCGTGGAGATGCTGGCCGACTTCAGCAAGGAGATCCCCGCCGACTGGCTGCGCAAGGAGATCGAACGCCTGCTGAGTGACCAGCAAAAGGCCAACGCGCCCAGGATGGATTGGAACGAGCTGATGGAGACGCTCAAGAAGCGGCTGGAAGAGCAGAAAGAACGCCATGAGGGCGGCAACCGCTGGATCGGTACCGGCGGCACCAGCCCCTTCGGCCACGGCGGCCACAACCCGCAAGGGATCCGCATCGGCGGCAAGGGCGGTGGCAAGAGCGCCGTGAAAGTGTGGGAGCAACGCGCCTACCGCGACTACGACGATACGCAGGAGTTGGGCACGCGCAACATCAAGATGGCGCTGCGCCGCCTGCGCAAATTCGCGCGCGAGGGCAACGAGCTGGAGCTGGACCTGCCCGACACCATCCGCGCCACGGCCGCCAACGCGGGCTGGCTCGACATCAAAATGGTGCCGGAGCGGCACAACAACGTCAAAGTGCTGCTGCTCATGGACGTGGGCGGCACCATGGACGAGCATATCCAGCGGGTGGAGGAACTCTTCAGCGCCGCCAAGAACGAATTCAAGCACCTGGAGTTCTACTATTTCCACAACTGCGTGTACGACTACGTGTGGAAGAACAACCGCCGCCGCTACGCCGAAAAGTTCGAAACGTGGGACGTGATCCGCAAGTACAACAAGGATTACAAGCTCATCTTCGTGGGCGACGCGACCATGAGCCCCTACGAAATCCTGCAGCCTGGCGGCAGCGTCGAGTACAACAACGAAGAGGCCGGCGCCGAATGGCTGCAGCGCCTCACGCATGCTTTCCCGCGCTTTGCCTGGATCAACCCCGAGCCGCAGGGCATGTGGCAGTACCGCCAGAGCATTGCCATCATCCAGCAGCTCATGGGCCAGCGCATGTACCCGCTCACGCTCAAGGGGCTGGAGGAGGCCATGCGGGCGCTGTCAAAGTGAACGTGCATCGCGGGCCGAACCCATGGCGCCTGGGCCTCTGGTGGAGCCTGTGCTGCTGGATCTGGCTGATCCCTGCCACCTGGGTACAGGCACAGGAAGCGCCCTCGTTCGAGGTCACGATCGAAGCCCCTGAGCCACTGAACGCCTTTCTGGCCCGGCATGCCGAGCTGCAGCGCTTCAAAACCCTGCCCGATCTGAGCCGCGCCGAGCTTGAACGGCTGGTGGCGCAGGCGCCCCAGAACCTGCGCGACCTGTTGGGCACCCAGGGGCATTTCTCCCCGACGGTGGAGGTGCGGCTGACGAGCCTGGACCGGCCTGTACCGCAGGTGCACATCCGCGTCGAACCCGGTCCGCCCACACGTGTCGCGCTGATCCAGGTCACCCTGGAAGGCGACGCCCAAGACGCCCCAGAGGCTGCCGCACAGCGCGAGCGACTGACAGGCGAGTGGTTGCTCCCTGTGGGCCAGGCCTTCAGCCAGTCGGCCTGGGACAACGCCAAATCGCGCGCCCTGCGCACCCTGACCGAAGTGCGCTATCCCCGTGCCCAACTGATCAACAGCCTGGCCGACATCGTGCCCGAGGCCAACGAGGCGAACCTGTACCTGGTGCTGGACTCGGGCCCTGCGCACTTCTTTGGCGACGTGACCGTGGAAGGGGCCGAGCGCTACGACGCCGAGATGGCACGCCGGCTGGTGCGTCTGGCAGGCGTACGCCCTGGAGAGCCCTACGACGAAGCCCTGCTCCAGGCCGCCCAGCGACGCCTGACGGACAGCGGCTACTACCCGTCGGCCTTCGTGTTGCTGGCCCCGGATGGAGAACCGGCGCAGCACACCGTGGTGGCCCGGGTGCGGGAAGCGCCGCTGCAGAAGGTGGTGATCGGGGTCGGCGCCAGCACCGACCGCGGTCCGCGGTTCACCCTCGAACACACCCACCACCGCCTGCCCGGTCTCGGCTGGCGCGCCCTGTCCCGATTCCAGGCCGAGCGCGACACCACCACCCTCGGGCTGGACCTGAGCACCCCCGTGGACGACAAAGGTTGGCGCTGGCTGACCGCTGGTGAGTGGAGGCGACAGGAAGACGGAAACCGCGTGACGCAGAGTGAACAGTTCCGGGTCGGGCAGGCGCAGGACGGCACGGTGCTGGATCGCAGTTACTTCCTGCAATTCGACCGCGCCCGCGTCCGGGAACCGGGCATGACCACGCCGGCCGCCACATCGGTGAGTGCCAACTATGCGTGGACGCGGCGGGCCTTTGACGACCTCACAGCTCCCCAGCGCGGTTACGGTCTGGCCGTGGAGCTGGGCGCCGGCGTGACGCTGACACAGGACCGCAAGCCTTACCTCCGCAGCCGGGTGCGCTGGCTCGGGTACTGGCCGGTCGGGACTGCAAGCGTGCGCCCGAGCCGGGTCGCCCTGAGGCTGGAGGGCGGCGCGATCTGGGCCCCTCAGGACGCACCCGTGCCGGTCACTCAGCGGTTTCTGGCCGGCGGCGACCAGAGCGTGCGCGGCTATACCCAGCGCGAGATCGGCGTGCCCCTGCCGTCCGGCGGCGTGGAAGCCGGCAAGCTGCTGACGGTCGCCAGCCTGGAATGGCAACGCCCCCTGTGGCGCGACGGCCAGAAAACCGCCTGGGAAAGCGTGGTCTTCCTGGATGCCGGCGCGGTGGCCAACCGGGGGGCCGACCTTCAGCCCAAGGTGGGCGTGGGCGCCGGGGTGCGTTACAACAGCCCCGTGGGGCCCCTGCAGGCCGACCTGGCGTACGGCGTGGACAGCAAGCGCCTGCGGCTGCACCTGAGTGTGGGGTTCACCTTCTGACCATGGAACCCCACACCACTCCTCCGGCTCCGGAAACGGTACCGCCTTCACAGGCGCTCCGCAGGCCCGGATGGGCCAGCCGTCTCGCCCGCTGGTCCACCGGACTGGTGGGCAGCCTGCTCTGGATCCTGGGGGCGGGTTTTGCCCTGCTCGTGGCGGGCCTGCTGGCCTTCGTCCTGTGGGCCAGCACCCCTCTGGCCCTGCCGCAAACCCTGAAGTGGGCACAAGAATGGCTCACCGATGCCGACAACGGCGTCTCGCCCCTGACGGTCCACGGCGCCAGAGGCAGCCTGACCAACGGCGGACGCATCGAGCGGCTCCAATGGCAACAAGACGGCCTGACCGTCGAAATCGACTCCATGGCCTTTGCCTGGGAACCGAGCCTGTGGCTGGGCATGCTGCTGGAACGCAACCTGACCATCGAGCGATGGGTTGCCCGGCGCATCCATGTGCGGGACGAACGCCCGGCCAAGCCCCACGACGACTCACCCCGGCCACCCGAACGGCTCACCCTGCCCTGGTTCCACACCGTCTCCTTGCCGGTGCAGGTGGACGCCCTGGCCTATGCCGGCCCCACGACGCTGGAAAGCGGCCGCTTTGTCGCCCACTACCGCTACGAAACAGAAAACGACGCCCCGACCCACCGGCTGAAAGTGGACGAACTGGCCTGGGCAGACGGGCAATACCGCATCGAGGCAGGCCTGCTCGCCGTGCAACCGCTGACGCTGCAGGTCGACCTCGAAGCCACCATCGACACCCCGGAGGCGGCCGACGTGCCTGCCCAGACCTTGGCCGTGCGCGCTGCGATCCACGGACACCTGGGCAACGAGGAGGCCTTGCTCCAGGCCCAGGCCGATGTGCGGCCCGACACTGCCTCCCGTGGCGTGGACTGGAACCCGGAACTGCGGCTGCAGGCCCGCCTCCGCCCCTGGGCCGACATGCCGCTGGATCACGCCGATCTTCACCTGCAAGACATCAACATCGCCCAGTTCTGGCCCCAGGGGCCCACCACCCGCCTCGACGGCAACTGGCATGCCACCCACCTCGAACCGGCAGCTTCCGACGCCTGGCGCTGGCGGTTGCAAGGCCGCCTGCACAACCGCTCGGCCCGTCCCTGGAACGAGGGCGGCCTGCCGCTGGACCGCCTCGACACCCACCTGGAGCTCCAGCCCGACCGTGGCCAGGTGCACACCCTGCGCTGGGCATTGGGGGCGAGCCGCCTCGAAGGTCAAGGCCAGGCCCGCTGGCTCCCGGGGAGCAGCAGCCAGCCCTGGACCGAACGACTCGTGGAGAGCCAGGGCCGACTCTCCGTGCAGGGGCTGGAACCCCAGACCCTCTGGTCCACACTGCCCACCACCCGGATCGATGCGCAGGCCCAGGCCACACTCGCCGGCGGACACACCCGCTGGTCCCTGGACCTCAAGCCTCAACCCACGGGCCGACCCAACACCGCCGCCCCGTTGCCCACGGTACAGGCCGAAGGCGCCTGGTCGGGTCAACGGCTTCAGATCGACACCCTACTGGCCAACTGGCTGGGCAGCCGGCTGCAGGCCCAAACCACCGTCTTCATGGGATCAAACCTGTCCGTCCAGGGTCAGGGCCGCTGGGAAGCACCGGGGCTGGAGCTCCAGGGGAATGGGGCCTGGCCATGGGCTGGGCGGCCGATCCAGGTCAACGTCGAACTGCGCGACGCCGAACGCTTTCAACAGTGGAGCCAAAGGGCCGTGCAGGCCCTGGATGCGTGGCTCCCTGCAGGGCAAGCCGCTGCCCGGGCCCAGGGGCTGTGGCAAACCCGTTGGCAGGGCCAGGCTCGACTCGATCTGAACGCCACAGGCCCGGCCGACCACAGCCCCTGGCCCGGCGAATGGCGCATGCTCGCGAACGTGCCGCGACTGACCGTGGAGAGAACGTCAGACAACGGAACCGACATCCCCACCGTGACGCTGAAGCAGGCCCAGTTCAACCTTGAGGGAAGCGCCAACCGCTGGGCTGCCGCCCTGCGCGGCACCGCCACCCTGGGTTCGCCGCAAGAAGCCTGGACGCTGGCGACGACCGTCCGCCTGTCGGGTGAAGGGCTGGAGGAGTCTGCTCATCGTCTGCGTGGGGAAACCATGAGTCTGGAGGCATGGCACCCGAGTGCACCGCTGGGGATCCGGCTGACGCTGGCCCAGCCCCTGGACATCCGTGTCACCCCGGAAGGCCACGCGATGGCCTCAGCAGGCGCCTTCAGCCTGCAGCCGCTGTCCTGGTCGGAGCGGCCCACGCCGCCCATGGCGGAGCAGCCAGCACACATCGAGTGGAGCCGCCTGGAATGGACACAAGGCCGCCTCGAGACCGAGGGGCGTGCCGGCCCGGTGGCCCTGAGCTGGGTCAATGCCTGGCTGTCCGATGCCACCCACCCTGAAGGACCACTGGCGACGGCCGGTTTCGCCGGCGACCTGATGCTGGAAAGCCACTGGGACCTCTCCCTGCCGCTGACGGCCGCCACCCCGGAACCCGCCCGAGCCCAGGTGCGGTGGCGGCACCTCAGCGGTGATCTGACCTACCTCTACGGCAGCGGGACGGACGTCCAGCGCACACCCGTGGGACTGGAGTCGTTGCAGGCCGACGCAACCCTGCAAGGCAACAACGTGCTTGTGCAAGCCCAGTTGCAGACGCGCCGGTTCGGACGTGTGCATGGCCAGCTCACCACCCGGCTGGAACCTCCTGCACCCTCTGGTGAGGGGTGGATCTGGCCGGAGGATGCGCCAGTGGAAGGGCAACTTCAGGCCCGCCTGACCCAGATGGCCCCGTTTTCCGCCTTTGCGCCACCGGGCTGGCGCATCGAGGGCGAAGGACAGGTCGACGCCCGTATCCTGGGCACCCGGGCCCAGCCGGACTGGCAGGGCCAGATCGAACTGCGACAGCTGACCGTGCGCTCGGCGCTTGACGGTATCGAGTTCAGTGACGGCCAGTTGCTGGCCCGCCTGAATGGCGACCAGATGACCATCGAGCGCTTGCAGCTGCGTGGCGCCGGCGGCACGGACGGGGGTCTGCTCACCGGCCAGGGGCGTGCTTCCTGGAACCGGGTCCTGGACGGCACTCCGCGCCCCGAGATGACCCTGACGCTCCAGGCGCAGACGTTGCGCCTGCTGGCCCGAGCGGACCGTCGCCTCACCCTGTCCGGCCGGATCGACAGCCGGCTCACGGACGGACTGCTCGACCTCACGGGCCGGCTCGACGTGGATCAGGCCCTGTTCCTGCTGCCCGACGAAACCACACCGAGCCTGGGACGTGACGTCGTGATCCGGGGCAGCACGATCCCGGCTCCCCTCAGTGCCCGTCTGCCATTTCGGCTGCGCCTGCGCAGCGAAGTTAACCTGGGGGAGCGCTTCGAGGTGAGGGGCCTGGGCCTGCAGACCATGCTGCAAGGCCGCCTGCTCGTCGAGGCCCAACCCGGGCAACTCACGCCCATCCTGACCGGAGAGGTGCGTACGGTGCGCGGCAGCTACCGGGCCTATGGGCAACGTCTGCAGATCGAGCAGGGACTGGTCCGTTTCAACGGCCCCTACGACAACCCGAGCCTCGACATCCTCGCCCTGCGCCCACACCCGACCCAGAAGGTAGGTGTGGAAATCGGTGGAACGGCGCAATCGCCCCGCGTACGGCTGTACGCCGATCCGGACCTGCCCGACAGCGAAAAACTCGCCTGGCTGGTGCTCGGACGCCCGGCCAGCGGTGCCGGTGCCGAAGCCGCGGTGCTCCAGCAGGCGGCCCTGGCCCTGCTCAGCGGGGGCACCGACGACGGCTCCCTGGCGCAGCGCCTCGGCCTCGACGACCTGAGCTTCCAGGGAGAAGCCGTCAACCCCGATGGAACCACCACGGCCGCAGCCCTGACGCTGGGCAAGCGGCTGAGCGAACAACTCTATGTGAGCTATTCACGCAGCGTGGCGGGTGCCGTTGGCACGGTGGCCGTGTTCCTGGACCTTTCTCGCCACCTGACCCTGCGCGCACAAGCGGGTGACGACAATGCGATCGACCTCATCTTCACCCACACCTTCGACGGCCGGGGAGCGCCACGTACAATCCCGGACGCCTCCCCGTAGTTCAATGGATAGAACGGCCGCCTCCTAAGCGGCAAATACAGGTTCGATTCCTGTCGGGGGGACCAACCGCAACATGGGCAAGGTCCTTCATCCCACCCGAACCGTGGCGCTGGCTTTTCTGCTGGCGATCCTGGTGGGCACCGCTTTGCTGATGCTGCCCGCTGCCAGCGCCCATCCTGCCTCGACACCGCTGCTGACCGCCTTTTTCACCGCCGTCTCGGCCGTGTGTGTCACGGGACTGGTCGTGGTGGACACAGGCACCTACTGGTCCTTCTTTGGTCAGTTCGTCATCATGCTCCTGTTCCAGATGGGCGGTTTCGGCATGATGACCGCAGCCACCCTTCTGGGACTGATGGTCAACCGTTCGCTGCGGCTGCGCACGCGACTGATCACTCAGGTGGAAACCCATTCGGTGGGACTGGGTGATGTGTCCAGCATCGCCAAGGTGGTTTTGATCGTGACCCTGGTTGCCGAACTCGTGCTCGCTGCAGTGCTCACGCTGCGATTCGCCTCGGGACACGATATGCCCTGGACGGATGCACTCTGGCATGGGATCTTCCACTCGGTGTCGGCGTTCAACAATGCGGGTTTTTCATTGAACGCGGACAGCCTCATGGGTTACGCTGGAGATGCGTGGATACTCGGACCGATCGCTGTCGCGATCGTGGTCGGCGGCATCGGCTTTCCGGTCTTGCACGACATCCGTTCCCGGCTGCGAGATCCCCATCACTGGTCCCTGCACACCAAGCTGACCCTGGTGGGCACAGGCATCCTGCTGGCAGGTGGCATGCTGACCCTGCTGTTCTTCGAATGGTCCAATCCGGGCACGCTTGGCCCGATGAGCGTCCCGGACAAGCTGCTTTCCTCCGTCTTCGCGTCGGTATCCGCACGTACGGCTGGGTTCAATTCGATCGACATCGGGGCGCTGAATCACGAGAGCTGGGCGGTGCACTACTTCCTCATGTTCATCGGCGGAGGCAGTGCTGGCACCGCGGGCGGCGTCAAGGTCGGCACCTTCCTGATCCTGGCCATGCTGGTCTACGCTGAAATTCGGGGACGCAACGACAGCGAGGCCTTCGGGCGTCGGATATCCGGCTCCGCGCAGCGCCAGGCCATCACCGTGCTTGTCCTCGGCAGCAGCATGGTGGTGCTCGGTACGCTGGTGATCCTGCGCAGCACCGACCTGCCCACCGACCAGGTCATCTTCGAAGTCATTTCCGCCTTCGGCACCGTCGGCCTGTCCACGGGGATCACTGCAGAGCTGCCGCCTGCGGGTCAGCTCATGCTGACCCTCCTGATGTACGTCGGCCGTGTCGGAACCATCACCCTGGCCGCCTCGTTGGCCATGGGACACAGCCGGGCAGCCTACCGCTACCCAGAGGAGCATCCAATTGTTGGGTAAATTGTTCACCGAGCAGTACGCCTTCGGTCAGAGCGACAGCGTGGTCGTCATCGGTCTCGGCCGATTCGGCGGGGCCGTCGCCCATTCCCTGATGCAACTGGGGCACGACGTGATGGGCATCGACCGCGAGGCCGATCCCGTCCAAGCCTGGGCCGACCGGCTGACCCACGCGGTGCAGGCCGATGCAACCAACGTCCAGGTGCTGCGGCAGCTTGGCGTCGCCGACTTCCCTCATGCCATCGTGGGCATCGGGACCGATCTCGCGGGCAGCCTGATGACGGTGATGGCCCTCTCCGAACTCGGCATCAAAGACATCTGGGTCAAGGCGACGACACCGGAGCACGGACAGATTGCGGAGCGCATCGGTGCCCACCATGTGGTCTATCCCGAAGCGGACATGGGCGAGCGCGTGGCCCACCTGATCACCGGCCGAATGATGGACTACATCGAATTCGATGATGGTTTCGCCATCGCGAAGATTCGGGCTCCGCTGCCCGCCCTGAACAAGTCGTTGGCGGAAAGCCTGGTCCGCGAGCGGTTCGGCGTCACCGTTGTGGGCGTGAAAAGGGCACACGAGGACTTCCAGCATGCCAAGCCCGACACCCAGATTCTGCCGGGCGACCTGCTGATCGTCTCCGGGCCAACCAAGAAGGTCGAGAAATTCGCAGCCCACTCGACCGAGAAATGAACCTCAGGCCGCCTTGCTGCGTAAGGTGCGGCTCAGCAGGATCACCGGGATCAGCCCCACCACCACCAGCGTGAGCGCCGGCAAAGCCGCCTCGCCCAGGCGCTCGTCGCGGGCGAGCTGGTAGGTGACCACGGCCAGGGTGTCGCTGTTGAACGGGCGAAGGACCAGGGTGGCGGGCAGCTCCTTCATCACGTCCACGAACACCAGCAAGGCGGCGGCCATGGTGGAGCGGCGCAGCAGCGGCCAATGCACCCGCGCCATCAGGCCGAGGCCGGTGGTGCCCAGCATGCGGGCCGAGTCGTCGAAGCTGGCGGGAATGCGCGCATATCCGCTCTGCACCGACTGCAGCGCCACCGCCGTGAACCGCACCAGATACGCCCAGACGATGCCGAGCACGGTGGCCGTGACCCAGTAACCCGCGCTGCTCTGCGGCGCCACCGACTGCACCCAGCCCACCGGCAGCAGCAGGCCCACCACGATCACCGCGCCAGGCACGGCATAACCCAACCCCACCACACGGTTCACGGCGGTGGTCAACCAGCCCGGTTGCCGGCGCTGCGCGAAGGCCAGTCCTAGCGCGGCCAGTGTCGCGAGGGCAGCGGCGAGCCCGGCCAGCCACAGGCTGTTGCGGGACCACTGCAAGAAGGAGCGCCAGGGCAGTTCCTCCCAGCCGCCGATCAGTGGGCGCAGCATGAACAGCACCGGCAGCACGAAGCCGAACAGCACCGGCAGGCCACAGACGGCCCAGAGGCCCCAGCACGCGGCTCCCCGCAGGCGCACCGGCTGCGCCTCGGCGCTGTTCGCCCGCCCACCCCGGACCGAGGCAAAACGCAGACGCCTCTGGGCGCGGTGCTCCAGCCACAGCAGCAGCGCCACGGTGAGCAGCAGCAGGGTGGCCAGCTGGGCGGCGGCCATGCGGTTGTCCATCACCAGCCAGGCCTTGTAGATGCCGGCGGTGAAGGTCTGGATGCCGAAATAGCTGGCTACGCCGAAATCGGCCAGCGTTTCCATGAGCGCGAGCGCCACCCCAGCGGCCACGGCCGGACGCGCGAGCGGCAGGGCCACCTCGCGGATGCGGCGCAACAACGGTGCCCCCAGCAGGCGTGCCGCCTCCATGAGCTGTGTGGCGCGCTCGCTCAGCGCGGTACGGGCCAGCAGATAGACGTAGGGGTAGAGGGTGAAGGTGAAAACCCACACCGCCCCCCAGGTGTTGCGAATTTCCGGGAAGACGCGCCCGCGCAGCCCGAACGTGTCCCGGATGAACACCTGCAACGGGCCGGAAAACTGCAGGAAATCGGTATAGGCATAGGCCACCACATAGGCAGGCATGGCCAGCGGCAGCAGCAGCGCCCATTCGAACACGCGCCGCCCGGGAAAATCGAACAGCGTCACTGCGCACGCGGTGGCCATCCCCACCACGGCCACCGCCACGGCCACCGCCACGCACAGCAGCAGGCTGGTGCGGACGTACTCGGGCAGCACCGTCTCGGCCATCTGGCGCAGCACGTCCAGGGCCTCGGCATCAAACTGCAGCCAGGACACGGCCAGCGCCAGCACCGGCAAGGCCAGCAGGCCGGCGAACACCAGCATGGCCACCTGGGCCAGCCAGGCGACGGAGCGAGACCACACGCGGGAGGGAATTTGATTCATGTCAACGTGAATGAGAATGGTCATTATCTACAATGCGAAGCATGTTCCTGACCGTTTCCCATTTGTCTGTCCATTATCCGGGCGCCACCCTTGCTGCCGTCCGGGAGGTGTCGCTGGGCCTGAACGCGGGCGACATCGGGGTGCTGATCGGCCCATCGGGATGCGGCAAGACGACCCTGTTGCGGGCCGTGGCCGGCCTGGAAAAAGCCAGCGCTGGCAGCATCACCCTGGGCGGGGATGTGGTCAGCCAGCCGGGCCGCCATGTGCCCGCCGAGGAGCGGCGCATCGGCATGGTGTTCCAGGACTACGCCCTCTTCCCCCACCTGAGCGTGGAACAGAACGTGGCTTTCGGCATCCGCCAGCTGGGTGTGGCGGCCCGTCGTGACCGGGTGCAGGAGGTGCTGGCCCTGGTGGGGCTGGACGACATGCAGACGCGCTTCCCGCACGAGTTGTCGGGTGGGCAGCAGCAACGTGTGGCACTGGCCCGCGCGCTGGCTCCGAGCCCGCGCCTGCTGCTGCTGGACGAGCCTTTTTCCAACCTGGACGTGGACCTGCGCGAGCGCCTGGCCCACGAAATCCGCGGCATCCTCAAGGCAGCAGGAGCCACCGCGCTGTTTGTCACACACGACCAGCTGGAAGCCTTCGCCATCGGCGACGTCATCGGCGTCATGCACCAAGGGGCCCTGCACCAGTGGGAAGACGCGTACGCGCTCTACCACCGCCCAGCCACCCGCTTCGTGGCGGAATTCATCGGCCACGGCGTGTTCACGCCGGCGCAGATCTCGATGAACGGACAAGAGGTGGTGGTCCAGACGCCGCTGGGCCCACTGCAGGACGTGGAAGAGTGCCCTCTGCCCAGCGCCTACGAGGCCGGCCTGTGCGACGTGCTGCTGCGGGCCGATGACATCCTGCACGACGACGCCTCTCCCGTGAAAGCACGCATCGTCCGCAAGGCCTTCCGCGGCTCCGAATTCCTCTACACCCTGCGCCTGGCGAGCGGGGAGACCGTCATGGTCCATGTGCCCTCGCACCACAACCACGACATCGGCGAGTGGATCGGCATCCGCGCCGCCGTGGACCACGTGGTGACCTTCGAACGCGGATCGGGCGCCAGCGCGCCCCCGGCACCGGGCATGCGCATCGGCCACTGACACCGATCCGATGCACGACACGCATGGCAACCATGCGCCATCTGCATCAAGTGCCGACCGGCAACGCTACACTGGCAGCTACCCTGTGCATGCAGGCGTTTTCCCATCCGCCCGAAAGACGATCATGACACCCGCCGAACAAGCCCTGCGCGACGCCGCCTGCGAATACCACCGTTCTCCCAACCACGGCAAGATCTCCGTCCAACCCACCAAGCCGTTGTCCAACCAGCGCGACCTGAGCCTGGCCTACTCGCCGGGCGTCGCCTATCCCTGCCTGGAAATCCAGGCCGACCCCACCAAGGCGGCCGAATACACCAGCCGCGGCAACCTGGTCGGCGTGATCACCAACGGCACTGCCGTGCTGGGTCTGGGCGACATCGGTCCGCTGGCCGGCAAGCCGGTGATGGAGGGCAAGGGCTGCCTGTTCAAGAAGTTCGCCGGCATCGACGTGTTCGACATCGAGCTGGCGGAACGCGACCCGGACAAGCTGGTGGACATCATCGCGGCGCTGGAGCCCACGCTGGGCGGCATCAACCTGGAAGACATCAAGGCGCCCGAGTGCTTCTACATCGAGCGCAAGCTGCGTGACCGCATGAACATTCCCGTGTTCCACGACGACCAGCACGGCACCGCCATCATCTCCAGCGCCGCCCTGCTCAATGGTCTGGAGCTGGTGGGCAAGGCCATCGGCCAGGTGAAGGTGGCGGTTTCGGGCGCGGGGGCCGCCGCCATCGCCTGCCTGGACGTGATGGTGGGCCTGGGTGTGAACCCGGCCAATATCCTGGTGTGCGACTCCAAGGGCGTGATCCACAGCGATCGCGAAGACGCCCGGACCGGCAAACTGGACGCATCCAAACAGCGCTACTGCCAGACGACCGCTGCGCGCACGCTGGCCGATGCGGTCAACGGGGCCGACGTGTTCCTGGGCTGCTCCGCCCCCGGCGTGATGACGGTGGAAATGGTCAAGACCATGGCCGATCGGCCCATCATCCTGGCGCTGGCCAACCCGGAACCCGAAATCCGCCCGGAACTCGCCAAGGCCGCACGACCGGACTGCATCATCGCCACCGGGCGCTCGGACTACCCGAACCAGGTCAACAACGTCCTGTGCTTCCCCTACATCTTCCGGGGTGCACTGGATTGCGGGGCCACCAAGATCACCGAAGAAATGAAACTGGCCTGCGTGCGGCAGATCGCCGAACTGGCCAAGGCCGACATCAGCGAGGAAGTGGCCAGCGCCTACATGGGGCAGGAACTCACCTTCGGCCCAGACTACATCATCCCGAAACCGTTCGACTCGCGCCTGATCCTCAAGATCGCCCCCGCCGTGGCCAAGGCCGCGGCCGAATCCGGTGTGGCCACCCGACCGATCACCGACATGGAAGCCTACAAGGAGACGCTGGGACGTTTCGTCTACCAGACGGGCATCCTGATGCGGCCGATCTTCAACCTGGCCAAGGCCGTACCGGACACGAAAAAGCGCGTGGCCTATGCCGACGGGGAAGACGAACGCGCCCTGCGCGCGGCCCAGATGGCGATCGACGACCACCTGGCCGTGCCCATCCTGATCGGCCGCCCGGCGGTGATCGCCGCGCGCATCGAAAAGGCAGGGCTGCGCATGCGGCTGGGCGTGGACGTGGAAAACGTGAACCCCGAAGACGACCCGCGTTTCCGCCAGTACTGGGAGCACTATCACCAGCTCATGAAACGCCACGGGGCCACACCCGAGGTGGCCAAGGCCGCCGTGCGGCGCTCCAACACCATCATCGGTTCACTGATGGTGAGCCTGGGCGATGCGGACGCACTCATCTGTGGCCTGGTGGGAACCTACACCACCCACCTAGAGCGCATCGACAGCATCCTGGGCAAAAAGCCCGGCGTGGACAATTACGCGGCGGTCAACGCGCTCATGACGCCGCAGGGCCCTCTGTTCGTGGCCGACACCTATGTGAACGAGGACCCGACCGCCGAGCAGCTCGCCGAAATCGCCTGGATGGCCGCGCAGGAGGTTCAGCGCTTCGGCATCCCGCCCAAGGTGGCGTTCCTGTCGCACAGCAGCTTCGGCTCGTCGAAACGCGCGTCGGCGCGCAAGATGCGCGAGGCGCGCGACCTGTTCGTGGCCCGGCACCCGGGCATCGAATGCGATGGCGAGCTCCACGGCGACGCCGCGCTGCAGCCCGAGATCCGCGAACGCTACCTCGGTGACAGCACCCTGCGCGGCGCAGCCAACCTGCTGATCTGTCCCAACCTGGACGCGGCCAACATCCTCTACAACGTGCTCAAGACGACCACCAGCGGTGGCGTGACCGTCGGCCCCATGCTGATGGGCGTCAACGGCACGGCGTACATCCTGACCCCGGCGGCCACGGTGCGGCGCGTGCTCAACATGACGGCACTGGCCGCCGCCTGCCAGGCTAACGCCTGACGCGCTCGGAAAACAGCCTGGCCACCAAATGGCGAAACCACTGATGGCCAGGGTCGTTTTCAAACCGGTGGCTCCAGTGGAGTGACACCGTGAAGGTGCTGCGTTCGAACTGCGGGTCGAACAGCGCACACCCCCACTCCTCGCCGAAGCCCTGGGCGATGTTGCGCGGCATCACCGCGCACAGGTCGGTGGAGCGCACGATGGAGGGCAGAACCATGAAATGCTGGGTGGTCAGGCGCAGTCGCTCTTCCAGCCCCTCGTGCTGCAGGATGCGCAAGGTATCGGCATGGCTGCGAATGGCGACAAACTCCATGCGCCGCAACAACTTGATGACGGCCGAGCGCTGTCGGCACGCTTCCAGCGCCTCGCGCATGGGGTGTTCCCGCCGCATCAATACGATGTAGCGATCATCCAGCAGCTCCTGACTCCGGGTGGACTTGACCCGGGGCAGGAAGCCGAAGGCAAAGTCGATGGTCCCCCGGTCCAGCCAAGCGGCGATGTCGTCGTGCGGCACCGGTTGCGTGGCCAGGCGCACTTGCGGCGCCTCCACGACCAGTGCCCCTATCAGTTCCGGCAGGAAGCGGCCCTCGCCGATATCGCTCATGTGCAGCCGGAACAGCCGGCGCGAGGTCTGCGGCTGAAAACCCGACGATGCCTCGAGCGCGACGTCGATGGTCTGCAGCGCCTGCTGCACCGATTCGGCCAGGGCATGGGCCCGGGGCGTGGGCTCTACGCCCCCTGCGGCACGCATGAACAAAGGATCTTTCAGCAGCAGGCGCAAGCGGGTCAGCGCCTGGCTGGCGGCGGGCTGCGTCATGCCCAGGCGCTCCGCTGCCCGGCTCACGTTGCCTGCCCGGTAGACCTCGTTGAAGAGGCGGAGCAGGTTGAGGTCGATGTTCTTTGTATGCATGGTACTTATAAGTCTTATCTCGTTCATTTTATTGATCAATGGTCGGCTGAAACGGATACTGGAAAAAAACCGCTGGAGACAGACCGTTGGAAGTTTCATTCACGCAGGAAATACAGTCCCTGCGGCTCGGTGACGGGCACACATTTCACGGCGAGGGCATCCTCGCCATCACCAAGGGCCTACTGCAATCGGGCGTGGCCTACGTGGGCGGCTACCAGGGTGCCCCGGTGTCACACCTGCTGGACGTGATGGTCCAGGCCAAACCCTACATGGACGAACTGGGCGTGCACGTGGAGGCCTGTTCCAACGAGGCTTCGGCCGCCGCCATGCTGGGCGCCTCCATCCACTATCCCTTGCGGGGTGCCGTCACCTGGAAGTCGATCGTTGGCACCAACGTGGCGGCCGATGCGCTGTCCAACCTCTCATCGCCGGGCGTGAAGGGGGGCGTGCTGATCGTCGTGGGCGAAGACTACGGCGAAGGCGCCAGCGTGATCCAGGAGCGCACCCATGCGTTCGCCCTGAAATCCAGCATGTGTCTGCTCGACCCACGGCCCGAGCTGGGCCAGATGGTCAACATGGTGGAGCACGGTTTCCGGCTGTCGGAAGCCTCGAACATGCCCGTCATCATGGAGTTGCGCATCCGTGCCTGCCATGTACGGGGCAGCTTCGAGGCCAAGGACAACCAGTCGCCGCCGATTTCCAAGCGGGCGCTGATGGAGGAACCCGCCGCCTTCGACTATGCCCGGCTGGCACACCCCCCCGTGACCTTTGGCCATGAAAAGCTCAAGACCGCCGAACGCCTGCCGGCAGCGCGACGCTATATCCAGGAACACCGGCTCAACGAGCTGATGGACGGGGAATACCGTCACGTCGGCATCGTGGTCCAGGGCGGGCTCTACAACACCCTGATCCGCACACTGCAGCAGTTCGATCTGGCCGATGCCTTCGGCCGAAGCCGGATTCCGCTGCTGGTGCTCAACGTGACCTATCCGCTGGTGCCGCAGGAGCTGCAGACGTTCTGCGTGGACAAGGAGGCGGTGCTGATGCTGGAGGAGGGCCAGCCCGAGTACATCGAGCAGGAACTGGCCACCCTGCTGCGCCGGGCCGACATCCAGACCCCGCTGCACGGCAAGGACATGCTTCCGAGTGCCGGCGAGTACACGGCCGAGGTCATGGCCCAAGGTCTGGCCCAGTTTGTCGACCGGTACCTGCCCGATCAGGCAGCCGCCCTTGAGGCAGCAACGGCATGGCTGCAAGGCAATGCCCAGCGCCGTGCCGAGGTGGCCGCGCAGCGCACCACGCCCTTGCCTGCCCGCCCGCCAGGCATGTGCATCGGCTGCCCCGAACGACCGGTCTTTTCTGCGCTCAAGCTCGCGCAGCAGGACGTGGGGTCCGTGCACATCGCGGCCGACATCGGCTGCCATGCGCTGGGCACGTTCGAGCCGTTCTCCTTTGGCCATTCCATCCTCGGCTACGGCATGAGCCTCGCCAGCCGGGCAGGTGTGTCGCCGATGATGCAGCGGCGCGTGCTGTCCATCATGGGCGACGGTGGCTTCTGGCACAACGGCCTGCTTACGGGCGTGCAATCCGCCCTGTTCAACGGCGACGACGCGGTGCTGCTGATTTTCAAGAACGGTTACACATCGGCCACCGGCACGCAGGACATCATCTCCACACCCGACGAGATGGCCAAGGACGGTGCCACCGACAAGCGCCAGAGCGTGGTCCACACCAACCAGACCATCGAAAACACCCTGAAAGGCCTGGGCGTGCAATGGCTGCGGACCGTGCACACCTACGAGGTCAGCAAGGTGCGCGACACCCTCAACGAGGCCTTCACCACCGAATTCAACGGGCTGAAGGTGATCGTGGCGGAGGGCGAATGCCAGCTGGAACGGCAACGCCGCATCAAGCCCTGGCTGGCGGGTCTGCTCAAGAAAGGCGAGCGCGTGGTCAGGGTGAAGTATGGCGTGGACGAGGATGTGTGCAACGGCGATCACGCCTGCATACGGCTGTCGGGCTGCCCCACGCTCACGCTCAAGGACAACCCCGACCCGCTGAAGGTAGACCCGGTGGCCACGGTGATCGACGGGTGCGTGGGTTGTGGCCTGTGCGGCGAAAACGCCCATGCGGCCACGCTGTGCCCGTCGTTCTACCGTGCCGAGGTGGTGCAGAACCCCCGCTGGCACGAACGCCTGATGAACCAGTGGCGCGGCATGTGGCTGCGCTGGATGCAACCCGCCTGAGATCCCGTTTCCGTGAACACCCCATCCTCCTCTCCTGTTCCGAAAGACCGCCCGGTCTCCCTGCTTCTTTGCGCCCTGGGCGGCGAAGGCGGCGGTGTGTTGACCGACTGGCTCGTCGACACCGCACGCCACGCAGGCCATGCCGCCCAGGCCACCTCGGTCCCCGGTGTGGCCCAGCGCACCGGTGCCACCACCTATTACGTCGAGATCTACCCCGTCCCACTGGCAGACTGTGGAGGTCGCCAGCCCGTGTTCGGCCTCAACCCCCTGCCCGGCCGACTGGACGCGCTGGTCTCCTCGGAACTGCTGGAAACGGGGCGCCAGATCGCCAACGGCATGGTCTCGCGTGACCACACCCTGCTCATCAGCTCCTCGGCCCGCACCTACACCACCGCCGAGAAAATGGCCATGGGAGACGGGCGTGCGGCCGACGACGGCCTGCTGGCGCTGGTTCGGCAACACAGCCGCGCACACCATGTGGTGGACATGGCCCGCATGACGCGAGAAGCCGGCACCGTGGTCAGCGCGGTCATGCTGGGATGCATCGCCGCCAGCGGGCTGCTGCCCATGAGCCGGCGCGACTACGAGTCGGTGATCGGCGCCTCGGGCCCAAGCGCCCAGGCCAGTCTGCGCGGTTTTGCCATGGCCTATGAAGCCATCGAACGGCAACGCCAACAGGCTCAGTATGTGGATACGGTGTGGCGCCCGCCAGCCCAGGAGCCCCTCCAACCCGATCGCCAGCGGGCCTTGCCTGCGGAGGCACAGGACCTGCCAGCGTCTGCCCTGGCCATGGTCCGGCTGGGTCATGAACGGCTGGTCGAGTACCAGGATGCCGCCTATGCGGCGCAGTACCTGCAACGCCTGCAACGCCTGCACGCCGCCGAGCTGCAGGCCGATCCCTCGGATGAACACCAGGGCGCCATCGTCAGGGAAATGGCCCGCTGGCTGGCACTGTGGATGGCGTTTGACGATGTGGTCCGGGTCGCCGATCTCAAGAGTCGTCGCAGCCGCACGACACGCGTCCAGCAGGAAGTGAAGGCGGGCGAAGCCGATCTGCTCAAGGTGTACGACCATTTCAAACCGGGAGTGCCCGAACTGGCAGGCCTGCTGCCGCAAGGTATGGCCACACGCCTGATCGCTTGGGACCAGCGTCGGGTACAGCGGGGCCTCAAGCCCTGGGCCATGCCACTGAAAATCGCGACCCACAGCGTCAGTGGGTTCCTGGCCTTGCGCTTCATGGCGTCGCTGAAACGGTTGCGGCGCCGGGGCAGCCGTTTTGCGCTGGAGCAGTCCCTGATCGAGCGCTGGCTGACCCGCGTGGAAGCATGCACCCGGGAACACTGGGCCCTGGGGCACGAGATCGCCCTGTGCGGCCAACTCATCAAGGGGTACGGCAGCACCAACGAGCGTGGCAAGGAGAACCTGCTGCACATCATCGACCATCTGGCGCCCGCGTCAGCGACGTCAACCGCCAGCGCAGCCGAGCGGGCCAAGGCGGTGCGGGCCGCCCGACAAGCTGCCCTCACCGACGAGGCCGGCAAAGCCCTGGACCAGGTGCTGGTGGGGCATGGTGCCCCTGCCCGTCCCCTCAAGGCACAACCCATCCACTGGATCAAACGCCCCCAACGCACGGCTCACCAGCCCGGCTGATTCTTTTTCCCACACAACAAGGAGACCACCATGACCACTTCCCGATGCCTGCGCCGCACCCTGCTGATGCTGGGCGTATCGACCGCCATCACGCTGGGCACACTGGGCAGCGCTGCCGCCCAGGCCTGGCCCACCAAACCGGTCCGGATCGTGGTCGGTTTCCCGCCGGGCGGAGCGGCCGACCAGATCGCTCGGCTGGTGTCCACCCCACTGGCCGAAGCCATCGGGCAACCCGTGCTGGTGGAAAACCGGCCGGGTGCCAACGGCAACATCGCGGGCGATGCGGTCGCCAAATCGGCTGCCGATGGCTACACCCTTCTGATGGCCTCGGGCGGCATGGTGTCGGTCAACCCTCACATCTACAGCCGCATGTCATTCGACCCTGCCAAGGATCTCGTGCCCGTGGCTTCGGCCGCGCGCGTGCTGGTGTACCTGATGGGACGCCCGACGCTGGAAGCCTCTTCTGCACAGGAGCTGATCGCCATGATGAAGGCTCAACCGGGGAAGCTGTCCTACGGGTCGGCCGGTAACGGCAGTTCGCCTCACATCGCCGGAGAGATGTTCAAGAGCCAGGCCGGCGTGTTCGCGGTGCACGTGCCGTATCGTGGCGCCGCACCCGCCCTCAACGACCTCATGGGTGGCCAGATCGACTTCTACTTCGATCCCGGCATCGGCCTCCAACACGCCCGCGCCGGCCGCACCAAGCTGCTGGCCGTGGGCAGCCTGAAGCGTTCGCCGTTGTTCCCCGACGTGCCTACGCTCGACGAACTGGGACTCCGGGGCTTTGATGCCGACACCATCTTCGGCTTCTACGCACCCACGGGTACTCCGACCGACGTGGTGACCCGTCTCAACCGCGAAATCAACCAGGTCCTGAACAGCGCTGCCGTGCGCGAGCGCATCGCCACCTTGGGCGGCGAAGCCCTGCCGCTGAGCCCTGCCGAGTTCGGGCAGCGTGGCGCCAAGGACTCCGAGCGTTTTGGCGCCATCATCCGGGAACGCAACATCCGCGCGGACTGACCGAGCCCGCGCTCAGGTATCCACCCCCAAGGCCGGGCCCGCGACAGCGGAGCCCGGCCTTGGCGCTTGAGGGTTTCCCCTGTGTGTTCGGAGCAAATCATGTGCACATAATTTGTATACAACTTTGTGCACGATGAAGTCTTACACAGGAGGATGCATGGCCGGCAGCACATTGGGCACCCCGGAGCAGTTGAGGGATCCCGACTACACCCCTCCCCTGGGTCAGGCGATCCCCCTAGGCATCCAGCACGTGCTGGCCATGTTCGTCAGCAACGTGACGCCGGCCATCATCGTGGCGGGTGCGGCAGGGTTTGGCTTTGGCTCCCAGTCACCCGACTTCCACCATCTGGTCTACATGATCCAGATGTCAATGTTCCTGGCGGGGGCAGCCACGCTGCTGCAGACCATCGGACTCGGACCCGTTGGCGCCCGCCTGCCGATCGTTCAGGGCACCAGCTTCGCCTTCATCCCGATCATGATCCCCGCGGTGGCCGGTGCAGGGGTGGCGGGCATGGCGGGCCTCATGACGGGCATCGTCCTGGGCGGCGTGTTCCACTTCTTCCTGGGCACATTCATCGGGCGCATCCGCCATGCGCTGCCACCGCTGGTGACCGGCCTGATCGTGCTGATGATCGGACTGGCCCTGGTCAAGGTGGGGATCGAGTACGCTGCTGGCGGTGTGCCACTGAAAGGCAAGCCTGCATATGGCAGCCTGGAGAACTGGTCGGTCGCGCTGGTGGTGATCGTGGCGACACTGCTGCTCAAGTTCTTCGCGCGCGGCATGCTTTCGGTCGCGGCGGTCCTGCTGGGCATGATTGTGGGTTACCTGTACGCCCTCGTGCTGGGACAGGTGAATTTCGCGCCAGTGGGCAACGCGGCATGGTTCACGGCCCCTGAACCGTTCCGTTTCGGCTGGGAGATCAACTGGGCCATCGTCATCGGGATGTGCTTCATGACAGTGGTATCGGCCATCGAGACGGTGGGCGATGTCTCCGGCATCACCAAAGGGGGGGCCAACCGCGAGGCCACCGACAAGGAGGTCCAGGGCGCCACTTACGCCGATGGCCTGGGAACGGCCGTCGCCGGTCTCTTCGGTGGCCTGCCCAACACCAGCTTCAGCCAGAATGTGGGTCTGGTGGCCATGACGGGCGTGATGAGCCGGCATGTGGTCACTCTTGGAGCGGTTTTCCTGATCCTGTGCGGCCTGGTGCCGAAACTGGGTGCCGTGATCGCAAGCATGCCCATCACCGTGTTGGGCGGTGGCGTGATCATCATGTTCGGGATGGTCACCGCATCGGGTGTGCGCATGCTCTCGGACGTGAACTGGAACCGGCGCAACATGGTGATCTTCGCCGTCTCCCTCTCGGTCGGGCTGGGCCTGCAGCTCGCGCCAGAGGCCCTGCAGCATCTGCCAGACACCCTGCGCATCCTGATGACAAGCGGGCTGTTCCCTGCGGCGGTGCTGTCCATCGTGCTCAACCTGTTGCTGCCCCAAGCCCTCGACGGCAACACGGATAAGGGTTAACCATGAACTCCCATCCTTCAAAACCCGGCAGCATCCGGGCCATTTTCATGCACACTTGCAGTGCGTTCATGCACCAGACACGTTCCCAACCCCGACCCTGAGGCGTCGACAGATGCGGTGTACCCCCGACGTTCTGTATACACCTCTGTGTTCAAAAGGCGGAGGCCAAGGGCTGGCACCGATCTTGCTGCACGAATTGAAGCCAACCCCAGGCCCAACCGTTACGTTCCACTGTCCCTAGGAGCCCTTCATGAACAAGCGCCATTTCCTGCAAGCCACCGCCGCCCTGGCGGCCGCCATGACCTTTGGCTCGGTCCATGCCCAGACGCCGATCCGATTCCAGCTCGACTGGCGCTTCGAGGGGCCGGCCGCCCTGTTCCTGCATCCAGCCGCGAAGGGGTATTTCCGGGATGCGGGCCTGAACGTGACCATCGACTCCGGCAACGGCTCCGGTGGCACCGTGACACGCGTGGCCTCGGGCACCTACGACATGGGCTTTGCGGACCTGGCTGCCCTCATGGAGTTCCACGCCAACAACCCGGATGCACCGAACAAGCCGGTGGCCGTGATGATGGTCTACAACAACACCCCGGCGGCGGTGCTGGCCCTCAAGAAGAGCGGCATCAAGACGCCGGCAGACCTCAACGGCAAGAAGCTCGGCGCCCCGGTGTTCGACGCCGGCCGCAAGGCCTTCCCCATCTTCGAGAAGGCCAACAACGTCAGCGGCGTGACCTGGACCTCGATGGACCCCCCGTTGCGTGAAACCATGCTGGTCCGTGGCGACATCGACGCCATCACCGGTTTTTCCTTCACCTCGCTGCTGAACCTGGAAGCACGTGGCGTCAAGCCCGAAGATGTGGTGATCATGCCCTATGCCGATCACGGTGTGAAGCTGTACGGCAACGTGATCATCGCCACGCCGAAGCTGATCCAGGAGAACCCGGCTGCGATCACCGCCTTCCTCAAGGCATTCGCCAAGGGCGCCAAGGAAGTCATGGCCAATCCGACGATGGGCATCGAATCGGTAAAGGCGCGCGACGGGATCATCAACGTGGCCCTGGAAACCCGTCGCCTGCAACTGGCGATCGACTCGGTGATCGCCAGCCCCGACGCCCGCCGCGAAGGCTTCGGTCAGATCAACCCGGGACGCCTCAGCCTGATGGCCAGCCAGGTATCTGACGCCTTTGGCACCCGTACCCGCGTGGACCCCGCTGCCGTATGGAACGGCGCCATGCTGCCGCCGGCCGCCGATCTGAACATTCTGCCGCCGGCCAAGCGCTGACACCCAACGGACGGAAGACACGGGCCGGCCTCCACGGGGTAGCCGGCCCTTTTTGCAGGAGCATGCATGAACGACACGGTCAAGACCGCCTCCACGTCACAGCCCTTTGTGGATTTCGACCAGGTCTGGCTGGCCTATAACGAGGACCTGCTGGCCAAGAACATCTTTGCGGTGGAGGACATCAACCTCAAGGTGCACAAGGGAGAATTCATTGCCATCGTGGGGCCTTCGGGCTGCGGCAAGTCGACCTTCATGAAGCTCACGACGGGCCTGAAAATGCCCAGCATGGGCAAGATCACCATCGACGGACAGCCCGTGACCGGGCCGCTGAAGATTTCGGGCATGGCCTTCCAGGCGCCTTCTCTGCTGCCGTGGCGCACCACGCTCGACAACGTGCTGCTGCCGCTGGAGATCGTGGAACCCTACCGCAGCCAGTTCAAGGACCGCCGCAAGGAGTTCGAGGAGCGTGCCAGCAAGCTGCTGACCAGCGTGGGCCTCGGGGGCATGGAAAAGAAGTTTCCCTGGGAACTGTCGGGCGGCATGCAGCAACGCGCCAGCATCTGCCGGGCGCTGATCCACGAGCCCAAGATGCTGCTGCTCGACGAACCCTTCGGTGCGCTGGACGCCTTCACACGTGAAGAGCTGTGGTGCACCCTGCGCGACCTGTGGGAAGCACAACGCTTCACCGTCAGCCTGGCCCCGCACGCCCTGCGCGAAAGCGTGTTCCTGGCCGACCCGCTGTACTGCATGAGCAAGAGCCCGGGCCGGTTCGTCGTGCGCCGCGAAATCCCCATCCCGCGCACCCGCGACCTGGAGGTGACCTACACCAACGAGTTCACCGACATTGTGCACGAGCTGCGTGGGCACATCGGTGCCATGCGCAAGGCCGGCGCGGCCATCAACCAGTGAAGGGGACTGGCATGAAAAGAAAACACATTGAACGCTGGTCTCCGCTGATCCTCCTGCTGGCCATCATCGTGGTCTGGGAAGTCATCACCAAAGGCTTTGGCGTTTCGGAATTCATCTTCCCCAGCCCCTCCCGCATCTGGGAACAGACGCTGGAACACAAGACCACCATCCTCGGCCATGCGTGGCGCACCTACTGGGTAACCATGGCGGGCTTCGGCATTGCCATCGTGGTGGGGGTGCTGCTGGGCTTCCTGATCGGCTCTTCGCGCCTGGCTTACGCCGCCATCTACCCGCTGATGACAGCCTTCAACGCACTACCCAAGGCGGCCTTCGTGCCCATTCTGGTGGTGTGGTTCGGCATCGGCATCGGGCCGGCCATCCTCACGGCGTTCCTGATCAGCTTCTTCCCCATCATGGTGAACATTGCCACTGGGTTGGCCACTCTGGAGCCCGAGTTGGAAGACGTGCTGCGCGTGCTCGGTGCCAAGCGCTGGGACGTGCTGACCAAGGTGGGCTGCCGCGCTCACTGCCCTATTTCTTCGGCTCGCTCAAAGTGGCCATCACGCTGGCGTTTGTGGGCACCACGGTGTCGGAAATGACGGCCTCGAACGAGGGCATCGGCTACCTGCT
>JAUVXK010000198.1 GCA_030603635.1 Burkholderiales bacterium | reverse complement strand
TTCGGGTCCAATGCCATCCTGCGCGCCTACGCCGAGGTCTATGCCCAGGACGACAACCGCGAGAAGTTCGTTCACGACTTCATCGCCGCCTGGACCAAGGTGATGAATGCCGACCGCTACGACCTGGGCTGACCGGCTCCCCGGGGGCGCCTCACGTCGGGGCGTCTCCCGCAAGCGCCACCACCCGGTTGCGCCCCGCCGCCTTGGCGTCGTAGAGGGCCCGGTCGGCGCGCTTGAGCACGGTGTCGGGACCCTCGTCCTGCGGATCGCACACCGTCACGCCTATGCTCAGGGTCACCGCCTTGGGTATGGGGAACTGCGTTGCCTCCACCGCCGCACGGATTTTCTCGGCGGCGATGCAGGCCGCTTCCAGTTCAGACGTTTCGGGGAGCACCACCACGAACTCCTCGCCTCCGAAGCGCGCCACGAAATCGGTGGCCCGGGTCTGCTTCATCAGCACCTGCGCAAATGCCTGCAGCACGCGGTCCCCGGCATCGTGCCCAAAGCTGTCGTTGATCCGCTTGAAGTGGTCCACGTCGGCCACCATCAGGGCAAAGGTTCGCCCGGTGCGTTGGCGAATCCGCATGAGTTCGTCGAGCTTGTCCTGCAGCCGTCGGCGGTTGTGCACGCCGGTCAGCGGGTCGGTGGTGGCGCGACGCTCCAGCTCGGCATTGGCCTGCTCCAAGGCTTCGGTGCGATCGCGTACCTTCTGCTCCAGCTCGTACTCGTGCGCCAGCAAGGTCCGGGTCATGGAGCGCAGCGACTGGCTCAGCCGCTCGATCTCCAGCACCTCCACCCGCTCGGGGAAGACCGGGGCGTGGTTGCCGGCTTCGATCTGCCGCGCCACGGACGTGAGCCGCTCCAGCGGTACCGCCATGTGGCTGGCGGTTCGGTAGGCCGCCCAACCGATCACCAGCACCCCCACCAGCCCCAAGCCGATGAGCCGATCGCGCAATGCCCGCGTGTCGGCCAGGGCGTAGGTTTCGAGCTGGCGGACCACAACCCGCCAACCCAGCTCGGTGCTCTCGGTCGGGGGCACCGACGTCACACTGGTCAGGTAGAGGTGCCCGTCGCCCCAGCGCAGAATGCGGTGGTGCATCGTGGATGGCCATTCGTTCAGGGTGTCCTGGCCCAATAGGTGGCTGGGGTAGAGCACGGCACCATCGCGATCAACCAACAGCAGCTCGGCACCCGGGCCGAGCTCGTGCCCGGCAAAAGCCCGGCGCGCCGTCTGCCAGACCCAGTCCCAGTGCACATGGGCCGCCGCCACGCCCACCAGGCTGCCGTTGCGTCGTATCGGCGCGGCAATGTCGATGAAGCGCATGGCAGCGCCATCCTGCACGTCGTATTGAACCAGCCGCGCCAACAGCAGCGCCTCGTGCACATCCCCCACATACAGGCCGTTGCGCCCGGCCTGGAACCAGGTCCGGGTGCTCACGTCCTCGCCGATCAACAGGTCGTGGGTCGCACGGCGTACCGTTCCCCGGGCATCTGTGACGCCCAGCCAGGCGTATTCGGGCCGTGCCGCCTGGCGCCGATCCAGAGAGGCCTGCACATCCCCGTTTGCCCAGTCCCCTCGCACCACGTGCGGCGCCTGGCTGAGCAGGGCGATTTCCAGCTCCCGCTCCTTGAGGCTGTTGCTCAATTGCAGTGCGGCGGCCTGTGCGCGGCCGAACAGAGCCTCGCCCTGGGCTTCGGTGAGTTCCGCCGTGGCCATCTTCCCGAGGTAGTAGCCCACCGACACCAGCACGGCCAGCGACAGCCCACCCAACCACAAGGTCAGGTAAGCCCGAAAACCCCAGAGCCGAATGGGTCGAGCCGTTGTCATGATTCGATCCCCTGCACCACGGGGTCATTTTGACACGTCATGACGTGATATCGGCCCATGCCCACCAGTCGCTCAAGCGTACCGCCGTCCACAGGCTACGGGGGCAAAGATGTGGATAACATCCGAACAAAGTCTCCAAACTGTTGTTCTGTCTTGCACCGCCCTCGTCTGCCCACAATTTGAGCACCATTCAGGTCGCGCTGTTTTCATGCCCTTACATGTCGACACCCACCCGGACCACCTTCTGAAGTTGGTCACCATGAAGATGCCCTTCGGCAAATACGAAGGCCGGGTGCTGGCCGACCTGCCGGGGCATTACCTCAACTGGTTTGCCAGGGAAGGCTTTCCAAAAGGCGAGCTGGGTCTCTTGCTGGCGCTGATGCATACCATCGACCACAATGGGCTCAAGCCACTGCTCATGCCGTTGCGAGAACGGCAGACGCTGGCGCAGACAGGACGCTGACCCTTTCTGCTCACAACCTCCCCCGGCCATTCAAATGACGTACCGCCATCCTCGCCGACCCGCAACCCGATCGGCCCCCGCCAAGCCCCCAGCAAGAAAAGACCCGCTGAGCGATGCGCGATATCAAGATTTGTTGTCGAAAGCTGGCGCCTTCTTTGCCGATGCAGAGCGCGACACGAAAGGCGAAAGGGCCGCCATGATCGCGGAGATCGTTCAGACCATGGAGCGCTATGGCTTGACGGTCGACGACCTTCGTTAAACGGCCAAAACCAGTATCTTGTCTGGACTGCACCAAGCAGGTATCTGGCCGACTGTTTTGGCGTTTGGTGTCACAAGGCCATGACAGGCGGCAAAAACAAAAAGGCTTCCATTACCGGAAGCCTTTTCATTAGCAAAGTGCTTGATTCTGTTGGTTGCGGAGGCAAGATTTGAACTTGCGACCTTTGGGTTATGAGCCCAACGAGCTACCAGACTGCTCCACTCCGCGCCAAGACGAAAATTATAGCA
>JAUVXK010000176.1 GCA_030603635.1 Burkholderiales bacterium | reverse complement strand
CGGGTGGCGAGCACGCCGCCAGCCTCCCGGATGGCCTGAGCCTGCAAGCGGTTCAGGGCGCGCTTGGTCTGGGGGAATCGTATCCAGCAGAGGGCGTTGAAGAAATCGTGCAGGTTGTCGCGCGTGGGCACACAGCCGGTGTCGTGGATGTGGGATTCGTAGGCCACTCCCTCGGGCAAGGCGATCTGGGGCACGAAACGCACCGGAGCCAGACCAGTGGCATTGAGCTCGCCCGGCAGGTCCCCCGACAGTCCGCCCTCCAGCGGCACCCCCACGCCGCGCCAGGGAATCATCCAGGGCGCGGCCCAAGGGATCGGGGCCGCGTTGCCGTCAGACCCACAAACCAGAGCCACCCTTCACCCCAAGGAGTCAGGCCACCAGACGCCAAGGCAGCGATTCACCAGCGCGCAAGGGCTTGAGCTCGGCTTCGCCGAAAGGAAAGCTTTCGGGCGGTGTCCAGCTCTCGCGCCGCAGGGTGAGGGTGCCGGTGTTGCGGGGCAGGCCGTAGAAGTCGGCGCCGAAGAAGCTGGCGAATCCCTCCAGCTTGTCGAGTGCACCGGCGGCGTCGAAGGCCTCGGCGTACATCTCCATGGCGGCATGGGCCGTGTAGCAACCGGCGCAGCCGGTGGCGTGTTCCTTCAGGTGCGCCGGGTGGGGGGCACTGTCGGTGCCCAGGAAAAATTTCGGGGACCCGCTGGTGGCCGCCGCCACCAGCGCCTGGCGGTGGGTTTCGCGCTTGAGCACGGGCAGGCAGTAGTAGTGTGGCCGTATACCGCCGGTGAAGATGGCGTTGCGGTTGTACAGCAGGTGATGCACGGTGATGGTGGCGGCCAGATTCGCATCCGCTTGCGCCACGTATTGCGCGGCTTCCTTGGTGGTGATGTGCTCCATCACGATCTTCAGGCCCGGGAAGTCCTTGCGCAGCGGTTCCAGTTGCTGCTCGATGAACACGGCTTCGCGGTCGAACAGGTCGATGTCGGGGCTGGTGACTTCGCCATGGACCAGCAGCAACACGCCTTCGCGCTGCATGGCTTCCAGCGTCTGGTAGGTCTTGCGGATGTCGGTCACCCCGGCGTCGCTGTTGGTGGTGGCACCGGCCGGGTACAGCTTGCAGGCCACCACACCGGCGGCCTTGGCACGCGCGATTTCCTCGGGCGGCAGGTTGTCGGTCAGGTACAGCGTCATCAAGGGTTCGAAGCTCACGCCGGCCGGTACCGCTGCCTGGATGCGGGCCTTGTAGGCCAGGGCCTGCGCCGCCGTGGTCACGGGAGGCTTGAGGTTGGGCATGATGATGGCACGGCCGAACTGCGCCGCCGTGTGCGGCACCACGGTGTGCAAGGCAGCCCCGTCGCGCACGTGCAGGTGCCAGTCGTCGGGGCGGGTGATCGTGAGAATCTGGGGGGTGGCGGTCATGGTGCTATTGTCTCATTGCGCCTGCCGCCTCGACCCGCATCCAGGCAACGGAACACCCGGACGACCCTCACAGGGTGTAGTCGCCGCTGGCTTCAGGCTGAAACAGGATCTGGAGCACCTCGGCTTCGCTCAGTCGGCCATCGGGGGCGTTCCAGCGGGCGCGACTGCCCACCGTCAGGCCCAGCAGGGCCACTCCCACGGGCGACAACACCGACACGAATCCCCGCTCGGGTTCGGCGTCGTCGGGGTAACACAGCGTCAGCACACGCTCACCACCCTGTGTCAGGTCGCGCAGCCGGACCTGGGAGTACATGGTGACCACCTCTGCGGCGATGTCCCGCGATGGCACCACGTCGGCCGTGTCGATGAGTTCCGCCAGGGTGTGCGCCACGCCGTGGGGGACGGCTTCAGGGCGCTGGCGCATGAGTTTGTGTAACCGCACGTGGTCGAGTTCGGTGACGGTTCGGTCGAAAAAAGGCAAGGAAGACATGACATGCTCCGGATCGGGCCGGGGGCCCTGAGGCGCCTGGAAGCCCGGCGATCTGGAGGGGCGCGAAACGATGGGAGGGGTGACGCGACCGCCGGGCTCAGGGGTGTGCGGCCACAGACCGGCCGCACACCAGGGACTGGTGCGCCATGCAGGCCGGGAGGAGCAGGTTGCGCATGAGGGGGATGATACCCGTTCAGGGGGTTTCCTGCTGTGCGCCCATTCCCTGGGCAGAGGACACGGTCAAGTGCCGCTCCACATCGGCCCAGAACGCCTGGGCCATGGGCTTGCCCTTGCGGCTGCCGGGCCGTTCACTGGGCCGTTCGCGGTAGAGGCGGATCTCCATGGCTCCCCGCCAGTTGTCGCCGGGCGGCGCCGCGTTCACCAGCCGCCCGTCGCTCAGGGCCTGCTGCACCGAGCTGGTGGGCAGAAAGGCCACGCCGTGGCCCTCGATGGCCATGGCCTTGAGGCTTTCGGACATGTCGGTCTCGTACACGCGCTGGGTGTGCACGGACTCGCCCGACTGGCGCAGCACCCAGTCCACCACGCGCCCCAGGTACGCTCCGGGCGCATAGGCCAGGAAAGGCACCGGCTGCCCCGCAGTGCCGGGCAGCCGGTGCATCGGCTGTCCGTTCGCATCGGGCTTGACATAGGGAGCCAGCACCTCCTCGCCGAGACGCAGCATCTCGTAGCGGGCGGTGTCGAGCTGGATCGGCTGCGACAGGTGGTGATACGCAAGCAGCAGGTCGCAACTGCCTTCCGTCAGGCGCAACACGGCGTCGTGCACGTTCAACGCCATCAGACGGCTCTTGACCGGGCCCACCACCCCGCGCAACGACGATAGCCACGCCGGGTAGAAGGTGAAGGCCAGGGTGTGTGGCACAGCGAACTCGATCGTGTCCTTGGCCACCGCCGTGTACTGGCGCAACATGCTGCGGGTGGTCTGGAGGGTGTGCAGAATGTCAAGTGCCTGCTCGTACAGCGTCTGCCCCGCCGGGGTGAGTCGGGTCGGGTAGGAGGACCGGTCCACCAGATCGGTGCCGGCCCAGGCCTCCAGCGACTGGATGCGACGGGAAAACGCCGGTTGCGTCACGTGACGCAGCTGGGCCGAACGGCTGAAACTTCGGGTTTCGGCCAGGCTGACGAAATCTTCAAGCCATTTGGTGTCCATCGGCGGGATCTCCTCCACTTTGCTGCAAGGCCCACATGTCGGCGTAGCGGCCTCCAGCGGCGAGCAGTTCGGCATGCCGACCCCGCTCGACGATGGTGCCGTGCTCCAGCACGAGGATTTCGTGCGCGTCCACCACGGTGGAAAGCCGGTGCGCGATCACCAGCGTGGTCTTGTCGCGGGCCACCTGCCGGAGTTCGGCCTGGATCGCGCGTTCGTTGGCCGAATCCAGCGCCGAGGTGGCTTCGTCAAAGATCAGGATGGGGGGGTTCTTGAGCAAGGTCCGCGCAATCGCCACCCGCTGCTTTTCTCCACCCGAGAGCTTGAGCCCGCGCTCGCCCACCAGCGTCTGGTAGCCCTTGGGCAACCGTTCGATGAAGCCGTGGATGTGCGCGGCCCGTGCGGCCTGAACCGCCTCGTCGTGCCCGGCGTTCGGCCGACCATAAAGGATGTTGTATTCGATGGTGTCGTTGAACAGCACCGTGTCCTGCGGCACGATGCCGATGGACTGGCGCACGCTGCCCTGCGTGACGGCGCGAATGTCCTGCCCCGCGATGGTGATGCGCCC
>JAUVXK010000071.1 GCA_030603635.1 Burkholderiales bacterium | reverse complement strand
GCCCTGCGCAACATCAGTCAGAAGTGGACCATGCCCATCCGGGATTGGAAGGCCGCGCTGACCCGATTTACCATTCAGTTCGGAGACCGCATCTCCGTCAATTGAAGTCCGACCCGTTTACACAAAAATTCGGACATGCCCGCGCCTGGTGTCTTTGCGGGTAACGCAGTTTCGAGGCGACAACAGTACGCCCGCTCCAGCGCAGCAGAAGCTGAGTCTGGAGCTCAGGCAGGACATCGAGGTAGGCTTGGGTACCTCGGCCAACGCAGATGGCCCGTTGCTGGCGTTGGTCAGAGTCGTGCTGCATGCCACCGCCAAAACCCCTGACGGGGCGGACACCGGCGCAGTGTTCGAAGGTCGTTACGAAGGCAAGTTTGAATACCCGGCCGACGTGACTGAAGAACTGATCGGCCCGCGTTTCGCTACTGAGCCCTACCAGTATGTGCTGGTGGCACAGGTGGTTCCCCTGGCTATGACCCATTTCCGCCGAGAGCTGCAGGCAATGGGCTTGGATGCACGCGAGTTGCCGTTGGGTATTTGAAGTCGGTGTGCGTTGAGGCTTGTGTTCTGACGCTCATTTCGCTATATTCCGTATTCGCAAATCGCGAATACAGAATAAATGCAGCTCAAACCCCAGGACTTTCTCGTTGCCCTCAAGCTCGTGGCTTGGGGCGATCAGCGCTGGACGTATGCCCGGCTGGCGCAGGAGCTGGGGCTAAGCGCGTCAGAAGCTCACGCTGCGGTGAAGCGGGGTTTGCTGTCAGGTTTGCTGTTGCAGAACCGTGAGGCTGCGACCTTGCCTGCGGGCGCCGTGGGTGGAGCAGCACAGTCATTTCAGGAGCAGCAGGGCATTTACCGGGTCACGCGCAAAAGGGTGCGCCGCCATGCGGCTCCCTCAGACGCCGCCGCGGCGCCAGACAACCCGGTGCGCGTGCATGCACAGGCCTTGGCCGAGTTCACCCTGCACGGTGCCAGGTACGCCTTCCCGGGTGTGCGCCTGCCGCTGGCGGTGGGTGTGCCCACAAGCCACAGCGCGCCTGCGTTCGCGGGTGTGTTTGCGCCCGGCAGCACAGACTTTGTGTGGCCGCACCCGAACGGTACGGTGCGCGGCATCGGTGTGGAGCCGCTGCACCCTTCGGTGCCGTTTGCGGCCATGCAGGACGTACGCCTGTACGAACTGCTGGCGCTGTTCGACGCCTTGCGGGTGGGCAAAGCGCGCGAGCGGAACATGGCCTTGCAGCGGCTGCAGGCCCTGATCGACCCGAGCGCGCCGCTGCCCGCCAAGGGGGCGTCCCGTGGCTGACCCGAATCTGGCCTTGCTGGCCGGCATGGCTCAGGCGCTGGGGCCTTTGTGCGAGCAGGTGGTGTTTGTGGGCGGTTGCGCGACGGGGCTGCTGATCGATAACCCGAAACTGATGGACGTGCGGTCGACCGAAGATGTGGACGCAATCGTCGAAGTGGCGTCGCTGGCCAGCTACCACCAGCTGGCGGATCAGTTGGTTCAACGCGGCTTTCGGCAGACGATGGAAGACAACACGCCGCCGTTCCGATGGTTCTGGAACCGCATGCAACTGGACCTGGTGCCCCTGGATGAAAAGGTGCTGGGTTTTGCCAACCCTTGGTACCGGCCTGGCTTTGATGCGGCGCTACGTGCCACATTGGCCGAAGGGTTGGTCTTGAGACACCTGTCGGCCCCTTACTTCCTCGCCACCAAGTTCGAGGCCTTCAGGGACAGGGGCCAGAACGACGTGTTCCTGAGCCATGATCTTGAAGACATCCTGACCGTGGTGGAAGGGCGGACCACACTTGCTGCCGAGGTCGGTGCGGCGCCCGACGACGTGAGGCGGCATGTTGCCCTTTCTGTAGCCGGTTTGCTGGCGCTGCCGCCCTTTGCCAATGCCCTGCCCGGGCTGCTGAGCGACCCCGAGCAGGAAAACAATGTCCTGACCCGCCTGGGCCGGATCTCCCAATTAACCTGAACCCAATGAACGCCAATACCCTCGTCCAGAAACTCAGGAAACCCAGGTGTGATTGCTCAGGAAATTGTCGAAGACCTGAAGGCGGCCAATGAGCAGTTCAAGCTGATTTCCGGTGATCTTTCCGGCGCTGCGTCAACCAGCGATCGACCACAACAAAAACGGGAGCCCAAGGCTCCCGTTTTTGTTTTTAGTCACTCAACCCATCACAGCGAGTCGATGAAGCTGCGCAGCTTGTCCGAACGGCTCGGGTGCTTGAGCTTGCGCACCGCCTTGCTCTCGATCTGGCGAATGCGCTCGCGCGTCACGTCGAACTGCTTGCCCACTTCCTCCAGCGTGTGGTCGGTGGACATCTCGATGCCGAAGCGCATGCGGAGCACCTTGGCTTCGCGCGGCGTCAGGGTGTCCAGAATCTCCTTGACCACCTCGCGCAGGCCTGCCTGCATGGCCGCGTCCATCGGGGCCGTGTTGGCGCTGTCCTCGATGAAATCGCCCAGGTGCGAATCGTCGTCGTCGCCGATCGGCGTTTCCATGGAGATCGGCTCCTTGGCGATCTTCATGATCTTGCGAATCTTGTCCTCGGGCATGTCCATCTTCTCGGCCAGGATGGAGGCGTCCGGCTCGAAGCCGAATTCCTGCAGGTGCTGGCGCGAGATGCGGTTCATCTTGTTGATCGTCTCGATCATGTGCACCGGAATGCGGATGGTGCGTGCCTGGTCGGCGATCGAGCGGGTGATGGCCTGGCGGATCCACCACGTCGCGTAGGTTGAGAACTTGTAGCCCCGGCGGTATTCGAATTTGTCCACCGCCTTCATCAGGCCGATGTTGCCTTCCTGGATCAGGTCCAGGAACTGCAGACCGCGGTTGGTGTACTTCTTGGCGATGGAGATCACCAGGCGCAGGTTGGCCTCGATCATCTCCTTCTTGGCGTCGCGAGACATCCTCTCGCCCTCGTTCATCCGCTTGTGGATGGCCTTGAGCTGTTCGAGGGGCACCACCACGCTGGCCTGGAGGTCGATGAGCTGCTGCTGGAGCTCCTGGATGGGCGGGATGTTGCGACCCATCACCGCGCTCCACGGCTTGCCGGCAGCGGCCTGCTTTTCCACCCACTGCAGGTTGAGCAGGTTGGGCGGGAAGTCGGCCACGAACTTGTCCTGCGGCATGCCGCACTTCTCGACGATGATCTTGCGCAGTTCGCGCTCTTTCTTGCGTACCGTTTCCACCTGCTGGCGCACCGTGTCGCAAAGCTTCTCGATGGCCTTGGCCGTGAAGCGGATGGTCATCAGCTTTTCGGTGAGCGCGGCCTGCGTCTTCAGATAGTTGGGCGTGCCGTAGCCCTCCTTGTCGTAGACCTTGTGGAGTTTTTCGAACAGCGTTCGCATCGCGTCGAAGCGTTCCAGGGCCTCGCGCTTGAGCTCTTCCATCTTGCGCGTGAGGGCCTTCGATCCGCCCTTGCCGTCGTCGTCGTCGGCTTCGTCGTAGTCGTCGAAATCCTCCTCGGCCACGTAGTCGTCGGCTTCGTCTGCGTCGGCAAAGCCGTCGACGATGGTGGAGATGACCACGGCACCGGAGCGGATTTCCTCGCCCATGGCCAGGATTTCATTGATGGTGGCCGGGGACTCGGAAATGGCCGCCATCATGTCGTTGAGGCCGCCTTCGATGCGCTTGGCGATCTCGATCTCGCCTTCACGGGTCAGCAGTTCCACCGTGCCCATCTCACGCATGTACATGCGCACCGGGTCGGTGGTGCGGCCGAACTCGCTGTCCACGGTCGACAGGGCGGCTTCGGCTTCCTCTTCCGCTTCCTCTTCCGTGGCAGCGGTGGGGCCGGTGTTGCTCAGCAGCAGGGTCTCGGCGTCGGGCGTCTGTTCGTAAACGGCCACGCCCATGTCGTTCAGCAGCGAGACCACCACTTCCAGCGTTTCCTGCTCGACCAGCTTGTCGGGCAGGTGGTCGTTGATCTCGCCGTGGGTCAGGTAGCCGCGGGTCTTGCCCAGCTTGATCAGGGCTTTGAGATGTTCGCGGCGGGCCTTGGCTTCCTCTTCGGTGAGCACCGTGTCGTCCAGGCCGAATTCCTTCATCAAGGCCCGTTCCTTGGCCTTGCTGATCTTCATGCGCAGGGGTTTGGCCTTTTCGACCGGCTCGCTCTCGGCGGCTTCGGCTTCCACGACATCCGTGTCTTCACCCAGATCCTCGTCCAGGTCGCTCAGGTCGATGTCGTCGTCCTCGCTCTTCGTGGCGGTGGTAGCGGCCTTGGGCTTGCGGCCCCGCTTGGCAGCGGGTTTGGCAGGCTTCGTTTCCGCGCCAGCCTTGGCCGCACGCGCGGTCTTCTTTTTGGCGGGGGTCTCGGCAACGGCCTCCTGGTCAGGCAGATCCTGTTCAGCGGTCTTGGACTTGGCGGGCGATTTCTTGGTGCTCACGAACAACACTTTCTGCCGGGGATGGTGCCCTGGGCAATGGATTCAGAAAACAGTTCATTCCGGTTCCTGTGAGAACAGGCCACCGTGCTCCCCAGGCGTTCATGGGGGTGCGGCGCAAGCTCGTGGGGCGAACATTTGGATTGCAGTCCTTGCGGGGAGGCGTAAGGGCCTTGGCCGGGGGAGTCTGTCCCCATCACTCGTTCGTGAGCATTTGGCCGGTCCGGAGGTGCTGCTGTCGCACTTGCGCAAACTTTTGGATTATACAGGAACGGTCAAGTTCCTGCCTCGGTTTCGAGGGCGATGCGCTGGGCCTGTGTCTCGCGGTAACGGGCAAGGGCTCCCGGGTCTGTGGCGGCCAGGGCGATCAGCTCGGTTTCCTGGGCTTTGAGGTGTTCGATCCGCATGCGCCTCAGCAGTTCGCGCAGCTCCCGGCGCAGCTCCTCGGGGCCGGGAGCCTGATGCTCGCTGCCGTCTTCGGTTTCGGGGGCTTCCAGGGCCACGCCACTGGCATGCAGTGCCAGTGCGAGGTCTTCAAAGGGCTGATCGCGCAGGGCCACGCTCAGGGCCGCCCAAGGTTGCGGGCCGTGTTCCAGCCACTGGCTCTCCAGCCATGCAAACAGCGGTCCGTGCGGTTCGGGTTCCAGCGCGAGCAGGTGGTGGTCGTCGGCCGTGAGCCAGTCCCAGGCCTGTGGGGTGCTGAGCACGATCCGGGCCACCCGGTCGGCTCGGCCGAGCAGGCCACGCGTGGTGTGGCGGCGGCGGTAAGGTGCCGGCCGCGATACCGGTCTGGCGACGGAGAGGGTGTCGCGTGGACGATCGGGGTGCGCAGCAGGTGAAGCCGTTGGCGACTGGGGGGACCCTTGCCGGGGCGGTGTCTGGCCGGACTGCGCAGGACCCGAAGCCCGGCGCACGGGGCGGGCAGACCAGAGTTGGGCCAGTTCCCGGGCGTCCAGTCCCACATGGTCGGCCAGTTCCTGTAAAAGCTGCCGCTTCAACGCCCCGTCCGGCATCGCTGACCACAGTGGCTGGGCCTGGCTGGCCATGCGGGCGCGGCCTTCGGCGGTGTCGAGTTCGCAGCCCGTGCCGGCCACTTCGATCAGGAAGCGGCTCAGGGGGTGGGCGTCCTTGACGGCCTGGGCGAAGGCCTCCGCGCCGTGCGCGCGGATGAAGCTGTCGGGGTCGTGCTCGGGGGGTAGGAAGAGGAACTTGGCGCTGCGGGTGTCGGTGATCCAGGGCAGGGTCGCTTCCAGCGCCTTGCGGGCGGCGCGCCGGCCGGCGGCATCGCCGTCGAAGCTGAACACCACGCTTTCGCTGAAGCGGAACAGCAGCCGCACGTGGTCGGGCGTGCAGGCCGTGCCCAGCGTGGCCACCGCCTGGGGGAACCCGAGCTGTGCCAGGGCCACCACGTCCATGTAGCCTTCGGTCACCAGCACATAGCCGGCCTGCCGGATCGCGGTGCGCGCCTCGAACAGGCCATACAGTTCACGCCCCTTGCTGAACACGGGGGTTTCGGGTGAATTGAGGTATTTCGGTTCGCCCTGGTCCAGGATGCGGCCGCCGAAGCCGATGGTTTCACCCTTCACGTTGCGGATGGGAAACATCACCCGGTCGCGGAAACGGTCGTAGCGGCGCGCTTCCTGGCCCGCAGCACCGTCCTGTGCCGGCGACTCTTCGGCTGCAATCACCAGCCCGGCATCCACGAGCAAGGGGCTCTGGTAGTCGGGGAACACGGTGGAGAGGAAGCGCCAGCCTTCCGGGGCGTAGCCCAGGCCGAAGGTCTTGGCGATCTGTCCGCTGACGCCACGGCGCTTGAGGTAGTCGATCGCTCGTGGCGACTGTTTGAGCTGGGCCTTGAAAGCGGTTTCGGCTTGCAGCAGCACCTCGTTCAGCGTGGCCTGGTGGCGGCGCTGGGCGGCTGCGCGGGCCCGCTCCTGCGGGGGCACGTCTTCCTCCGGCACCATCAGGCCCACTTGCTGTGCCAGGTCCTTGACCGCCTCCACGAACCCCACGCCCGTGTGGTCCATCAGGAAGCCCACTGCATTCCCGTGCTTGCCGCAGCCAAAGCAGTGGTAGAACTGCTTGGTCGGGCTCACGCTGAAGGAGGGGGATTTTTCGCCATGGAACGGGCACAGCCCCATGAAGTTCGCGCCCCCCTTGCGCAATTGGACGTAGCGGCCCACCACCTCGACGATGTCGACGCGGGACAGCAGTTCCTGGATGAAGCTCTGGGGGATGGCCACGCGGTATTCTCGCCGATGCGCCGCTCCCGGCAGACCGTTGCTTCGGCTACAGTGGAGTCGGCCGATCCGCCCCAGGCCGAATGCAGAGGAGACCCGAAATGACGTCGATCTTCGATCAGGACATGCCCCGCACCGAAGCGAACCATGCGCCCCTGAGCCCACTGGGATTCATCGAACGTGCGGCCCGCGTCTACCCGCATCGGCTGGCCATGGTGCATGGGAGGGGGCAGGATGCCCTGCGCCAGACCTGGGGGCAGACCTACGACCGTTGTCGCCGTCTGGCCAGCGCCTTGCAGCGCGCCGGCATCGGTAAGAACCAGACGGTTGCGGTGATGCTGCCCAACACGCCCGCCATGGTCGAAGCCCATTTCGGCGTGCCCATGGCCGGGGCCGTGCTCAACACGCTCAACACCCGGCTCGATCCGTCGTCGATTGCCTTCATGCTTGACCACGGGGAGGCCCGGCTGGTGATCGTCGACCCGGAGTTTGCCGGTGTGTTGCAGCAGGCGCTGGCCTTGCGTCAGAACCCGTCGCCGTTGCCGGTCGTAATGGCGCACGACGCGCTCTACGGCCCGCCCACGGTGGACGTGCCGGCGCAGGACTACGAGTCCTTCCTGGCGGGAGGCGATGCGTCTTTCGAATGGACGCTGCCGGCCGACGAGTGGGATGCCATCGCCCTCAACTACACCAGCGGCACCACGGGCAACCCCAAGGGGGTCGTTTACCACCACCGGGGTGCGGCGCTCAATGCGCTGTCCAACATCCTGGAGTGGGACATGCCTAAGCACGCCGTCTATCTGTGGACACTGCCCATGTTCCACTGCAACGGCTGGTGCTTTCCCTGGACGCTAGCGGCCAGGGCCGGCGTGAACGTGTGTCTGCGCAAGGTGGAGGCACAAACGGTGTTCGATCTGATGCGCGAGCACGGCGTCACCCACTACTGTGGCGCCCCCATTGTGCATGGCCTGCTCGTCAATGCCCCGGCGTCCATGAAGGAAGGGCTGCCCTCGGGCATCCACGCCATGGTTGCGGGTGCGGCGCCTCCGGCTTCGATGATCGAGGGCATGGAAGCCATGGGTTTCGACCTCACGCACGTGTACGGCCTCACCGAGGTCTACGGCCCCGCCACGGTCTGTGCGAAACAGGCCGAATGGGCGGAGCTGGACATCGGTGAGCGGGCCCGGCTCAACGCCCGTCAGGGCGTGCCCTACCACTTGGAGCGTGATGCCCGGGTGCTGGACCCGATGACCCTGGCTCCCGTGCCCTGGGACGGCGAGACCATGGGTGAGATCATGTTCAGGGGCAACATCGCCATGAAGGGCTATCTCAAGAACCCGGCTGCCACGCAGGAGGCGTTTGCCGGGGGTTGGTTCCACAGCGGCGATCTGGCGGTCCAATACCCGGACGGCTATGTCAAGATCAAGGACCGCAGCAAGGACATCATCATCTCCGGCGGGGAAAACATCTCCTCCATCGAGGTGGAGGATGTGCTCTACCGCCATCCGGCGGTTCTGGCGGCGGCGGTCGTGGCGAAGCCCGATCCCCGCTGGGGCGAAGTGCCCTGCGCCTTCATCGAACTCAAAGCCGATGCGCAGGTCTCGGCCGACGAGATGGTCCAGCACTGCCGCCGTCACCTGGCCGGGTTCAAGGTGCCTCGCGCCATCGTGTTCGGGGAATTGCCCAAGACGAGCACCGGCAAGATCCAGAAATTCGAGCTGCGCCAGCGCGCGGGGTCTGCGTCGGCCATCGACGTCTGACCGCTGTCCTCAGGCCGCCACCACCCGGTTCTTGCCCAGCCGCTTGGCCGCGTACATGGCCTGGTCGGCCCGGTGCAGTGCGTCCTCGATGGACTCGTCGGGTCGGCGCTGGATCACGCCTGCGCTGAACGTGATCAGGATGTGTTCCTCGCCTTCCAGGAAGAGCTGTTTGGAGAGTTCGCGCTGCAGGCGGGTGAGCACCTCCACGGCTTCGGGGACCGACGTATCGGGCAGGATGACCACGAATTCCTCTCCCCCGAAACGGGCCACCGCGTCCTGTGGCCGCAGTGACGACTTGGCCACCCGGGCCAGGTGCTGCAAAGCAGCGTCACCCTTGAGGTGGCCGAACCGGTCGTTGAGACGCTTGAAGTCGTCGATGTCGAGCAGGGCCAGGCAGGGCTGGCTGCCACCGCGGTCTGCACGCGACAGCTCTCGGGTCGCCACATCCGCCAGTCCCTTGCGGTTCAGCGCGCCGGTGAGCAGGTCGTGGCTGGCCATTTCGCTCATGCGGTCGAGCTCATCGCGCAGACGCAGCGCCTCCTGTTCTGCGTCCTGCGCCCGCTGCCGAAGGAGGCAGAGTTCCTCTCCGGTGCGCCGGCTGTCCAGCGCCATGGTACGTGCCGACTGGATCGCGTCCTGCACCACCGGTGCCATTTCCGCCAGGCTGGAGGCGCTCTCCAGGCGCTGGGCGCATTCCTCGAAGCGTTGCTGGTAGTGTTCGCTGTTGTCAGCGGTCTGCGACAGGCGCTGCAGAAAGGTGCTGAGCGTCTCCTTCATCACCCGCTGGGCCGCGAGGGCCTGTTCCTTGGCTTCGATCTGCTTGACGATGAGGCCCTTGAGCCGGCGTTCCACGTCTTCCAGTCGGCGGGTGGACAAGGGCGGCTGGGTGGCTTCCATCAAGGCCGTCATCTGGCCCTGCAACCAGGGGTTTTCCGGGTTGATCGCGCCGATGTTCTCGAACACCGTGTGCAAGAGGCCCAGCAGGGTTTCCCGAATATGCTGTTGCTCTTCGGCAACGAACGACAGGCGAAACGCGAAATCCGCCATGATTTTGCGCAGGGTGGGCAGGTGGTGGCTGTCGTGCCTGAGGTAGGCGATGAGCTCGTCGGCCAGTTCGATCACCTTCGCGTCGTCATTGCCCACGGCCGGCAGAGAGAAGCTGACGATGCGGGAGATCTGTTCACGCAACTCGGGTGGCAGGCCGTGCTCCTCGATCACCGATGACACCACCGGTGTGGTCGATACGCCGTCGGCGGATGCCGGCATGCTCTGCTTCAGATGGTGAATCAGCGCCTTTTCCAGGTCTTCCCAGCTGTGTTGGCTCACCGCCTTGCCAAACTGGGCCTTGAAGCGGATCTGCGCAGGCGTGCGGTCCGGCAGCTGGGCACCGATGTGGCGCAGGTTTTCCAGCGGGAAGGGCCGCAAGGGTCGCGTACCGGCCACCTCGTGGTAGGTGGTCTGGAAGTTTTCCGGGGTGGGTGGCAGCTTTCGGGCGGTCAATCGTTTGACCGCTTCCCGTGCAATCTCCTGGGGGGTTTGTACCGCCATGCCCTGATGTGTGGGTTAAGACCCGCTCATCTTACACCGCACAGGCGGCGGCACGGCGTCATCTGGGTGCCAACCGGATGGCGCCGTCAAGGCGGATCACCTCACCGTTGAGCATGTCGTTCTCGATGATGTGCCTCACCAGCCTGGCGTAGTCGTCCGGACGGCCTAGGCGGGAAGGGAAGGGCACGCTGGCGGCCAGCGCGTCCTGTACTTCCTGGGGCATGCCAAACAGCATGGGGGTGCCGAAAATGCCGGGTGCAATGGTCATGTTGCGGATGCCGTTGCGAGCCAGGTCGCGAGCGATCGGCAGCGTCATGCCGACGATTCCGCCTTTGGAGGCAGCATAGGCGGCCTGGCCGATCTGTCCGTCATAGGCGGCCACCGAGGCGGTCGAGATCAGCACCCCGCGCTCGCCGGTGGGTTCCGGAGCATTCTGGCTCATGGCAGCCGCAGCAAGGCGGATCATGTTGAAGGTGCCCACCAGATTCACCATGATCGTCCTGGTGTACAGACCGAGGTCGTGCGGGCCGTTCTTGCCCACGGTTTTTTCGGCCGGTGCGATACCCGCACAGTTGACCAGGCCCATGAACTTGCCCAGGGCCATGGCTTGGGCGATGACCTTCTGGCCGTCGGCCTCGCTCGTCACGTCGCAGGCCACGAAGGCCCCACCGATGTCGCGTGCCACGGCCTGACCCTTGTCGGCCTGCATGTCGGCCACCACGACCTGTGCGCCGTGGGCGGCCAGCATCCGTGCCGTGCCTTCGCCCAGTCCCGAGGCGCCACCGGTGACGACGAAAACCTTGCCTGCGATGTCCATGAGGTGCTCCTGTTTGTTTACGTTTACGTAAACGTCAATTATGACGCAAAAAGAAACCCGCGCTCGGCGGGTTTCCGGGCACCCGGGTGCCGTGGTTCACTTGTAGCCGACGCGGTCAAGCATCTGCTGGATCTTGGTCAGGTTTTTCGCCACGACCCCCAGAGGAATGTTTTCTTCCTTGAACTTCTCGCCTCCGATGGATTTCAGGGCCGGGTTGTCCACCTTCACGCCTTTGGCGGCCGGGAACTCGTTGTTGCCGTTGGCGAAATAGTCCTGGGCGAACGGGCTGGCCAGGAATTCCATGAATTGAACGGCTGCATCGAGGTTTTTCGCATGACGGGCCACTGCAGCCCCGGCGATGTTGATATGGGTTCCGGTGGTGGCCTGGTTCGGGAAGACCACGCGGACCTTTTCCATCACCGCACGGTCTTCGGCCCGGTTCGACTTGACGAGGCGCGCCACGTAGTAGCTGTTCGTCAGCGCCACGCCGCATTCGCCAGAGGCCACGGCGCGGATCTGGTCGGTGTCACCGCCCTTGGGCGCCCGTGCCATGTTGTCCACGATACCCTTGAGCCAGGCCTGACCTTTGTCGTCGCCCAGCCGTTCCACCACGGTGGCGAACAGCGAGAGGTTGTAGGGATGCGAACCCGAACGGGTGCACACCAGGCCCTTGAGCTTGGGATCGGCCAGTTGTTCATAGGTCTGGACGTCTTCGGCCTTGACGCGCAGCGGGTCGTACACGATCACCCGCGCGCGGGTCGAAAAGCCGGTCCAGGTCACGCCTTCCGGGGTGCGATCGGCGCGCAGGTTGGCGGGGATGGCGGCATCCAGCTTGGCCGACTTGATGGGGCGGAACAGGCCCTGGCTGTCGGCGGCGGCCATGCGGGCGGCATCGACCAGAAGCACCACGTCGGCGGGGGAGGCGACTCCTTCGGCACGCAGACGCGCGACGATGCCTGCATCGTCTGCATCGACACGGTTGATCCGGATGCCGGTTGTTCGGGTGAAGGTGTCGTACATCACCTCATCGGTCTGGTAGTGGCGGGCCGAATAGAGGTTCAACACCTTGTCCTGGGCTGACGCGGTCATGGCCACGGCGGCCAGCGCAAAGGTTCCAAGAGCGAGTTTCAGGGTTTGGGGCAAAGTCATGGCGTTCATCGGTGAGTGGAAAGAACGGACGCTATATTAACACAAACAAAAACGATTCCCATTTGAGTTTGTAAAACATCTCAATGATCCGATGTCAGCAGACAAAAAAAGGGCTCCGCGATGCGAAGCCCTTGAAAGGTCTCTGAATCCGATTTCGAAGAGACCCGAGGAGACAATCGGTACGTGGGGGTCAACCCGGGAATTTCAACGCTTGCGGCTGGAGGTTTTGGTCGGGGTGGACTGGTTGGCCATGGCGTGGAAGTTCGTCTCGGCGACTTCAGACGCCTGTTTGACGGCCTTCTGGACGGTTTCCATCGCATTCGTGGCGGCGGAAACGGCGCTCTTCATCATGGAGACGGCGGTTTCGGAGCCTGCGGGGGCATTCTTGGCGACGTTGTCCACCACGGACATGAATTTTTGCTGGGCCTCGCTGCCCTGGGCCTCTGCCACCTTGGCGAACTCGGCTTGGGTGCTGGAAGCGATCTCGTAAAGCTGCCGGCTGTACGAAGCCGCCTTTTCGGCAAGCGGCTGCATCAGTGACGCCTGCAGGGCGATGAGTTCCTGGGCATCCTTGGCGCTCAGGATCGCCTGGGCGTTGTCGGCCGATTCGCTCAGGGCTGCCTTGGTGGCCTGGAGGTTGAGCTCCATCAGCTTCTCGACGCTTTCGAAGGCCTTTTGCGTCAGACCGAAGAGGGTTTCGATGTTGGCCTTCTGTGCAGCAACCATTTGTTCAGCAGTCAGCATGTTCGACTCCAGGATGTGGGTGTTCCGATGTTGAGGCGCCATTTCCGATGTCAAGTCATGGACTTGCACGATATGCTGCGCCGCAGCATGATTCAAATTATAGGGGTTTTTACCGGTTTTGCAAGTCCGCATGTTGCGCTGCGCCAAAATCCCATCGTGCGAGCCCGGTCGCGGTGCAGGGGTTTGGGGCTGTCGCCACAATCCAGCCTGTGTTTGCCTACTACGCCGACCATTTCGTTCTGCCTCTGCCCGAAGGGCATCGGTTTCCCATGGCCAAGTACGCCGCTTTGCGCGAACGGCTGGTGGCGGATCTGCCCACCGTGCGCATGGAACAGGCGCTGCCGGCCAGCGATGGTGAACTGGCGCTGGCCCACACGCCGCGCTACATCGAGGCGGTGATGCAGGGTACGCTCACCCCTGCCGAGCAGCGCGAGATCGGCTTTCCCTGGACCCCCGCCATGGCAGAGCGGGCGCGGCGTTCGGTGGGAGCCACGGTGCAGGCGTGCCGGGTCGCCCTGGCCGGGGAGGGCATTGCGGCCAATCTGGCCGGCGGCACCCATCACGCCTATGCCCACAAGGGTGGGGGCTTCTGTGTGTTCAACGACGCCGCCGTGGCAGCCCGCCTCATGCAAGCAGAGTGGGCTCGCCTAGGGGCCTCCCATCGCCAGCGGCCCTTGCAGGTCGCCGTCGTGGACCTGGACGTGCATCAGGGCAACGGCACGGCCAGCATCTTTCGCGATGACCCTTCCGTGTTCACGCTGTCGCTGCACGGCGAAAAGAATTTCCCATTCCGCAAGGAGCCGAGCGATCTCGATGTGGAACTCCCCGATGGTTGCAGCGACGCTGCTTATATCGAGGCGTTGGAATGGGCGTTGGGCGAACTTGACCGCCGCTTCGATCCGGGCCTCGTCATCTACCTGGCGGGTGCCGATCCGCACGAGGGCGATCGCCTGGGTCGTCTCAAGCTCACGGATGACGGCATGGAGGCCCGTGACCGGCGCGTGTTCGAATGGGCCTGGACACGCCGCATTCCGCTGGCCATGACGATGGCGGGCGGGTACGGGCGCGACATCGAAACCACGCTGCGGGTGCAGTTCAACACCTGGCGGCTGGCGGTGTCGCATTGGCAGCGCTGGCAGGCCAGCGAGCGCACGCCCCGGTGGCAGAATGCCCTCTCATGAACGCGCCATCCACGCCATCGCCCGTCAGCCGTCCTCAGCCGCAGCCGCGCTCGGCCTACCCGGTGTTCCG
>JAUVXK010000019.1 GCA_030603635.1 Burkholderiales bacterium | reverse complement strand
TGGAGCGACGAACAGGCCCTGGCGCATCAGCGCACAGCCGGTGGCTGGGTGCTCGACTGCCGTGGCCTGGGCGCCCAACCCGACTGGAACCAACTGCGCGGCGTGCGTGGCGAAGTGGTGCGCCTGCACGCCCCAGACGTGACCCTGCAGCGACCCACCCGGCTGCTGCACCCCCGCTATCCGATCTACATTGCGCCGAAAGAAGACCACGTGTTCGTGATCGGCGCCACCGAAATCGAAGCCAACGACCTTTCGCCCGCCAGCGTGCGTTCGGTGCTGGAACTGCTGAGCGCCGCCTATGCGGTGCACCCGGGCTTTGGCGAAGCACGCATTCTGGAACTGTGCACCCAGTGCCGCCCCACCCTGCCCGACAACCTGCCCGCCGTGCGGGAAACCGGCCCCCAGGTGCTGCAGATCAACGGCCTGTACCGGCACGGCTTCATGATCGCCCCGGCCGTGGCCGACGCCGTGCTGGAGCGCATGCACCAGGGCCGCACCACGCTGGCGCAAAGCCTGTCGCTGCACTTTGAAGCCTGCGGCAAACCCGCCTGCCCTGAGGCCTGACCGGTGGCGCCTTGACCCGTTTCACAGCCATGCGCGTTCTCATCAACCACCAACCCCATGATCTGCCCGAAGGCGCCACACTGGCCGACGCGGTGCAGGTGTTCCAGGCCAGTGGTCCGTTTGCCGCTGCGGTGAACCTGCACTTCGTGCCACGCGCCCAGTACGGCCAGACCGCGCTCGCCGAAGGCGACCAGATCGAGATCATTGCCCCCGTCACCGGCGGCTGAGCGCCTGTTTTCACCCACACCCTATTGCCATGACCGCCACCACCGCCGCCCCCCACGACGCCCTCGTGCTCTACGGCGAAACCTTTGCCAGCCGTCTGATGCTCGGCACCGCCCGCTACCCGTCGCCCCTGGTGCTGGAGCGTGCCGTGGCCCTGGCCCAGCCCTGCATGCTCACGGCCTCGCTGCGCCGCCAGGGCGCGGGCGGGCTCGATCCTTCCCAGGGCATCTGGCCCCTGCTCCAGAAAATGGGCGTGCCGGTGCTGCCCAACACCGCTGGCTGCCACAGCCTGCAGGAAGCCATCACCACCGCCGAAATGGCACGCGAGGTGTTCGAAACGCCCTGGATCAAGCTGGAACTCATCGGCGACGACTACACCCTGCAGCCCGACACGCTCAACCTGGTCGCCGCCGCCGAACACCTGATCAAGCAAGGCTTTCAGGTACTGCCCTACACCACTGACGACCTGGTGCTCTGCCAGCGCCTGGTGGACGTGGGCTGCCAGGCCGTCATGCCCTGGGCGGCGCCCATTGGCACCGGCAAGGGCCCCATCAACCCCCATGCGCTGCGCACCCTCCGGGAAAGGCTGAACGTGCCGCTGATCGTGGACGCCGGGCTGGGCCTGCCCTCGCACGCCTGCCAGGTCATGGAATGGGGGTTTGATGCGGTGCTTCTCAACACCGCCGTGGCCCTGGCGCAGGACCCGGTGGCCATGGCCGGCGCCTTCGCCAACGCCGTGCGCGCCGGGCGCAGCGCCTTCCTGGCCGGCGCCATGACGCCGCAGGACAACGCCCAGCCCAGCACCCCCGTGCTCGGCACCCCATTCTGGCACCACGCCTGAACCCCTTCATTGCTGCCCATGCCCACACCCCTGCAGAGCACCCTGGCCATCGTCGAACGCCACGCCGCGCTCGGCCTGCCCAGCCATACCGACCCCGAAGCCACGCCGGCCAACGACAGCCCCCACGCCATCGCCTTGGCGGCTGCGCGGCGCCTGGGCTTCATCCCCGCAGACGCCGAGTGCGTAGCCCAGGCCTGGCAACGCCAGACCGAGCGCACCGGCCGGTTCGACGTGGACCACTGGCCCAGCGAAGCCGCCGACTTCGGCCTGCACCCAACCCCTGCCGAGCAGGCCTTCCCTGCCGCCCCCATGGAACTCGGGGTGTATGCGGTGCTGCCCGACGCCGAATGGGTGGGCCGCATGGCCCGCGCCGGCTTGCCAACGCTGCAACTGCGCTTCAAGTCCACCGACGCGCAAGCGGTGCACCGCGAAATCCGGGCCGCCATCGACGCGGTGGCCGGCACCGGGGCCCACCTGTACATCAACGACCACTGGGAAGCCGCCATGGCCGCCGGTGCCTATGGTGTGCACCTGGGCCAGGAAGACCTGGACGCCCTGAAGCCCGAACAACTGGCCCGCATGCGTGCTGCCGGCCTGCGCCTGGGCCTGAGCACCCACGGCTATGCCGAAATGCTGCGCGCTGAAGCCGTGGGGCCGAGCTACGTGGCGCTGGGCGCCGTGTTTCCCACCACGCTCAAGGCCATGCCCACCCCCCCACAAGGCCTGGGCCGCCTGGGCGCCTACGCCCGGCTACTGCGCCACCGCCCCCTGGTGGCCATTGGTGGCATTGCCGCCGAACACCTGAGCGACGTGGCCGCCACCGGCGTGGGCTCGTTTGCCGTGGTGCGCGCCATCACCGCCGCAGCCGACCCGCAAGCCGCCGCCCATGCGCTGCAGGCACGCTGGGCCACGTTGCGGGGAGCGCAAAAAAGCTGATCCCCTGGAAAAATCGCCAGATCCGTGGCTATAATGGAAAGCTATTCCCCGATAGCTCAGTCGGTAGAGCGCCGGACTGTTAATCCGTAGGTCCCTGGTTCGAGCCCAGGTCGGGGAGCCAAAATACCGATACGAATCAAGCCCTTGCAGAAATGTTGGGGCTTTTTTCTTGACCCAGTTGCCCCAAGTGTTGAGTGGGGAAAGCTCAGCGTGAGCTGCCTTGCAGTTATACTATTGCAGTGCAGCATTTTCTCCACCACACCGCCCTGACCACGCCCGCCTACCGCGGCGCCTGTCTGCCGCGTGGCTACTTCTGCTCAGTCACTCCGCCGTGACCTGACGCGGGCAGCGCGCCCGCTCATGCAGATCCCTCTCTTGCTCGACCGCTGAAGCGCGTCGTTCGTCCCCATTCAATGCCCCCAATCATGGTTCGGGCATCCACAGCGTTTTTCCTCATGTCTCTGCAAACCCTGCGCCAGGACTGGCTGTCCAACGTGCGCAACGATCTGCTCGCCGGCCTGGTGGTCGCGCTGGCGCTCATCCCTGAAGCCATTGCCTTTTCCATCATCGCGGGCGTGGACCCCAAGGTGGGGCTGTACGCCTCGTTCTGTATCGCGGTGGTGATTGCCTTCACAGGTGGTCGTCCGGGCATGATTTCGGCAGCCACCGGCGCCATGGCGCTGGTGATGGTCACGCTGGTGAAAGAGCATGGTTTGGAATACCTGCTGGCGGCAACCGTGCTCACCGGCGTGCTGCAGATCATTGCCGGCTGGGTGAAGCTGGGCACGCTGATGCGCTTCGTCTCGCGTTCGGTGGTCACCGGCTTCGTCAATGCACTGGCCATCCTCATCTTCCTGGCGCAATTGCCCGAACTCAACCCGGCCACGGCAGGCGTTACCTGGCACGTCTACGCCATGACGGCGGCGGGTCTGGCCATCATCTATGGCCTGCCCTACCTCACCAAGGCCGTGCCCTCCCCGCTGGTGACCATTGTGGTGCTCACCGCCGTTTCCATCGCGCTGGGGTTGGACATTCGCACGGTGGGCGACATGGGCGAACTGCCCGACAGCCTGCCCGTGTTCCTGCTGCCTGATGTGCCGCTCAACCTGGAAACGCTGTTCATCATCCTGCCCTATTCGCTCACGCTGATGGTGGTCGGGCTGCTGGAGTCGCTGATGACAGCGACCATCGTGGACGACCTGACCGACACCAAAAGCGACAAGAACCGCGAATGCGTGGGCCAGGGCGTGGCCAACGTCGCCACCGGCTTCATAGGTGGCATGGCGGGCTGCGCCATGATTGGGCAGTCGGTCATCAACGTGAAGTCTGGCGGGCGCGGGCGGTTGTCCACCCTCACGGCTGGGCTGGTGTTGCTCATTCTGGTGGTTTTCCTGGGCGAGTGGGTGCGCCAGATCCCCATGGCCGCCCTGGTGGCGGTGATGATCATGGTGTCCATCGGCACCTTCAACTGGGGCTCCATCAAGAACCTGCGCGAGCACCCCAAGAGCTCCAGCGTGGTGATGCTGGCCACCGTGGTGGTGACGGTGGCCACGCACGACCTGGCCAAAGGCGTGCTCACGGGCGTGCTGCTGTCGGGCTTCTTCTTTGCGCACAAGGTGGGGCAGATCCTGAAGGTGCGCTCACAAGCCGAGGACGAAGGGCGCGCCCGCACCTACCGGGTGATGGGCCAGGTATTCTTTGCCAGCGCCGACCGCTTCGCGAACGCCTTCGACTACAAAGAGGTGATCGACAAGGTGCGCATCGACGTGAGCCGCGCGCACTTCTGGGACATCACCGCCGTGAGTGCGCTCGACAAGGTGGTGTTGAAGTTCCGCCGCGAAGGCACCGAGGTGGAGGTGCTGGGCATGAACGAGGCCAGCGCCACGCTGGTGGACAAGTTCGGCGTGCACGACAAGGACGGCGCTGACGATCTGTTGCTGGGCCATTGAAACGGGAGACACACATGAACAACGACCACAAAGTGCTGGCCTGCGTGGTCCCATCCCGATTCGCCGATGCGGTAGCAAACGCTGCGGCCTGGGCTGCGCAGCGCATGGGCGCGCCGCTGGAGTTTTTGCACGTCATCGACCGGCATCCGCCGCTGGGCCCGGGACAGGACCACAGCGGCGCCATCGGCCTGGGTGCGCAAGAGACGCTGCTGTCGCAGTTGAGCGACCAGGATGTGCCACACGCACGCGGGCCGCGCGTGAGGCGGGACGCCTGTTCCTGAACCGGTTGCGGGAACGGGCCGAGGCGAACGGCGTGGAGTCAGTAGACGTGCGCCTGAGGCACGGCGATATTGAAGATACCCTGACCGAGCAACAAGCAGGCGTGCGGCTGTTCGTGTTGGGTCGGCGCGGTACGGGCACGGAGACAACCGAGCGCGCGCTGGGCCGCAAGGTGGAGTGGGTGGTGCGTTCGGTGGACAAACCCGTGCTGGTCGTGCCGGAGCCATTCCAAGCCCCGACTCGCGTGCTGTTCGCATTCGACGGGTCAGGTGTTACCCGGCGCGGCGTAGGCATGGTCGCCGACAGCCCCTTGTTCAAAGGTTTGCCCATCCATTTGCTGATGTCGGGCAAGCCTGAAAGCCAAGCGCCCAGACTGCTTCAGGAAGCCAGAAAGACGCTGGAGGCTGCGGGGTTCGAGGCAACGGCGGCCATTGAACCCGGTGACCCGCAAGCGGTCATCAGTAACGCGGTGCGGACACAGGGCTTTGATTGCCTGGTCATGGGCGCCTACAGCCACTCGCCCTGGCGCAGCCTGTTCGTTGGTAGCCGGACGGCGGACCTGCTCAAGACGTCCGGCATTGCCACGCTGCTGCTGCGTTGAAGGTGTCTGGCATTTCAAGCTTCCAAGCATCAAAAGCGGGTGGTCAGATCCACCCAGCCCTGAGGCAGGACGTGCACCAACTGTGCCTCCAGCCATTTGTCGCCCCCGCTGAGTATGGCCACACCCACCAGCAGCACGAAGAGGCCAAACGCTTTTTTCACATTGTCCATGTGGGCCAGTACCCAGCCACGCACTTTGCCAAAGCCGCTGCGCGAGGCATAGGCCACCGCCACCAGCACCGAGGCCGCGCCCAGGCCAAACATGCCCAGGACCAGCGTGCCGCGCACCGCGCCGCCTTCGGTGGCCACCAGGGTCAGCGCACTGGCCAGCATGGGGCCCGAGCACGGGCTCCACACCATGCCCAGCAGCCCGCCCGTGGCGAATGCCCCTCCCAGCGAACCGGTGTCCAGCCGGGTGGTGGCTGAGTGTGCACCAGTGGCCAGTGGTGTGACGAGCCGGGTGAATATGGCGTTGAGCGCAGGCACCAGCATCACCACCCCCAGGCTGATCAGCAACCAGGCACCGACGACCCGGATCAGCTCTGGCTCCAGGCCCAGTGCATCTCCCGCCACGCCCACCAACCACCCCATTGCAGCGAACATCGCCACCATGCCTGCTCCCATGGACACCGGTGCCCAGCGGTTGGCCTGCAAGGCGCCGCCCAGCACCAATGGCAACAGCGGAAACACACAGGGGTTGAGCGTGGTCAGGCTGCCTGCCACCCAGGCCAGACCCAGTTCGGCAGGGCTGACCATGATTAGTGAGCGTGCCTGGATGGCTGAAGACGAAGCGCTAGCGCAGCGATCTCATGGCGGCCGAGGTAGGCCCGTGCGACCGACATCGTGAAGATGACGGCGGCGGCCACCAGCATGCCCCACTCCGCATGCAGCACGTGCGTGCCCATGGCACCGATCATCATGGCCGACAATGCCGCCCCAGCCAAGGCGGAGAGCCGGGGAAGCAGCAGGCCAATGCCACCGATCACTTCCACCACGCCAATGAAGACCATGAACCACATGGGGTAGCCCCACCGCTCGAATGCGGCGATTTCGAACTCCAGGCCAGCCAGCTTGGCCCCGCCGGAGGCCAGAAAGATGAGCGCCAACACCGCGCTGAGTGCTTTGGTTTTCATGTGAATCTCCTGCAAGTCTTGAGGGTTGGCTGGAGTCAGAGCGCCTTGGAGAAGGCGGCCTTGATGTCGTTGGCGCGGGTTTTTCCGGCCAAACGGGAGACTTCCTGCGACCCCTTGAAGACCACCATGACGGACTGCGAGCGAACCTTCATGCTTTTGCGCAGGTCTTTTTCCTTGTCATAGTCGGCCACCAGCACGGTCAGGCCCTGCAATTCAGGGTCGGCCTTCAAGGCGTCGAGCGATCTGGCCTGGGCCGCGCAGGTGCTGCACCAGTCGGCATGGAAGTGCACAACCACTGGAAGGCCTTGCTGCTGCATGCTGCTCAGTTCCGCAGCGCTGTAGGGCTTCAGCTCCAGGGCTGAAACCCATGCACTCCACGCCATCAGCAACGCGGCCAGAGTGGTTTTCAGAAGGGGTGACAGGTTCAGGGTGTTCATGGGTGGCTCCGTTGGGGTTTTGAAAGGCCGGCCTGCAGGCTGGCATCAGGCATTTCGCAGCAACCCGGAAAAGGGTTACATGCATGTTTCCATGTCCAGGCTTTTTTTGTTGTAGCCTGTGCCGCTGTAACCGAATCCCCGCTTTGTGCGAAATGAATCCAGACAACGCCTCGTCAGACACCGAAGCACGCCTGCGCCCACTGTGGATGGCTGCTCAGGCGGGCGATGAACGGGCCTACCGTGAAGCGCTGGCGGTGATGGCGGCGCGCCTGAGGGCCTATTTCCGTCGGCGCATGCCGACCTTGCAGGACGATGTGGAGGACTTGGTGCAGGAAACCTTGCTGGCGGTGCACCTGCAGCGTGGCACCTACGACCCCAGCTTTCCCGTGACTGCCTGGCTCACGGCCATTGCACGCCACAAGCTGGTGGACCTCTGGCGGCGCCGTGGCCGCAAGGAAGGCTTGAACGATGCATTCGAAGACGTGGATGAATCCGAGCTGGCTCAAGAGCGGGCCGAGCCGCATGCCCTGCGGGACCTGGGTGTACTGCTCCAGGCACTGCCAGAAGCCCAACGGCAGGCGATCGAGCTGACCAAGCTCGAAGGCTTGAGCGTGGCAGAGGCATCCAGCCGAACGGGCGTGTCGGAAGCGTCCATCAAGGTGCAGGTGCACCGAGGGTTGAAACGCCTGGCCGAGCGGGTGAGAAAGGGATAGAGATGAACACCGAGCAACTCATGGACATGCTCGCGCGGGATGCGGGCCCTGCCCCGCGTGCCGTGGTGGCACGCCGGCTGGCTCCAGTGGTCTTGCTGGGCGTGCTGTGCAGCAGCCTGCTGGCCCTGTGGCTCATTGGCCCGCTGCCCGCAGAAGGCTACCTGGAGCCCGCCCCATGGATCAAGCTGGTTTACGCCTTGGCAATGGGGGTGGGCGCAGGCTGGCTGACCAGCCGTCTGGCCAAACCCGTGGCCAGGGTGAGACCACCCGGCTTGCTGGTGCTGGCGGTGATGGGCGCCATGTTGCTGGTGGGCGCCACGGCCCTGGGCCTGACGCCCACCGAGGCTAGGTGGAGCGCGGTACTGGGCCAAACGTGGTTGACGTGCCCCTGGACGCTGATGGGGTTCTCGCTGCCCGCTCTGGCCGGGATTTTGTGGGCCGTCAGGGGACTGGCACCCACCCAGCCAGCACAGGCGGGCTGGGCCTGCGGCTTGCTGGCGGGCGCGCTGGGCGCCATGGGCTATGCGCTGGCCTGCCCCGAAACGTCTTCGACCTTTGTGGCCATCTGGTACACCGTGGGCATGCTCATGACGGCCTTGATCGGGCGATGGCTAGGCCCTCTGGTTCTGCGTTGGTGAACAAGTGGCGGCAGGACCGACAGGGCAGCCCGTTTTGACATGCAATATTTACATGAATGAGGTATTATCTTTCCTTGGAAACATTTATTCCTAACAGGAGAGCCTCATGGTGGCCCACGCCGTTGCCTCGCCAGACAAGTCTTTGGTCCTGGGCAAAGCCACGATCCGGGCCGCACAAGAACTGGAACTGTCCCATGCCGCTCTGGCCCGCGTGATCGGGCTGAGTGAGCCGACCATCAGCCGCATTGCCAAGGAAGGCCGGGGCATCGACCCCGAGTCCAAGGCCGGCCAATTGGCCCTGCTGGTGATCCGCCTGTTCCGTTCACTGGATCCGCTGGTGGGCGCAGACAGGCAAAAGCGCCACGACTGGCTGCGCAGCCACAACAAGGCCCTCAACGGCACCCCCGCCAAGCTGATGGAAACCCCACAAGGGCTGGTGCTGACGCTGGCCTACCTGGATGGCATGCGCGCCGCTGCCTGATGGCCCCCGGGTAAGGGAACGCCACATGCCATGGAACCCAGACTGGATTGCAGACCAGACCGTTGAACTGCAGATGCTGGCGTTTCGGCTGGTAGAGACGCAATACATTGCCGCGACGATGCGGCTGGTGGACAACGCCGCCGAACAGGACCTGCTGGAGCAGATGCTGGAAGGCAGCAAGCCGCCCGTTCCGGCGGCGGCCGAGGGGCTGCACTACCTGCTGGCCGCGCCGTTTCGCTATGTGCCGCCCACCGGCTCGCGTTTTCGCGCCGGCAACACGCCGGGCCTGTGGTACGGGGCCGATGACGCCTTCTGCGCCTGCGCCGAGATGGCCTACTGGCGCCAAAGGTTCTTGCTGGACAGCGCGGGTTTGGTCAAGGGCGCCCTGGCCACAGAGCACTCGATGTACCAGGCCCAGGTCAAGGGGGTGGCCATAGATCTGTTGGCACCGCCGTGGGTGGAGGCCAGTGCCCTGTGGACCGACCCCGTGGACTACACCCCAACGCAGCGCCTGGGGGGCATGGCACGCGACGCGGGCCACGTGGCCTGGCTGCGCTACGCGTCTGTTCGCGCACCGGGGCATGTTTGTGCAGCGGTTTTGCAGCCCAAGAGCTTGAGCATGGCGAACCCGGAGGGGCGGTATGAGCAGTGGCACTGCTACGCGACGCGGGACCGGGTGACTTTCTCCAACGGACGGGAGAGGTTTGATTTTTGAGGGGCGGTGGAGTTGACCTTGCCCCTGAAAAACGAATCCCTTACCGAGTGTTGACCTACCCCCATGTCACCACCCAGCCGCAAGCGCAGTAGCTGGTCTCAAAACGCCTCTGAACCACTCAACGCCAACTCCGCCAACCGCACCGCCCCTTCAAAGCTGCGCGCACCTGCAATGAACAGGTTCAGGTGGCAGAACACGCTGTCGGCCACGCCGGTCACGGCGGCCAGTTCCGCGTCGCGCAGGCCGGCCCAGGCGGCGGGCAAGTCCATGCGGGAATGGAAAGAGCCCACTTCCACCGGCACGGTCTTGACCTGGAACTGGCTGCCGTCCGAATCGGGGTAGATGACCAGGCGAACGGCGGGCATTTCGTCCACCACCACACGCGTCCACGGCATGCCGCCTTCTCGCAGGTGCAGCACGCGCCCGTTGAGCAAACGGGGCGACTGGCGCACGGTGTCCACGGCCAGAATCTGCCCGATCTTCTTGACGATGGCCTGGTCCAGAAACTTGCGGGTAATGGCCACGGCCTCCACAAAGCGGGCGTCTTGCAACTGCGCCTTGGCCTGCACGTTCAGCCCGCACTCCTCCAGCCAGTTGGTGTTGAGTTGCGCGATCAGCGAAGACAGCCCGAAGATGCCCGGCGCCACTTCACCCTGGCCGGTGTCCACCCTGTCCAGGTACTGCACCAGCGAATGGTCAATGGAGTGGACGATGCTGGCGATGGCGTCATCATCAAGCACAAAGCCACGTGCCTGAGCCAGCGCACGCGCATAGGCCGCACCATGCACCGCCCAAACCAGACCGGCACTGGCGTAGCCCACACCCGGTTGTTCCAGCCCGTTCACCGTCTCGGCGGGGCGGGCGCCGTCAAAGCCCCGCTGGTGATGGTCAAAGCGGCCACGCTCGGGCACCCACTCACCGCCCACGTCCACCGCAAAATCGGCCGCGTCAATGGCGGCCTGTTCGCGGGTGCGCAGCAGTTCGTGGCGGGGGAAAGCTCCCATCAGCACGCCCACGCCGAACACGTCGTCCGCGTGAAAAGAACCGTTGTGGGTGGCAATAAGTGTGGGGCGTTCGTTCATCGGGCGATTGTAGGCAGCACAGGTTGCGCCTACTTACAAATACCAGCCAACGAGCACTTGCACCGCATCGGCCTGCAGTGCGTCGCGCCGGGCCTTGCGTGAAGAGGTTATTCACCCTTCAGTCTTACGCAGAAGCGCCGATATAGCCGAAATGAACGTCGATCCCAACGCCGTGGTCCAGGCCGTGCTCCAGATGCGCGCGGCCGATGACGCGCAGGCCGTTCAGGTCGAGGTGCTGAAGCAGGCCATGAATGCCCAGCAGGTGGCGGCCATGACGCTGCTGATGGCGGTTCCCGGAACGCTCCCCCTGGCGCCTGCCGGGGAGCCCGGGGCGCTGGTCAATGTCATGGTCTGAGGCGCAGCCTCAATCGCTTGGCGGTGGCGCAGGCTCCCGGCGGCGGAACATGCCGTAGCCTTCCATGTGCAGGACCTTCTGCTGGTCCTGGTTGAACATTTCCCACACCGTGCGCACCAGGCCAACGTCTGGCCGCTTGTTCATGGGGCGCTTCTCCACGATGTGGTGCTGAAGGCGCAAGGTGTCGCCCGGGTACACGGGGCGCAGCCATTTCAGGCTGTCCAGGCCGGGGGAGCCCAGGCTGGACGTTTTGTGCAGAAAGTTCGTCACCATCAGCCGCATCGCCATTCCACAGGTGTGCCAACCGCTGGCACAGAGCCCCCCGAAAACCGAATGCCGGGCGGCCTCCGGGTCCAGGTGGAAGGGCTGAGGGTCGAACTGGCGAGCGAACGCCACGATCTCTTCTGCCGTGGGGGAAATGGTGCCCAGGTCGCGCACCTCACCCACTGAAAGGTCTTCCCACCAGATGCTGATGTGCGGGCTTTGATCGGGGGTGATCGCGGTCATGCGGGGCTCCTCGGTAGCGGTTTCAGGCCATGGGGCGCACCTTACACCAGGCCGCCATATCGCGCATGTTGGGGGCTGTCACGCAGCGGACTGGACGGAACAGCCAGGGTCACTTGCGTTACAGGCCGGGAAAACGGGCGCCGCCAAAATGCTCCAAACCCTTCAGGAACCGGCCCATGCAACATCAGGAGACAGCCCCCCCGTCCATCCGCAGCCAGGTGAGTGACGAGGAATGGCAGATCCGCGTCGATCTGGCTGCAGCGTACCGTCTGGTCGCCCTTTTCGGCTGGGACGACCTGATCTTCACCCACATTTCTGCCCGGGTGCCCGGCGCGGCGGAGCATTTCCTCATCAACCCCTATGGGCAGTTGTTCGACGAGATCACCGCCTCCAGTCTGGTGAAGGTGGACGCCCACGGCGAGCCGGTGCTTGCGACCCGGTTTCCGGTTAACCCGGCAGGCTTCACCATTCACAGTGCCATCCACGACGCCCGCCCGGACGTGCAATGCGTGCTGCACACCCACACGCCGAGCGGGGTGGCGGTCTCGGCCCAGCAGGGGGGGCTGCTGCCGCTCTCGCAGCAGTCGATCTTTCCACTGGTGAGTCTGTCGTACCACGACTACGAGGGCGTGGCCCTGCGCGACGACGAAAAGCCGCGCCTGGTGCGCGACCTGGGCAGCGCCAACCACATGATCCTGCGCAACCACGGTCTGTTGACCTGCGGCCGCAGCGTGGCCGAAGCGTTCCTGGCCATGTACACCCTGGAATCGGCCTGCCGCATCCAGATCCTGGCGCAATCCGGTGGAGCGGGCCTGATCGAGATTCCGCTGCCGGTGCGTGCCAATGCCGCTGAACAGGCACGGCAGGTGACCAAGGGGTTGGGTGGCGGACTGGCCTGGCCCGGGCTGCTGCGGCGGCTGGACCGGCTTTCCCCCGGCTACGAAGCGTGACACCTTCGCTCCCGATGGCCACACGACCCCCGCCCCACCCCCATTGGCCACCGGGCCTTCCGGCACACCTGACCCTGCCCCAGACCAGCCTGTTCTACAACGTGGAGGTGTCGGCCCGGCGCTTTCCGGACAAGCCGTTCATCCTCTACTACGGCACACCGCTGACCTTCGCCGACTTTCGCACCCAGGCCGAGCAGTTGGCGGGCTATCTGCAGCGGCACTGTGGCGTGGAAGCGGGAGAGCGCGTGCTGCTCTACCTGCAAAACAGCCCTCAATGGGTGCTGGCTTACTACGCCATCCTGCGCGCCAACGCCGTGGTGGTGCCGGTGAACCCGATGAACAAGACAGAGGAATTGGAGCACCTGATACACGACAGCGGTGCCCGGGTGGCCATCGCAGCTCAGGATCTGCTGCCTGTTCTTCAGCCTATGCTGGGTCGAGCAACCTCCGGTGCCGACGGCCTGGCCCACGTGGTGGTGGCCACTTACAGCGACTACCTGGGGCCGGAAACCGCAGGCCTGTCGCTGCCCGATTGGCTCACCGCGCCGGCCACGCCGATGGCACAGCCCGGGCTGCACGCCTGGCAACAGGCACTGGCAGCGGATGCGCGCCCCGGCCCCCACAACCGTGAGCCTGACGACCTGTGCGTGCTGCCCTACACCTCCGGCACCACAGGGCAGCCCAAAGGCTGCATGCACACCCACCGAAGCGTGGCCGCCACTGCCGTGGGTGGCATGCAGTGGTTCGGGCGCACGCAGGACGCGGTGCTGCTATCCGTGCTGCCCTTCTTCCACGTCACCGGCATGGCCAGCGGGATGAACGGCCCTCTGTACGTGGGCGCCACCATCGTGCTCATGTCGCGCTGGGACCGGGCACTGGCCGCCCGCCTGATCGCCCAGCACCGGGTGACGAACTGGCAAGCGATTTCCACCATGGTGGTGGACTTCCTCGCGCAACCGGGGATCGAGCAGGTGGACCTCGCCTCCCTGCAGGGAGTTCGTGGCGGTGGCGCCGCCATGCCCGAAGCCGTGGCGCAACGCCTGAAGGCGCTCACCGGACTGGATTATGTGGAAGGCTATGGCATGTCCGAGACGATGGCGGCCACCCACATCAACCCGCCCCACCGGCCCAAACCGCAGTGCCTCGGCATCCCCGTGTTCGATGTGGACGCCCGTCTGATCGACCCACAGACGCTGGAGCCGGTGCCGGCTGGGGGAATTGGCGAAATCGTGGTTCACGGCCCGCAGGTGATGCTGGGTTACTGGCGCAACGAGGCGGCCACCCGTGAAGCCTTCATCGAACTGGAGGGCCGGCCATTCCTGCGCACTGGCGACCTGGCCCGGGTCGATGACGAGGGCTATTTTTTCATGGTCGACCGCCTCAAGCGCATGGTCAACGCCTCGGGCTACAAGGTCTGGCCCGCCGAGGTGGAGGCCTTGCTCTACCACCACCCCGCCATCCATGAGGTGTGCGTCATCGGCGCGCGGGATGCGCGTCGTGGCGAAACCGTCAAGGCCTTCGTCGTCTGCCGGCCCGAACACCGGGGCACGCTGAACGAGGAAGACGTCGTCCGTTGGGCCCATGACCACATGGCGGCCTACAAGGTACCGCGCATCGTGGAGTTCGTCGAACAACTCCCGAAGTCCGGCAGCGGCAAGATCCTGTGGCGCCAGTTGCAGGAAGAACAGGATCGGCTAGACCGCGCCATTCCCACCCCCCTAGAAGGAGACAAACCATGAAAAAACCTGTTTCGCGCCGCCTGGTGCTGGGTGCGGCTTCCGCCGCCGTGATGGCCCCATGGGTCGCCCCACAGGCCTGGGCCCAGAGCTTCCCGAGCCGGCCCATCACGCTCATCGTGCCCTGGCCCGCCGGTGGTTCCACCGACCGGCACCTGCGCACCCTGGCCGAAATCGCGAGCACGCACCTGGGACAGCCCATTGTGGTGGACAACCGCCCAGGCGCCGGCGGCACCCTCGGTCCGGGCACCATGGCCCTGCAGGCACGCCCCGACGGCTACACCATCGCCCAGTTCCCGCTGGGCATGCTGCGCATGCCGCACATGCAGCGCACCAACTGGCACCCGATCAACGACTTCAGCTTCATCCTGGGCGTTTCGGGCTACACCTTCGGTTTCGTGGTGCGGGCCGACTCCCCGTACAAGACCTTCCAGGACTACGTGGAGGCCGCGCGCAAAGAGCCCGGCAAGGTCGACTACGGCTCCACAGGCACCGGCACCAGCCCGCACCTGCTCATGGAGGAAGTGGCGACGGCGGTGGGCGTGAAGCTGAACCACGTGCCATTCCGTGGCAATGCCGACCTGATGCAGGCCGTGCTGGGCGGCCACGTGAGCGCGGGCAGCGACGCCACGGGCTGGGACCGGTTTGTGGACGCCGGCCAGATGCGCCTGCTCCTGACCTTCGGCGAACAGCGCACCAGGCGCTGGCCCGACGTGCCCACGGCCAAGGACCTGGGCTACAACGTGGTGTCGCAGTCGCCCTACGGTCTGGTCGGCCCCAAAGGCATGGACCCAGCAGTGGTGCGCGCCTTGCACGATGCGTTCAAGAAGGCCATGGAAGACCCGCGTCATCTGGAGGTCCTCGGCCAGCTCAACCAGGACATGTGGTACCGCAACAGCAGCGACTACCGCACCTGGGCGGTGGAAACGTTTGAAAAGGACCGCCAGTTGATCGAGCGCCTGGGCCTGGCAGCCAAGTGAGTGAAGGCCTGCCGGCAGGCCTCAGTACTCAGGCTTGCCGCGCAGGGCCACGTTGAGCTGGTCGATCACCGGGGCCCAGTCCGCGTCTTCCAGCAACTCCTCGCGCAACAGCGCGCGCTGGGCTTCGGTCCAGAACGGCGCCTCGTGCAACGGCACGGAGGCCGCCAGCGGCGAATGGGCCGTAATGAACTTGCCGATGCTCGCCGTGTCGTCTGGCAGACCCAGTTGGGCGAACAGCTCGCAGAAGTGGTGGTAGGGTGATTCCATGGCCACACTCTATCGCTTACCATGCCGGGCGGTCAATGTTCGCCATCACCATGCCCAAAGCCACACGAATCAGCGAAACCCCGGCCACCGCCCTGCTCAAGTCATGCGGCGTGGCGTTCAGTGAACACCCTTACGAGTACCTGGAACACGGTGGCGCCCTGCACAGTGCCGAGGTACTCGGGCTGGACCCTTTTGCCGTGGTGAAAACCCTCGTCATGCAGGACGACAAGGCGGCCCCGCTGCTGGCGCTCATGCACGGCAACCGCAGTGTGTCCACCAAGAACCTGGCCCGGCAGATCGGCGCCAAGTCGGTGGAGCCCTGCAAACCCGAAGTGGCCAATCGCCACAGTGGCTATCTGGTGGGCGGTACGTCGCCGTTCGGCACCCGGCGCGAGATGCCGGTGTATGTGGAACGCACGGTGCTGGAACTGCCCTGCATCTGGCTCAACGGCGGGCGGCGCGGCTACCTGATCGGGATCGAGCCGCACGTGCTCACCAAGGTGCTGGGCGCCCGCCCCGTGGACTGCGCCTTGCCCCTCTGAAGCGGCCCGTCAACGGGTGAGGCCCGCCTGTGAGCCGGAGAGCAGGCACGAAACATCGCTGATCACGCGATCCGGTGCACAGGCTTCGATGGGTTCGCCCATGTTGTAGCCATAAGGCAACACCCAGACGGCCATGCCCGCGTGACGTGCCGTGGCCACGTCGATGGACGAGTCCCCCACCAGGAGCGTTCGCCCGGGTGGCACGCCGAAGCGCTGCATGCAATCCTGCGCACCACGGGGGTCCGGTTTCTTCACGGCGAAGGTGTCACCACACACGATGTGGTCGAAGCATGGCTCCAACGCGTGGGCCTCGAGCACACGCCGGGTATAGCGCTCTTCCTTGTTGGTGAGCACCGCGAGCTTGACACCGCTGCCGCGCAGCGCCTGCAGGGTTTCGCGCACCTGCGGATACAGGCGGCTGCAGGTGCCACAGCGGTGCAGGTAGTGTGCGGCAAACCGGCTTTCCACCGACGCGAATTCCCCGGATGCCCGTGCCTGAGCCACCGATACACCCCAACGGCATGCCAGCGCCTGGGCCAGCAGTTCACGCGTGCCCAGGCCGATCCAGCACTCCACGCGTGGCTGCTCCAGCGGCGGCAGGGCCATGTCGGCCAGCGTGTCGTTGACGGCATCGGTGATCTCGGCGGCCGTCTCGACGAGTGTGCCGTCCAGATCGAACAGGATCAGATCGAAGGGGTAGGAAGCGTCGGGCATGCCCGAGGTTATACCCGCTCAGGCCACCGCCCTGGCGCCACCCAGGCGCCGGCAGAAACGCAGGATGGCGGACACGACACCGGAGCGGCCGTAGAGGATGAACAGCAGGGCCAGCAGGATCAAGGGCATGGCCACGAACACCCAGCCCGTGAGTCGCTCCCCGCCGATGGCCACGCCCACCCACAGCGCCACCAGCGGATTGACAAAGGAATAGCTGCCGGCCAACGCCGCCGTGGTGTTCTTGAGCAGCCAGAGATAGGCGTTGAGCGTGACCAATGTGCCCATGACCAGCAAGTAGCCCCAGGCAAGCCAGGACAGCAGGGTCACCTGCCCCCAGTCAAAGTGGCGCGCCTGCGGTTCGAACAGGCCCGCCACCCCCAGGCCCAGGGCGCCACCGAGCAGCCACTGTGCCCCCGATGCCATCGCGGGCGGCGGCAGGTCCAGCTTGCGCGAGGCGTAGGAGCCGAGACTCCAGCACAGCGGCGCCCCGAACGCACAGAGGGTGCCCAGCAGCGTGGCGGAAAAATCGCCCTCCATGGCCAGCAACAACGCTCCGCTGGCGCCGAGCACCAGGCCCAGCCAGCTCGTCCAGGGAACCGGCTCACCTCCCCAGCGCGTCCACAAGGCCAGCCACATGGGCATGGTGGTGACCACCGTGGCCATCAGGCCGGAGCCGATGCCCAGGCGCTGCGCCAGAACCACCAGCGTCATGGCGGCAAAGGCCATGAGGGCACCGATCAGGGCACTGTGCCGCCATTGCACACGCGTGGGCCAGGCCTGTCCCTGCCAGCGCGCCCAGCCGAGCATGATCACCCCCGCAAGGGCAAAACGGGCCCCGTTCATCAGCAGCGGCGGCATGGACTGCAAGGCCAGGCCTATGGCAAAGTAGGTGGTGCCCCAGACCACGTATACGATCAGGAGCGCGACCGCCAGCCGCAAACCGGCTGGCGAACCCTCGTTGGACTGAAGATTGAACGGCATGATTGGCCTGTGAAAAGAAATTTTTCAGCGACACTCCACTCTACCGGATTTTGATCAGAAAATTCACCTCATGCAAGCAAATATTCAGATAGACGAACTGGACGCCAGAATTTTGACGGCGCTGAGCGCCGACAGCCGACGTTCTTACGCCGACGTGGCCTCCGAGGTGGGCCTGTCGACAGCGGCTGTGCACGAGCGTGTGAAGAAAATGGGGGAGCGCGGCGTGATCGAGCGCTTCTCGCTGCGGGTGGACCCGGACAAGGTGGGCCTGCACGTGACCGCCTTTGTGGCCATCCGCAACGATGGCGGGGTGCACTGCCGCGAAGTGGCTCCGGCCCTGCGCAGCATGCCGGAAGTGCTGGAACTGCACAGCGTGGCCGGCGAATACGACTTCATCGCCAAGATACGCACCAGCCACCCGCGTGGACTGGAGGACGTGCTCTACCGCATCAAGGCCATTGCCGGGGTGGCCCGAACCACCAGCACCGTGGTGCTGAACACCGAGTTCGAAGACGTGCCCCTGCGGCTGGGCGTCAGCGAGTGAACGCGGCCCAGCCGATCACCGCACAGCCCAGCACCACCAGCCACGGCGGCAGGCGCCAGAACATCAGCCCCACCAGTGCCAGCAGCGCCAGAATGAAGTCGTGCACGCCGAAAATGGCGCTGGTCCACACCGGGTGGTAGAGCGCCGCCAGCAGCAAGCCCACCACGGCGGCATTCACACCCGCCAGCGCGGCCCGTGCCAACGGATGGCTGCGCAGCACCTCCCAGAACGGCAGGGCACCCGCCACCAGCAGGAAAGACGGTAGGAAGATGGCCACCAGCGCCAGCGCACCGCCCCACCAGCCCGTGGGCCCCTGCAGTGACGATGCCCCCAGAAAGGCGGCAAAGGTGAACAGCGGCCCCGGCACCGCCTGTGCGGCCCCATAACCGGCCAGGAACACGTCGTTGTCAACCCAGCCGGTGGGCACCAGTTCGGCCTGCAACAGCGGCAGCACCACGTGCCCCCCACCAAACACCAGCGACCCGGCGCGGTAGAACGCGTCTGCCATCTGCCAGGCAGGGGATGACAGGCTCAGTGCCAGAAACGGCAGGCCGAGCAAACCTACGAAGAACAAGGCCAGCCACAGCGCGCCGGCACGCCGCCCCACCCGCTGAGGCAAGGGTTCGTGTCCGCCCACCTGGCCTGCCGGTAGCCACCACACCCCGGCCGCACCCGCCAGCAGCAGGCAGCCCACCTGCACCCAGGCCACAGGCACCAGCAGCACCACCGCAGCCGTCAGCGACATGAAGGACACGCGCAGGGCATCGGGGCACAGCTGGCGCGCCATGCCCCACACTGCCTGGGCCACCACCGCCACCGCAGCCACCTTCAAACCCTGCAAGGCGCCACGAGCGAAGGCATCGTCCATGGCACCCAAGCCCAGCGCAAACAGGATCAACAACAGCGCCGATGGGAGCGTGAATCCCAGCCAAGCGGCGAAGGCCCCCCGGTAGCCGGCCTGATACAACCCCAGCGCCATGCCCACCTGGCTGCTGGCTGGCCCTGGCAGAAACTGGCACAGGGCCACCACGTCGGCGTAGGCCTTTTCACCCAGCCAGCGCCGGCGGTTGACAAACTCTTCGCGGAAATAGGCCAGATGCGCCACCGGCCCTCCAAAAGAAGTCAGACCCAGACGCAGGAACGCCCAGAACACGGTCCAGGCGGAGGTTCGTTCAATTGACATGCGAACATCCTAATGGAGAACCATGACTGCATCGATCGGCTCAGGGGCTGTTCAAGCGGTGCGACTTCCAACGCTCCAATTGGCGCTGGTCGCTCGTGCTTTCGGCCTCCACCGTGTCTTGCGGTAACTGCTTGAGGCACTCGGCATAGGCCTCGGGGTCCAGCTTCTGCGCGGTGGGTTGCACAGCTTCCCCCTGCGCTGATTGGCCGTCCCACACATAGGGGTTGCGGAACCGGGGAGGATCGGGTTCGCAGTCGTACTTGTAGATCGGCGGCATTTCCACGTCGTTGGGGCCGAAGGTGATGGTGCGCTCGAAGATGAGTGGCTCGCCTGTGGGCGTGGGCGGCAGCGGGGGCATGCTTTCGATGGCCTTGCGGGCCAGGGCTTCGGCCACGGGCGAGGTGCTCCACAGCGTTTCCAACTGAGCCAGGGTGCCGTTCGGGGCCATCACCACCCGAAAGCGCACAATGCCCTGATCAGGCCCCTCGTAGGCCCGCCCCATCATGCTGCGCACCTGCAGCCCCCAGTTGTAGCGGTAGCGCTTGCTGTTCTTGAGCGCATAGGTGCCGGCCAGCGCCCAGTCTTCGGCGCTTGGTGGAGCCGGTGCATCGCTGTAGGCGCGTCTGGGTTCTGCAGGTACCGTGGGGACCAGGGCTTCTTCCAGAAGTGGCCAGGTGGCCGTTTCCACAGGCGGTGCAAGTTGCGGAGGCGCGGGCGCTTCGGGCGGAGGAGACGGTTCTTCTGGCGGGGCTGGGGGTGGCGGTTCCAGATCGATCACGACGATCTCTTCCCGAGCCTCGGTGACCAGTTTCGGAGCCGGCCATTGGCCCCAACCCAGCATCCAGGCCAGCAAGCCGACATGCAACGCAACCGACAGACCGATCGCAGCCAGAACATGCTGCTGCTCGAATGCGCTCGACGGCAGAGTACGGCTTTCGACCATCAATGCCTCGTGCCCGCAGCGCCAGGATGGTGCAGGGTTGATGGATGAGATCGGCGTGGTGGTTCCATGACAGCGGATGCAGAGAATACCACTTGTCGCTTATTCTATTAACCTTTAGAATGTTATCCATGAACAACCGCAATCTCAAAGACCTGCTGTACGAACAGGTGGCCCGCGTGGGCAAGGCGCTGGCCAGCCCCAAGCGGCTGGAAATCCTTGAGATGCTGGCCCAGGGCGAAAAGTCGGTCGACACGGTTGCCAACGAGGTGGCCATAGACATCAAGCTGGCCAGCGCCCACCTCAAGGCGTTGAAAGAAGCGCGGCTGGTGCAGGCGCGGCGCGAAGGGAAACGCATGCTGTACCGCCTGAGCGGGAACGACGTGGCCCAACTGGGCGTGCACCTGAGGCAGGTGGCCGAAGAACACCTGCTGGAATTGCAGATGACGCTACAGAACATGATGGCCGAGCCTGGCCTGCTGGCCGAGGTGAGCCGGGAGGAACTGCTGGCGCAGGCCCGCCGGGGCGAAGTGGTGGTGCTGGACGTGCGCCCCAGCGAGGAATTTGCGACCGCCCACCTGCCCTACGCGCGCTCCATGCCTCTGTCCGAGCTGTCGCAGCGGCTGGCCGATCTGCCGCGCGATGTGGAGATCGTCGCCTACTGCCGGGGCCCGTTCTGCCTGATGTCGGACGAAGCGGTGAAGCTGCTGCGCAGCCAGGGTTTTCGGGCCCGCAAGACGTTTGACGGCATCAGCGAATGGCAGGCGGCTGGTCTGCCGCTGGCTGACACCCCTGTACCCAGCCATTCACAAACTGAAGGAGACCCCGCATGACTCGCCTGATTCCCCACTCGCTGCTTGCCGGCCTGATCATGGCAACTGTTACCGCCGCAAGCGCCATGGACGTATCCATGAACGTTCCTGGTTCTACAGATGCTGCCGGCCGCAAGGTGCTCACCTTCATTGCCAAAGACCCACCAGGTGTGCGTTGCAACGGCAACCTGCAGGTGGCGGCCGAAGTTGCCAACACCTACCGGGTGCCCATCCAGTTGCTTCCTTCAAGCCTGGTACCCAGCCTACCGGCACCGGCCGTCTTTTTTGGCAACCAGATGCTGGCCGCAGATGGGAAAGATCACAATGGCGCCGTCTCTTTCCAGATGGTGAGCGACATGCTGGAGGTGGAAGGCGTGCCCAAACAGGCCAAGGAGGGACTGCTGTTCAACACCCATGTCCGCACCACTTTCGATGGACTGAAAGACGCCATCAAGAGTGGCGGGCGTTGAAAGGCCACCATGTTCTTCAAACAGTTGCCCACACGGGAATCGTCTCTGTCGTACTTTCTGGGATGCGCCAGCCTGGGCAAGGCGGTGGCCGTGGATGTGGTTGTGGGTGACGAGGACTGGTTCATGGACCAGTCCAGCGAAGCAGGCGTTCAGATCACCCATGTGATCGATACGCATGTGCATGCCGACCACTATTCGGGCGGGCGCGAACTGGCACGCCGCGCGGGTGCACTGTACTGCCTGCACGAGTCGGCCCGCTCACTGGTGCAATTTCCCTTTGAACCGCTGGCCGACGGCCAGTGGCTGGACGTGGGCAACGTCAAGGTGGAGGTGCTGCACACGCCGGGCCACACCCACGACAGCATCTGCCTGCTGGTGAAAGACCAGAGGCGTGGAGACGAACCCTGGTTCGTGCTGACCGGCGACACCCTGTTCGTGGGCGCCGTGGGCCGGCCCGACCTGGCCGGCCGGGAGGAAGAAATGGCCGGCACGCTCTGGGAAAGCCTGCGCCGCAGGCTGCTGACGCTGCCCAACGAACTGGAAATCTACCCAGGCCATCAGGCGGGCAGTGCCTGCGGGGCCGGCCTGTCGGGCAAACCGTCTTCCACCATCGGCTTTGAAAAGCGCTGGAACCCCGCACTCGGCCTGGACAAAACCGCCTTTGTGCAAGGCCTGATTGCGGAAATTCCCCCGCGCCCCGCCAATATGGCCCACATTGTGGCCGCCAACGTCGCGGCCTGACCGATGCTGGCCCCCATGCACACCCACGGCATCCGGCCCAACCTCACCCAGTTCCTGCACCAGTTGCTGCAGGTGCTGCTGGTGGGGTTGACCATCGGCATGATGCGCACCGTGGTGCCCGCCTTGGCAGAAACCGAATTTGGCGTCCCCAAAGGCTCTTTTCTGCTGCTGACCGCGTTTGTGGTGGCGTTTGGCGTGGTCAAGGGCAGCATGAATTTTGTGGCGGGGCGTGTGTCGGAAAGGCTGGGCCGCAAGCGGGTGCTGCTGGCCGGCTGGGCGGTGGCGCTGCCCATTCCGGCCATGGTGTGGTATGCCCCCAGCTGGGATTGGGTGGTGGCCGCGACCGTGCTGCTCGGGATCAACCAGGGGCTGACCTGGTCGATGACGCAGACCGCCAAGCTCGACATCACACGCCCCGACGAGCGAGGGCTGACCCTGGGGCTGAACGAATTCGCCGGCTATGTGGGGGTGGCCCTCGGCGGTCTGGCCACCGCCTGGCTGGCCACCACACTGGGCGCCCGCGAAGGCCTGCTGCTGTTTGGCATGGGGGTCATCGTCACGGCGTTGCTGCTTACCCACGTGTGGGTGCAGGACACCCTGCCCTGGACCCGCCTGGAAATTCGGGCACACGCCAACGGAGCCACATCGGCAAGTGATGCCTCCCCCCGCTACCCGCGCAACGTCTCGGCCAACCCTCGCACCTGGGAGGTCTTTGCCCTCATGAGCTGGCGGGACCGGCGCCTCTTTGCCATCAGCCAGGCCGGGCTGGTGGAAAAATTCGTCGATGCCCTGGTGTGGGTGTTCTATCCCGTGTACCTGGTTCAACAAGGCGCCAGCCTCACGCAGATGGGCTGGATCATTGGTGTGTATGGCATCGTCTGGGGAGGCTCGCAACTGTTCACGGGCCGGCTGTCGGATCGCGTGGGTCGCCAACGCCCCAATGTGTGGGGCATGTGGCTGTGTGGCGCCGGCGTCCTGGCCATGGTGTTCGGTCAGGGCGCGGCTTGGTGGTCCGCGTCGGCTGCCCTGTCGGGCCTGGGCATGGCGCTGCTGTACCCCAACCTGTCGGCCGCGGTGGCCGACATCGCCCCGCCCCACTGGCGTGGTTCGGCCATTGGCATCTACCGCTTCTGGCGCGACCTGGGCTACGGCGTGGGTGCGCTGGGACTGGGGCTGACCGCCCATTTCTCCGGGCAGGTGGAAGCCGCCTTCTGGTTTGTGGCCTTGTCGATGTTCGGTTCCGGGGCTGTGCTGTGGTGGCTGGGAGAAGAAACCCATCCACGCCTGAACCCCGACCTGTCTTTCGCACCTCAGCAGGTGCCCTGATCACGTTCGACCTAGAGCGCCGGCCGGCATTCCAAGGCGGTGTTCTGGAGCAGGGGCAACAACTCGGCCTGCACCGCCCCAGACTGAAGCCTGGCCGTGGAGACCACGGCATTGAGCGCGGCCACCGTTTGGCCCGCCATGTTTCTGAGGGGAACCGCCACGGCATGCACCCCCAATTCGTGCTCCTCGCTGGCCAGACACCAGTCCTGTCGCCGCACCTCCGACAGGAGGCGCCGCAGGCCCTTGTGGTCGGTGATGGTGTAGGGCGTCAGCCGGGACAGCAACCGACCCTTGAGCCATGCCGCCAGTTCAGCCGTGGGCAGGCTGGCGAGCAGCACCCGCCCTGTGGACGTGGCATGCACGGGCAGTCGGGCGCCGAGGTGCAGGCCATGCGCCGTCCAGCGCACATCCTGGGACTGGCGCATCGGGTGACCCAGGGATGATGACAGCCAGCCGCTGCGGGAGGGGTCTGAAGCCGTAAGCACGCTGCGCGCCACGATCACCACCGAATCGCCCTCCAGCACGGCCACGGAAAACGAATCGCCCGTGTAGGCGGCCAGCCGGTTGAGCGCGGGCTGCATGGCCCTGGGCAAACGGGCACTGGACAGGTAGCTGCCGGAGAACCGCAGCACCTTCGGCGACAGCCAGAAGTAGCTGCCATCGGTTTCCAGGTAGCCCAGATGGGCGAGCGTGAGCAGATGGCGCCGAGCAGCGGCACGGGTGAGCCCGGCGCGTTGCGCCGCCAACGTGGCATTGAGGCGCTGGCGCTCGGTATCGAAACTTTCCAGCACCGCCATGCCCTTGGCCATGCCTTCGATGAAGTCGGCCTTCGCAACGGTGATGTTTTGCGCGGTCATCGCGCAATTGTTCCATAGATCGCGCAAAACCGCTGATGCGTACGCCCCAAACCGGTGGGCCCTGCCTAGCATTCGAATACTGTCATCAACGGAGACTCCATCATGCGCACCCAGGTTGCCATCATCGGCGCCGGCCCTTCGGGCCTGCTGCTCGGCCAATTGCTCTACAAGGCGGGTATCGACGCCGTCATCCTGGAGCGCCAGACGCCGGAATACGTGCTGGGCCGCATCCGAGCCGGTGTGCTGGAACAGGTGGCCACCGACCTGCTGGACGAAGCCGGTGTGGGCGAGCGCATGCACAAGGAGGGCCTGGTGCACACCGGGTTCGACATGCTGTTCGACGGCAAGCGTCACCGCATCGACCTGGAAAAGCTCACCGGTGGCAAGAAGGTGATGGTGTACGGCCAGACCGAAGTCACCCGTGACCTGATGGATGCCCGCCGGGCCGCTGACCTGACCACGGTGTACGAAGCTGGGAACGTGCAGATCCACGACTTCGACGGCACCCGCCCCCGTGTGACCTATGAGAAGGATGGCCAGAGCTACACCGTCGAGTGCGACTTCATTGCAGGCTGCGACGGCTTCCACGGCGTGTGCCGCGCCAGCGTGCCGCGCAGCGCCATCCAGGAGTTCGAGAAGGTCTACCCCTTCGGCTGGCTGGGCCTGCTGTCGGACACCCCGCCGGTGCACCATGAGTTGATCTACGCCAACAGCGAGCGCGGCTTTGCCCTGTGTTCTCAGCGCAGCCACACCCGCAGCCGTTACTACCTGCAGGTACCGCTGACCGACAAGGTGGAACAGTGGAGCGACGATGCCTTCTGGGCCGAACTCAAGCTGCGGCTGGATGCCGAAGCGGCCGACAAGCTGGTGACCGGCCCCTCGCTGGAAAAGAGCATCGCACCGCTGCGCAGCTTCGTGACCGAGCCGCTGCGCTTTGGCCGGCTGTTCCTCGCGGGAGACGCCGGACACATCGTGCCCCCCACCGGCGCCAAGGGCCTGAACCTGGCCGCGACCGACGTGAAGTACCTCTCCAACGCCTTTGTCGAGTTCTATCAGGACAAGACCGAAGCCGGTATCGACAGCTACTCCGAGCGTTGCCTCAAGCGCATCTGGCGCGCCGAGCGGTTCAGCTGGTGGTTCACCGCCATCATGCACAACTTCCCCAACGAAGGCGCCATCAACGCCAGGCTGCAGCACGCCGAACTGGACTACCTGATGCACTCGGAAGCGGGCCTGCGCACGATCGCCGAGAACTACGTGGGCCTGCCGCTGGACTTCGGCGCCTGACCTTAAGATGGGGGGCATGAAACCCCTCCAACCCCTGCGAGGCGTGCGCGTGCTCAGCCTCGCCCTCAACCTCCCCGGCCCGGCGGCGCTGATGCGCCTGCGGGCCATGGGGGCTCGCTGCACCAAGCTCGAAGCCCCGGCACCGGAAGGCCTGGACAGCAGCGACCCCATGGCCCAGTACAGCCGCAAGGCGTACGACGAGATGCATGAAGGCATCCGGCGCATCGAAGCCGACCTGAAAACCCCGACCGGCCAGCGCAAGCTGCACCAGGCCCTGGCGCGCAGCGATGTGCTGCTTACCTCTTTCCGCCCTTCGGCACTGCGCAAGCTCGGCCTGGACTGGCCGGCCCTGCGCCGAACCTATCCGGCCCTGTGCATGGTGGCCATCGTCGGCAGCCCTGGGGAACGGGCGGACGAGCCCGGGCACGACCTCACCTACCTGGCCGAGGCCGGCTTGGTCGACGGACTGAATACGCCACCCACCCTGTTTGCCGACATGGGCGGCGCCCTGCTGGCCTCGGAAGCCGTGCTGCGGGCCGTGCTGCAGCGTCAACACAGTCGAAAGGGCTGCTTCCAGGAGGTGGCCCTGTCGGAGGCCGCCGATTGGCTGGCCTTGCCTCGCCACTGGGTGCTCACCGTGCCGGGCGCCGCAGTGGGAGGCGGGCACGCTGGGTATCGGGTCTATCCGTGCAAGGACGGACGGGTGGCCGTGGCCGCGCTGGAGCCCCATTTCGCCCGGGCCCTGTGCACCGTGGCGGGCCTGACACCGCGCAACATGGCCGGCATGTTCGACGCAGACACCCACCAGGCCATCGCCCGCTATCTGCTCGGCAAGACGCGCAAACAGCTCGACCGGTTGGCCACCAAACACGACATCCCGCTGCACACCCTCCCGGCGGACTGAGCAGCGTTTTCAGCCGCCGGTGGATCGTCGGCGCCGGGGGCTGGGGCCGGAGCCCTGACTGCGGGGTGGCAGTCCGGTGTGCTGGGTCAGCATCTGGCCCTTGCGCACCTGCGCCGTGGCGGTTTTTCCCCCTGGGGTGGAGTTGGTCCGCCTCGGGCTCTGGTAGGCACCGTCCGTCATGGGCTGGAAGGTGGGGATCAGGTGCTGCTTGCCATTGCCGATGAGGTCGGCACGGCCCATGCGCTTGAGCGCTTCACGCAGCATCGGCCAGTTGTTGGGGTCGTGATAGCGCAGGAAGGCCTTGTGCAGGCGGCGGCGCTTCTCGCCCTTGACGATGTCCACCGCTTCGGCCCGTTCGTCGCGGTGTATGCCCTTGAGCGGGTTCAACTGGGTGTGGTACATGGCCGTGGCCGTGGCCATGGGGCTGGGGTAGAAGGTCTGCACCTGGTCGGCACGGAAGCCGTTGCGTTTCAGCCAGAGCGCGAGGTTCATCATGTCCTCGTCGCTGGTGCCGGGGTGGGCCGCAATGAAGTACGGGATCAGGAACTGCTTCTTGCCCGCCTCTTCGCTGTACTTCTCGAACATCTGCTTGAAGCGGTCGTAGCTGCCGATGCCGGGCTTCATCATCTTCGACAGCGGACCCGACTCGGTGTGTTCGGGCGCGATCTTCAGGTAGCCGCCCACGTGGTGCTGCACCAGTTCCTTCACGTACTCGGGGCTTTTCACGGCCAGGTCGTAGCGGAGACCGGAACCGATGAGGATTTTCTTGATGCCCTTCAGATTCCGTGCACGACGGTAGATACGAACGAGTGGCCCGTGGTCGGTGGTGAGGTTGGAACAGATGCCCGGATAGACGCAGCTCGGCTTGCGGCAGGCGGCCTCGATCTCGGGGCTTTTGCAGCCCAGACGGTACATGTTGGCTGTGGGGCCGCCCAGGTCGGAAATGACGCCGGTGAAACCGGCCACCTTGTCGCGGATGTCTTCCACCTCTTTGATGATGGACTCTTCGGACCGGCTCTGGATGATGCGCCCTTCATGTTCGGTGATGGAGCAGAAGGTACAACCCCCGAAGCAGCCGCGCATGATGTTCACGCTGAAGCGGATCATCTCCCACGCCGGGATCTTGGTGGGGCCATCGTGGCGGCCGTTCTCGTCGGCGTAGGCCGGGTGCGGGCTGCGGGCGTACGGCAGGTCGAACACCCAGTCCATTTCGGCGGTGGTGAGCGGAATGGGGGGCGGGTTGATCCACACGTCGCGCGCGGACGAGCCGCTGCCATGCGCCTGCACCAGCGCCCGCGCGTTGCCGGGGTTGGTTTCCAGGTGCAGCACGCGGTTGGCGTGGGCATACAGCACCGGATCGGCCTTGACCTGTTCGTAACTGGGCAGGCGGATGACGGTGCGATCGCGAGGCGGCTTGCCTTTGGAAGGCAAGGCCGGGTTGGTGACGAAGCGCAGCGGCTGCACCGCGGCGGCCTGCGCCTTGTGGCCCACGGCAGCCCCGCCAGCGGCTTCGAGCATGGCGTTGGCCTCGTCGGCATCGGCCTGCGCTTCCTCGTCACGGGCACAGGACTGGCCCTGGGCCTTGGCCTGCTCGGACACGATCAGGTAGGGGTTGATGTGCGCATCCACCCTGCCCGGCTGGTCCACCTCGGTGGAGTCGATCTCGAACCAGCCTTCGGGTGTGCTGCGGCGCACAAAGGCGGTGCCGCGCACGTCGGTGATCTGGTCGATGGGCTCTCGCTTGGCCAGCCGGTGCGCCACTTCCACCAGTGCGCGTTCGGCGTTGCCGTAGAGCAGGATGTCGCACTTGCTGTCGAGCACCACGGAGCGGCGCACGGTCTCGCTCCAGTAGTCGTAGTGCGCGATGCGGCGCAGCGAGCCTTCGATGCCGCCCAGCACGATGGGCACGTCCTTGTAGGCCTCTCGGCAGCGCTGGCTGTACACGGTGGCCGCGCGGTCCGGGCGCTTGCCACCCACGTCACCCGGGGTGTAGGCATCGTCGGAGCGGATCTTGCGGTCCGCCGTGTAGCGGTTGATCATGGAGTCCATGTTGCCCGCCGTCACGCCCCAGAACAGGTTGGGCTTGCCCAGCGCCTTGAAGGGTTCGGCGCTGTGCCAGTCGGGCTGGGCGATGATGCCCACGCGGAAGCCCTGCGCCTCCAGCACCCGACCCACCACCGCCATGCCGAAGCTGGGGTGGTCCACGTAGGCGTCGCCCGTCACCAGGATGATGTCGCAGCTGTCCCAGCCGAGCTGGTCCATTTCGGCACGGCTCATGGGCAGGAAAGGGGCGTTCCCGAAGCGTTTGGCCCAGTACGGCTTGTAACTGGTCAACGGTTTGGCGGCGCGCGGGAAGAAGGAGACGTCGATGGGGGCGTTCATGATCGGGCAGGCAACGGGCGATTATCCCGGCAAAGGGGGCAACCCCACAACCCGGGAGCCCTACGCCGCGTAGGGGCTGTCATCAAAAAAGCGGATTGGATGTGGCATGCTGATTGCTAGGTGGCTGAACCGTCCCTGCGCCCCTACCCCGGTCTCCACCGCCCCAATCAGGACATTCCCATGAAACTGCGTCACAAATTGCCTTTGTCGTTCGGCGCGCTGCTGCTGGTGATGCTGCTCGCATCCGCTGTCGGCATGTTCCAGCTCAGCCGGGTCATCGCTTTCTTCCAGAACGATGTCGAAGAGATGACCCAGGTGGAACGTCAGGCCGTGGAAGCCGAACTGCGATTCCGGACCCAGGTGCAGGAATGGAAGAACGTGCTGCTGCGTGGCCACGATGCCGAACAGCTCGACCGCTTCTGGACCGCTTTCCAGCGCGAGGAATCCGCCGTGGCCGAACAGGTGCGGCAGGTCATGACGGCCATGCCGGACAGCGAACGCATACAGGAAATCGGCCAGCGCTTTCTGGACGCCCACGCCGCCATGGCCACCGGTTATCGACGCGGCTATGCCTCGTTCGAAGCCTCGCTGTTCGACCACCGCGCGGGAGACCAGGCCGTGGCCGGCATGGACCGGCAGCCCACGCAACTGTTGCGGGAACTTCGCGCCGCCGTGGCGGAATACAGCCAGACAGCAGAGACAGAGGCCGCCGACATGGCCCGGTTGACGCTGTGGGCTTCGGCCATCGTGCTGCTGCTCGCGGCCACCGGAGGGTTCGCCTTTGCCGTGCTAACCTCCCGCTCCATGGTCAAGCCGCTGGACGCGACCGTGACGCTGGCACGCCGCGTGGCCGAGGGCGACCTGACCAGCCAGGTGGACGTGCATGGCCGCGACGAAATCGCCCAGCTCCGTCAAGCCATGCGCGACATGCAGGGAGCGCTCACCGGCATCGTCCAGGAGGTCCGACAGTCGGCAGACAACCTCTCCAGCGCCAGCCAACAGATCGCCAGTGGCAACCAGGACCTGAGCGCACGTACCGAATCACAGGCCGGATCGCTGGAGGAAACGGCAGCGTCCATGGAGCAGCTCAGCGCCACGGTAAGCCAGAACGCCGACAACGCCCAGACCGCCAACACCTTGGCCACCGAAGCCAGCCAGGTGGCCTCCGAAGGCGGGCAGGTCGTGACCGAGCTGGTCCAGACCATGCAGGGCATCACCCAGAGTTCTCAGCGCATCGGCGACATCATTGGTGTGATCGACGGCATTGCCTTCCAGACCAACATCCTCGCCCTGAACGCCGCCGTGGAAGCTGCCCGAGCCGGAGAGGCGGGCCGCGGGTTTGCCGTGGTGGCTTCCGAGGTGCGCAGCCTGGCCGGCCGCAGCGCCGAGGCCGCCAAGGAAATCAAGCAACTCATCAACGACAGCCTGCAACGCGTGGAAACCGGCAACCGGCAGGCCGAACTCGCCGGCGACACCATGGCCCGGGTGGTGGATTCCATTGCCAAGGTGACGAGGGTAATGGCCGACATCACCGCTGCCAGCCGGGAACAGAGCGACGGAGTGGCCCAGATTGGCCAGGCCGTCAGCGAACTGGATCAGACGACCCAGCAGAACGCTGCCCTGGTGGAAGAAATGGCCGCCGCTGCCGATGCCCTCAAGCAACAGGCGGCTGCCCTGGTTCGCGCGGTGTCGGTGTTCAAGCTCGCCATCGGGCCTTCGGGCATGCGGTCTTCAGCTGGCCTGCCCGGTCCGCTCTCGGTGGAACCGCTGCTGCTGCGCTGAACCGAGGAGCCGGCAGACCCAGCACCAGGTCTTCACAGGTCCAGCAGTGCGGCTTCGACCTGCTGCCTGAACACACCCGCATCACCCAGTGCGTGGGCGTTGAGCAGCGCCAACTTCACCAGGAACAGCTCAGCTTTCTCCGGGCCGGCGCGGTCGATGGCCGTGGCCAGGGTGTCGTACACGGCTTCCAGGCCGGCGATATCCAGCGTGGGAGCTTGAAATGCAGGGGTCATCTCGGATTCCTCGGTGGTGTGGGGCTAAGGTCAGGCCTTGGTCAGAGCCTGATGCAGGGCGGCCTGCAGGCGGTTGGCGTCCAGCGTGAGCCAGCGGGCGCACACGTGCTGGTCGGGCCGCAGCAGATAGGCCGCACCGCTGGCCGGCACGCCGTAGCGCTCGCGCACATGACCGTCGGCGTCGGACAGCGTCTGATCGGCCCCCTGCACCGGCGCAGTCGCGCCGATGGCTGTGATGCGCAGCCCCACCCCTTTCGCGTGCCAGGCCTGCGCCACGGCCAGCAAGGGTTCGGGCAACGTTGTGCCTTCGGTGAAGTACAGCAGGTCAAAGCCGCCGCCCAGGTGATCCAGCAGGTAGTCATTGGGTGCCAGCCGCACGTTGCGCGGCGGCGCACCGTGCGCCGGGCCGGCGGTGAACAGTGCGTTGTCGTCGCCCCGGCTGTTGAGCGCCGAATGGGTGTATTCGTGGGGCCGCGAGGTGCGCCAGTGGTAGAGCGGGCGCACAAAAGCCTGCGTAAGCGAGAGCGAGAGCACCGCGTCGCGCAGCAACCGGAAGCCGCGGGTGGGCGGCGTCATGAAGCGGGTGCTCTTGCCCGCTTCGTCGATGATCTCGCGCGCCGCGCCCACCCGTTCGGCGCTGTGGTTGGCCATCAGGCGCGGGCCTGCCAGCCCCTTCAGGGTGTAGGCCAGGTGCCAGCCCAGCGACTGCGCGTCCTGGAACGCGGTGTTGGCCCCACGCACGCCAAAGATGGGCAGCAGGTGCGCCGCGTCGCCGGTGAACACCACACGGCCGTGAACGAAGTCCGGCAGCGTGAGCGTGCGGGCGGAATAGACGGAGCTCCAGTCCATCTCCCACGGGGTGCCGCCCAGCCCGATCATCTCCAGTTGCGCGTCGATGCGGGCCTTGAGCGACTCCGGTCTCAGCGCCTCTTCAGGCGTTTCGCCTTCGGGCAACTGGTAGTCCACCCGCCAGATGCCGTGCGGTTCACGGTGCATGAGGATGGTGTTGCCGGGGTTCCAGGGCGGATCGAAATAAGCCAGGCGCTCCGTGGTCAGCGGCAGGTCGATCCGGATGTCGGCGATCACGAAAAACCCTTCGTAGGAAGCTCCTTCCATCTGCAGGCCCAGCTGGGTGCGAATGCCGGAACGCCCCCCGTCGGCGGCCACCAGCCAGTCGGCATCCAGGGTGTATGCACCTTCGGGCGTGTCCACGGCCACCGCCACAAACCCTTCGTGCTGAGCCACATGCCCCACCTTGTTGCCCCAGCGGAAGTCGATCAGGGGACTGGCTGCGCAGGCGTCGTACAGGTATTCCTCCAGATACTGCTGCTGGATGTTGAGCATGGGAAAGAACCGGTCGTCCGGGTCGTGCGGCGCCTCCATGCGGAACACGCGCTGGCCCCTGTAGAAGGAATTGCCGAAGCGCCACGGCAGGCCATTGGCCGTCATGCGGTCGGCCACGCCCACCTGTTGCAGGATTTCCATGCTGCGGCGGGTGAACACGATGGCCCGGCTGCCTTGCGAGAACTGCAGTTCGGCGTTGCAGACCACGCTGGGCACACCATGGCGGGCCAGCTCCAGCGCCGTCACCATGCCGGCCGGACCAGCCCCGGCAATGACCACGGGCTTGCGCCCGTCGCGCGGGTGCTGTGAAGGAAGCCACGCGTCGTACACCCGGTAAGGGTAGTAGATCGACGGGCGCGGGGTGGTGCTGGGCTGGTGCATGCGGGTTTCCTGACGTATGGCGGCAGTGTAGGCAATGCAGGCAAACGAAATATCCCCAAAAAGGGACAAAAATGAAGCATCAGCCCTGGACCAGCAAACCCAGCAGCTCGCGCTGACTCGCCACCCCCAGCTTGCGGTGTACACGTTTCACGTAGGTTTGTGTGCTGGACAGCTCCAACCCCAGCCGCTGAGCCAGGGTGTCGTTGTCCAGCCCCTGCAACAGGCCGCGCAACACGTCCAGCTCTCGCTTGGTCAGCGCGGGGTGGCGCCGGTGCAGTCGCGCCAGCAGCCACTCGGCCAGATCGGCATCGAACAGCTGACCCGCATAGTGCAGGCGGGCGGCATGCACCACCAACGGCGCCAGCGCCTCCAGCCGGCGCCAGTCGTCGGGCAGCAAAGGCCCGTGCTCCTGCCCGCGGTAAAAATTCACCGACAGCCAGCGCCAACCTTCGTAAAGCGCCAGCATGGCCACCCGCTCGGCCACGCGGGGCAACTCGTAGCACACGTGTCGGTAGTCGGGGTGGGCAATGTCTTGCGGGCGCTGGCGGTGCAGCACGATGTGCGGCTGCGCGGCGCTGGCACGGCGCGCGGCGTCCTGCTCGGCCCGCATCGCCTCCCGGCAACCGTCAAGCGGGTGGTAACGGGTGACGTAGTCGTGCGTGATGCGACGCAGCGCCGCCGTGCGTGAACGGTCGCCCACGGCCACGGTGCGGGGCGCGGACTCCCCCTCGAATGAAAAGATGGTGCATTGCGCCATCGGCACCTGCGCGCTGACAATGCGCAGCAGGTCCTCTGCCACCTCGTGGCGACCCGCCAGGCCCAGCTTCTGCAGCAGTGCGGTCATCTGCGGCAGCGGCACGTCGGCCACCGGGCTGGCCGACATGGCTGGCGACAGCACCCACCAGTTACGCGCGCTGCTCACGGTGTCAGTGCCCGAACGCGTGGCGCAGCGCCCGCGCCGCATCCTGATGCGCCTGCAGCGCCTCGGGGATGGCTCGGCCCATCTTGATGAATTCGTGCGTCACGCCGTGGTAGATCTCCAAGTCCACGGGCACTCCGGCCATGCGAAAACGGTCGGCCATCATGACCCCCTCGTCCACCAGCGGGTCGCATTCCGCCAGGCCCATCCACACAGGGGCTGCACCGTCCAGATCGGGGGCGTTCAACGGGGAAAACCGCCAGTCGTCCCGGTCGGCAGGGGTGTTGACGTACTGGTTGAAGAACCAGGTGATGCTGGCCTCCTCCAGCACGAAACCGTGGGCGTAGGTTTTGTGGGAGGGGGTGTCCTGGTGGGCGGCGCAGCCGGGATAGAACAGCAGCTGCAGTCGCAAGGGCAGGCCGGCATCACGCGCCTGCAATGCCGTCACGATGCTGAGCGTGCCCCCGGCACTGTCACCCCCGATGGCGATGCGCGCCGGGTCCAGCCCGAGCGCGGGGGCCTGGGCATGCAGCCATTGAAGGGCATCCCAGGCGTCGTTGACGGCGGTGGGGAATTTGTGTTCGGGCGCCAGCCGGTAATCCAGCGACAGCACGGCCACCTGTGCCAGGTGCGCGAGATGCCGGCACAGGCTGGCGTGGGTGGCCACGCTGCCGACCGTGAAGCCCCCGCCATGCAGGTACAGCAGGACCGGCCACGGTTTGGGTGGCTGGGCGTCATCGGCCCTCTTGGGGTGTGGCACCACCAGTTCGGCAGGCAGCTCAGCACCGTCACGGGTGGGTACTCGCAGTGCCTCCACCCGCGCCATCTTGTGGGGCGGAATGTCCAGCACGCCGGAGCCGACTTCGTAGAACGCGCGGGCCTGCTGGGGAGAC
>JAUVXK010000029.1 GCA_030603635.1 Burkholderiales bacterium | reverse complement strand
CCGCTGGGCCTGGGCGGCCAGGTTGGGGTAGGCCTCGCCCATCTGGGCCACCAGATCGGGCACCAGCTTGTGGAAAAACGGCGTCTTGCGGCCGAGCTTGTAGCCGTGGCGGATGGCGCGGCGCACGATGCGGCGCTGCACATAGCCACGACCTTCGTTGCTGGGAATGACGCCATCGGCCACCAGGAAGGCAGTGGCCCGCAGGTGGTCGGCGATCACACGCAGGCTGGGGCTGGTCAGGTCCGCATGGCCGGTTTCACGGGCAGCGGCAGCAATCAGCTTCTGGAACAGGTCGATCTCGTAGTTGCTGTGCACGTGCTGCAGGATGGCGGCCAGACGCTCCAGTCCCATGCCGGTGTCCACGCAGGGCGCGGGCAACGGGGTGACGGAGCCGTCTTCGTGCATCTCGAACTGCATGAACACGTTGTTCCAGATCTCGATGAAGCGGTCGCCGTCTTCTTCAGGGCTGCCCGGGGGGCCGCCGGGGATGTGGTCGCCGTGGTCGTAAAAGATCTCGGAACACGGGCCGCAGGGGCCGGTGTCGGCCATCATCCAGAAGTTGTCCGATTTGTAGCGGCCGCCCTTGTTGTCGCCGATGCGGATCACGCGCTCGGGCGGCAGGCCGATCTCTTTCGTCCAGATGTCGTAGGCTTCATCGTCCTCGGCATACACCGTGGCCAGCAGGCGTTCTTTTGGCAGCTTGTAGACCTCGGTCAGCAGTTCCCAGGCCCACTTGAGCGACTCGCGCTTGAAGTAGTCGCCGAACGACCAGTTGCCCAGCATCTCGAAGAAGGTGTGGTGGCGCGCGCTGTAACCCACGTTCTCCAGGTCGTTGTGCTTGCCACCCGCGCGCAGACAGGCCTGCACAGACGCGGCGCGCACATAGCTGCGCTTGTCGGTGCCCAGGAACACGTCCTTGAACTGCACCATGCCGCTGTTGGTGAACATCAATGTGGGGTCGTTGCCCGGCACCAGCGGGCTGGACGCCACAACCGTGTGGCCGCGCTCGGCAAAGAAGTCCAGGAAGGTCTTGCGGATCTCGGCCACGGTGGCCACGGGCGTCGAGGTAGGCTGGGTCATGATGGATGGCGGGTCGATAGGCTGACAATGGCCAGCAAACCTTCTATTTTAGGCGCTCGGAGCGTGTGCGCCCCCAAGGGCGGCCCAGGCCGCTTCGCCCAGACGTTGGGTCAATTCGGCTGCGGCCAGCGGTTCGCACAGCGCCGCTGCCTGCCCGGCCCACATGGGGGTGCAATCGTCGAGCCCTGCGGCCTCTGCGGCCGCCCGCACGGGCGCCATCGCCCAGCCGGCCAGCGGAAACGCCGGGGCACGCGCACTCAGGCAAGTGGCGCCCTCTCCCAGTTCGCGCATGGCGCGGTTCACGATGCCGCGCGCCGGCCGGCCGGTGAACACGTTGGTGAGCGCCGTGTGCCCGGCCCGAGACGACAGCAGCGCCGCCCGGTGCAAGGGATGGGTCTGGGCCTCGGGGCTCAGCAGATAGGCCGTGCCCACCTGCACCCCGGCCGCGCCCAGGGCCATGGCGGCACGCACCCCCTGTTCGTTGGCGATGCCACCGGCGGCCAACACCGGCACCCGCACGGCACGCACGATCTGCGGCAGCAACGCCATCAGGCTGGACTGGGTGGTCACGTCGGCCGTGAGGAACATGCCCCGGTGCCCACCCGCCTCCAGGCCCTGCGCGACGATCACGTCCACGCCGTTCTGCTCCAGCCATCGGGCCTCGTCCACGGTGGTGGCACTGCTCCACACCTGGGCCCCCCAGGCCTTGATCTCGGCCACCATGGCCGGGGCCGGCAGGCCGAAATGGAAACTCACCACCGGTGGCCGGAAAGGGCGAATCACCTCCAGTGCCTCGGCGCTGAAGGGCGCCCGGCCCGCCACCGCCTGCCCTGCAGGCAGTACGGCGCCGAACCGGTCCGCCAGGGGCCGCAAGGCATCAAGCCAGGCGGCTTCACGCACCGGGTCGTGTGACGGTGGGGTGTGGCAGAAAAAATTCACATTCCATGGCCCCTGGGCCTGGCGGCTCAGCAGATCCAGCTCCTGGCGCAGGGCGTCGAGCGACAGCGTCGCCGCCGGCAGCGACCCCAGCCCCCCGGCGCCGCAAACCGCCAGCGCGAGCGCACTGCCCTGCGAACCGGCCATGGGCGCCTGAACCACGGGCAGGCGCAGACCCAGTTTGTCCATCCAAGGGGGGGTCACGGTACTCATGCGGCTATTGTGCCCGCTGCGCCCGCTCTGTCGGCCCTGCTATGCTTGCCGGCCATGCGCATCAACCTCATCTTCGCGCGGGCGTCCAATGGCGTGATCGGAAAAGACAACGCCATGCCCTGGCACCTGCCGGAAGACCTGGCCCATTTCAAGCGGCACACCCAAGGCTGTCCGGTCATCATGGGCCGGGCAACCTGGTATTCGCTGCCCGAACGCTTCCGTCCGCTGCCCGGCAGGCTGAACCTCGTCCTCACGCGCGACGAGACCACCGCCAGCCGTCTGCGCAGCGAAGGCGCCCTGCCCGTGCCCGGCCTGCACGAAGCGCTGGCCCACTGCGCCGCCCTGCCGCAACAGCCCGAGGAGGTCTGGATCATGGGGGGTGCGCAGGTCTATGGCCAGGCAGAACCGCTGGCCCGGCGCGCGGTGGTGACCGAGATAGAACAGGCCTTCGATGGTGATGCCTACGCCCCCACCCTGGGCGCCGGCTGGCGGGAAACCCACCGCGAAAACCACCGCTCCAGCGCTGGCCTTGCCTACGCCTTCGTCACCTACGAGCGCTGATCTCCGCATGTCGTCTGCCGCGCACCGCCCCACCTTCTGGATCGTCCAGGCGAATCACCGGGTACGTGCAGCCAGCTTCGCCGGCGCCTTCCTGATGATGGCCTCGCACCTCTATGGCCGCCCGCAGGGCGGTCTGGTCTGGGCACTGCTGGCTTTGCATCTGTTGATCTACCCTCACCTGCTCTATGCACTCGCGAGCCGGTCGGCCAAACCGCTGAAGGTGGAATACCAGGCCTTGCTGTTCGAACCCGCGCTCATGGGCGCCTGGGTGGCCTGGCTCGGGTACCCGCTGTGGATCGCGTTCGCCGTGCTCCTGGGTTCGCTGATCAGCATCGCCCTCTACCAAGGACCCGTCGGTGCTGCCCGGGCGGCGATCAGCATCGTGGTCGGCGCCCTCGCCGTCATGGCGTTGCACGGATTCACCTTCACCCCCGACACCCACCTCCTGACCACCGCACTGGCCATGTCTTCGCTGGGCATCTACCTGCTGCTGGTGGCCGAGGCTGCACGCCAGCGCGGACTCAAGCTGCGCAATGCCCGGGAGGCCCTGCGCCAGAAGGAACAGGCCCTGCAGCGGCAGCTCCATGCCAACCAGTCGCTGCAGCAGCAACTGCTGGAACAGGCCAACCGGGACGCCCTCACCGGTCTCTTCAACCGCCGCTACCTCGACGCGACGATGCTGCGCGAGCTGGCACGCTGCCAGCGCGAAAGCCAGCCGCTGAGCCTGCTGGTGCTTGACATCGACCGCTTCAAGCAGGTGAACGACCACCATGGCCACCCGGCAGGCGACGAGGTGCTGCGCCAGGTCGCGCAGGTTCTGGCCGCCGGGGCCCGCCAGTCCGACGTGGTGTGCCGGTACGGCGGCGAGGAATACGTGGTGCTGCTGCCCAACATGACGGGCCACACCGCCCAGGTCCGTGCCGAGGCCTACCGTGCCGCTGTGCAAGCATTGCCCATTCCTTTCGGCCCCGACACCCTTCACGTCACCCTCTCGATCGGCGTGGCCACCTTCCCCCAGCACGGCCAGACCGCCCAGGCGCTGATCCAGCAGGCGGACGCGGCCCTCTATCAGGCCAAGGAACGTGGCCGCAACCGGGTGGTGGTGGCCCGGCAGAGCGGGTGATCCTCCCCCAAATGCGGTAGCTTCGCCTGCGCCCGCTGGCTCTATGCTCGCTGCAAAAGCGAGGGAGGAACCATGAGGTGCAAGGGGATCAAGCCACAGGTCGGGTTGACGCTGGTCGAACTCCTGGTGGGGATCGCCGTCACGGTCGTACTGGCCAGTGTGGCCATGCCGGCGATGAGCCATATCCAGCACAATGCCCGGCTTCGGGGCGCGGCCCAGGTGCTGGTTTCGGAGCTGCGACTGGCCCAGTCCGAGTCGTTCAAGCGCCAACGCAGCGTGTCGCTCAATTTCCGGCTGACCGATGCAGGCTGGTGCTACGGCTACAGCGTGGCCGAGGCATGCGACTGCCGGGTGGTCGGCTCCTGCGTCATGGATGGGGTGGAACACGTCCGGCACCACGACGCGTTTCCGGGCGTGCAGATCCTGCCGGGCGTCTCGGGCAACCGCTTTTCGTTTCAGCCGCTGCGCGGCACCGTCACGGCGGGCAACGTCACGCTCACCGCCACACACGGCACGCAGTTGCGCGTGGTGGTGAGCGGTTTCGGGCGCATCCGCATCTGCACCCCCGAGGGGCCAGGCCGTTACTCGGGCTACCCCTTGTGCTGATTCACTCCCGCCCGGGCGGACGGGTAGCCGGCGGCTTGAGGTAACGCGCATCCGACCACGTGGCCAGCCACTGTGGGGCGAATGCCACGAACACCGCCGCCAACAGGCCGGTGAGGAAGGCATCACCCCAGGCCATGAGCCAGCGGGCCACCAGCGCTTCGTGCAGCGTATTGCCGCCAAACAGGTGGTGGATGGCCTCGAACAAGGCACCGGCCACAAACACCGAAACAGCCGTGCCCAGAAACGCCCTCCCCAGGGTGTAGATGAACAGGTTGGGCGGCAACCAGCGGCGCAGCGCCGCCCCTATGGCCAGGGCGAGGGTGGCAGGCACCAGCCCCACCCATATCCACTGCGTGAGAACGGTGGTCGCAGGCTGGCTGCCGATGAGCCAGACCAGCACGGCCACCCCCGCCAGCAACGGCACCGCCAGCGGCCAGCCCAGCATCAGCACCAGCAGGCACGCCCCCGACAGCTGCACCTGCAAGCCCTGGGGCAGTTTCTGCGGCAGCAGCCACATCCAGGGCAACAGAGCCAAAGCGGCCAGGGCTGGCGTCATCAAGGGGCCATTAAGCATGCGCCAGGGGCGCGTCCACAGCGCCAGCACCAGCGCCACGGCCCCCATGCCGACCTCAAGCACGGTCATCAGGGGCCAGAGGGTCGTCATGGAAAGGGTTTACATGCCGGGCAGCTTGGGCATGCCCATGCCCTTCATGCCGCCGAGCTTCTTCATCATCTTCATCAGGCCGCCGCCCTTCATCTTCTTCATCATGGCCTGCATCTGCTCGAATTCCTTGAGGAGGCGATTCACCTCCTGCACGTGCACGCCGGCCCCGGCAGCGATGCGGCGCTTGCGCGTGGCCTTGATGATCTCGGGCTTGCGCCGCTCCTGCGGCGTCATGGCGCAGATGATCCCTTCCTTGCGTTTGATGTCCTTCTCCGCGCGGGTCAGGTCGTTTTCGGTGGCCTTGGCAGTCATCTGGCTGGGCAGCTTGTCCATGAGGCTGGACAGGCCGCCCATCTTCTTCATCTGGCGCAGCTGGTCGAGGAAATCCTCCAGGTTGAAGCCTTCCCCGCTCTTCACCTTGGCCGCCAGCTTCTGCGCCTGGGCCATGTCCACGCCGGCGGTGACTTGCTCCACCAGCGCCACGATGTCGCCCATACCCAGAATGCGGCCGGCGTGCCGTTCGGCGTCAAACACCTCCAGCCCGTCGATCTTTTCGCTCACGCCGGCAAACTTGATCGGCGCGCCCGTGACGGCGCGCACCGATAGCGCCGCCCCGCCACGCGAATCGCCGTCCGTCTTGGTGAGCACAATCCCGGTGAGGGGCAATGCCTCCTTGAAGGCCTTGGCGGTGTTCACCGCGTCCTGGCCCTGCATGGCGTCCACCACGAACAGCGTTTCCACCGGGTTCAGCGCCCCGTGCAGCTGCTGGATCTCTGCCATCAAGGCCTCGTCGATGGCCAGACGACCGGCCGTGTCCACCAGCAGCACGTCGAAGTAGTGCTTTTTGGCGTAATCGAGCGCGGCGCGGGCAATGTCCAGCGGCTTCTGGTCGGGTGTGCTGGGGAACCACTCGGCACCGGCCTGCTTGGTCACGGTCTTGAGCTGCTCAATGGCCGCCGGGCGGTACACGTCACCCGAGACGGTCAGCACCTTCTTCTTGCGCTTGTCGATCAGCAGCTTGGCCAGCTTGGCGGTGGTGGTGGTTTTGCCCGCCCCCTGCAGGCCAGCCATCAGGATGACGGCGGGCGGCTGGGCCGCGAGGTTGATGTCGCTCACCCCCACGCCCATGGTCGCGGCGAGTTCCTTGTTGATGATGCCCACCAGCGCCTGCCCTGGCGTGAGCGATCCCACCACTTCCTGGCCCAGCGCCTTCTCCTTCACGCGGGCAATGAAGTCGCGCACCACCGGCAACGCCACGTCGGCCTCCAGCAATGCCATGCGAACTTCGCGCAGCATGTCGGTGACGTTGCTTTCGGTGATGCGAGCCTGGCCGCGCATTTCCTTGACCAGGCGTGACAGTTTTTCAGTAAGGGCGGAGGCCATGCGGTGCTTTGTGTAGGTGGGGGCGTCAACCGGCCCGGCTGGCCGTTAAACTCTGGGAATGATTTTAGCCGCGAGCCCCTGGTGGACGACCGTGCCCTCGGTGGGCGCGGCGATCGGCTACGCCGTGCTCGCGGGCTGGTCGTCACGCCTGGGGCGCGGGGCCATCAGCGCCATCATGGCCACCGTGTGGGTGCTGCACGGGTGGGCGCTGGTGTCGCTGCTGGGCGTCGAGCCGGCGCGCTTCGGATTCGCCACGCTGCTCTCCGTCACGGCGTGGCTGGTGTTCACGGTGTACTCCATCGAAACCCGCCTCTACCCCCAGCTGGGCACGCGCTGGACACTCGCCGGCCTCGGTGCCCCTGCCGTGCTGCTGGCGCTCGTCTTCCCTGGTGCCACGTATCCGGCCCTGCTGTCGAGCTGGCTGCCACTCCACTGGGCACTGGGCATTGCCTCCTATGGCCTGCTCGGCGTGGCCGTGGCCCATGCCTGGATGATGCAGCGCACGGAACAGCAGATCCGGCGCGGCACGCCCTCGCCCAACGCCCTGCCCCTGCTCGCCCTGGAACGCCTCACCTTCCGCTTCGTGGCAGCCGCCTTCGTGCTGCTCACGCTCACCCTGCTGGCGGGTTGGTACTTCACGGTCATCCTGGCCACCAGCGGCTGGGCCTGGACACACAAGACCGTCTTCACCCTGCTCTCCTGGGCCGTGCTGGGCGTGCTGCTGGGGGGGCGCCGGCTCTGGGGCTGGCGCGGCCGGTTGGCGGTTCGCATGCTCTACGCCGCGGCCGGCCTGCTGTTGCTGGGCTACGTGGGCTCGCGTTTCGTCCTGGAAGTGGTGTTGCAGCGCGCATGATCAAATACCTGCTTGTCATTGCCGTGGTCCTGGTGGCCTTCTACATCTGGCGCCACAACCGCCGGGTGGAGGCACAGGAAGAGGCCGAGCGCGAACTGGCCGAACGCCAGCGGCGCACGCGCCGCACCCCTGCCACGCCCGACGCCATGGTCACCTGCCGGCACTGCGGCCTGCACCTGCCGGCCTCTGAAGCCGTCAAGGGCTCGCTGGGGTATTACTGTGGCCAGGAACACCGCCGCTTCGCCGAAGGCTGAATCGGCCCCGCAACCGGAGCCGGCATCGGCCTTTGCGCCTTCCTGGTTCCTGCCCTCCCCCGGGCCCGCCGTGCGTGGCCCTTCCGTTCGCGAAACGCTTGCCTCCGGCTCTCGTCTGTGGACCTCCCTCATGGGCGCCCGGCTGGTCGTGGCAATTGGCCTGTTCGGGCTGCAGGGCCTGGCGTATATCCAGGGCACCTCCAACCTGTGGCTGCTGGCCCTGTGTGGCGCCTATCTGGTGGCCACCGCCGCTGTGCTGCGCTGGTCTCGCCCCGCCCGCTCCGACGCCTACTGGGCCCCCGGCTGGGCGCTCACGCTGTGGGTGGACCTGGCTGTCTTCGGCCTGCTGCAGACCTTCCAGCAAGGCGGCTTCAACTACGCCCCACTCTTTGTGCTGCCGGTGCTGCTGGCCTCGGTGCTGGGCCCCATCATCCTGGCGCTGGGCAGCGCGGCGTTTGCCACGCTGGTGCTGCTGTTCGATGCTTTTTCAGGCGAAGTGCTGCGCCCCGGCCAGTCCACCACCACCTACGTGCAGGGGGCCATCACCGGTGGCGGGCTGTTCCTGGTGGCACTCCTGGCCAACCAACTGGCCGCCCGGCTCGGACGCGAACAGGCTCAGGCGCGGCTGCACCGTGCCCTCGCCGACGCCGAATCCCAGGTCAACCAGCTCATCGTCACAGGGCTGAGCGAAGGGGTCATGGTCATCGACGGGCAGGGCCAGATCTGGCACGCCAACCCGGCCGCCTGCGCCATGCTGGGCGACCGCGACGCCGCCCCCCCCTACCGCCGCCTCATGGCCCTGCCCGGGTGGGCCGTGCTCTCGGGCTGGACCCGGGGCGTGCTTCAACTCGGGCATGACGACCAGTGCGAACTCGCTTTGCCCACCCCCACCGGCGAGCCGCAGCACGTGTTGCTGCGGGCCTGCGTCACCCGGCCCTCGGCCGATGACGCCCCACCCATCGACGCCGTCTGCGTGGTCTTCATGGAAAACCTGCGCGACATCGAAGCCCGCGTGCGCAACGAAAAGCTCGCCGCCATGGGCCGGGTATCGGCCGCCGTGGCGCACGAAATCCGCAACCCGCTGGCCGCCATCGCCCAGGCCAATGCCCTGCTCACCGAAGACGCGCTCAGCCCCATGCAGCAGCGCCTCACCCACATGATCGGCCAGAACGCCCGGCGCCTGGGCCGCACGGTGGACGACATTCTCGACGTGGCCAAGCTCCCCACACGCCCGCCGGCACCAGCGTCTCTTCTGCCGCTGGACGCGACTGTGAGTGCCATCGTCAGCGACTGGCAGCAACAACACTCCGCCGGGCCAACCGCCAGCTTCACACCCGGTGCCACAGGCCTGACTGTGCGCTTCGACCCGGAACACCTGCGCCGCGTGCTCGTGAACCTGCTCGACAATGCCCGCCAGCACGCCCCTGCGGGAAGCCCACGGGTGGAAGTGAGCACCCGCTCTCCCGCCGTGCTGGAGGTATGGAACCCAGGGCCACCCCTGCCGCAGCAGGTGGCCCAGCACCTGTTTGAGCCCTTCACCTCCTCCCACAGCCGCTCCAGCGGGCTGGGCCTGTACCTCTCGCGCGAGCTGTGCCAACGATACGGCGCTGAACTCGGCTACCAAGCCTTGCCGCGCAATGGGGTGGCTGGGCATGCTTTTTTGCTTCGATTTGGTGATGAACCATTGTCTCGGTAAAATTTACAAATCGAAGTTTGAAACTTAGATTTTAATAATGATCCCTCGCCAAGCGCATCCAACGCTCCTTCGGTTGGCCCAAGGGTTTCCCATCGTGGCCATCACCGGCCCGCGTCAATCGGGCAAAACCACCCTGGCAAGGGCGACATTCCCCCACAAAACCTACGTTTCGCTCGAAAACCCGGAAGAACGCGAATTTGCAGACCAGGACCCCAAACGCTTTCTGGACCGCTTCCCCGATGGCGCCATTTTTGATGAGGTGCAACGCTGCCCCGCCTTGCTTTCATGGCTGCAAGGGCACGTAGACAAGCGCCAGCGCATGGGAGATTTCATCCTCACGGGCTCACAGCAATTCCACCTGTTCAGCGGCATCACCCAAAGCCTGGCAGGCCGTGTGGGCCGCGTAGAACTGCTGCCCCTGAGTTCCGCTGAACTGCAGAACAGCTCAGCCCCACCAGGCACACTCGAACAAACTTTGTGGCAAGGCGGCTATCCACCGCTGCACAGCCGCTCCGTACTCCCTGGCGACTGGTTTGCCAACTACGTCGCCACCTATGTGGAGCGCGATGTACGCCAACTCCTGGCCGTGCGTGACCTCACCCTTTTCCAACGCTTCGTGCGCTTGTGCGCCGCCCGGACTGGCCAACTGCTGAACCTGGCCAGCCTGGGAGCCGACTGTGGCATATCGGCCGTCACCGCCCGCGAATGGCTCACCGTGCTGGAAGCCAGCTACTTGGTGCTGCGGCTGCCCCCCTACTTTCAGAATTTCGGTAAACGCCTGGTCAAAACCCCCAAGCTCTATTTCCTCGACACCGGCCTGGCCGCATGGCTGCTGGGCATACAGGATGCCACGCAGTTACTCACCCACCCAGCCCGTGGCGCCCTGTTTGAAACCTGGGTGGTGGCCGAACTGGCCAAACACCGTTTCAACCGGGGAGGCCCACTGGACCTGTACTTCTGGCGCGACAGCCAGGGGCTGGAAGTGGACCTCCTGTTTGAAACCCCTGCCGGGCTGCAGGCCATGGAAATCAAATCCGGCACCACCTTTGCCAGCGATTGGCCTGCAGCCTTGAACAAGTGGGCAAAACTTCAAGCACAACCCACCCCTGAGCCCTGGGTAATCTACGGCGGCGAAGGACAGGTACAACGTCAGGGCTGCCTGGCCACCGGCTGGAACACCCTCAACCATTTGCCCTTGTCCTAAACTCGTGCCATGGCCCATTCCCCCCGCCTGCTGGTCGTGGACGACGAGCCCGACCTGCGTGCCCTCTACGAACTCACCCTGCTGAAGATCGGCTACCAGGTCGACGCCGCCGGTGACCTGGCCGAGGCGCGGCAGTGCCTGGCCCAGCAGCGCTACGACCTGCTCATCACCGACATGCGCCTGCCCGATGGCCTGGGTATGGACCTGGTGCGCGAGCTGCAACAGACGCAGCGCGCGGAAAAGTCCATCGTCGTCACCGCCTACGGTTCGGCCGACAACGCCGTCGAAGCCCTCAAGGCCGGGGCGTTCGACTACCTCACCAAACCCGTGGATCTGGCCCAGTTCCGTGCCGCCGTGGCCAACGCGCTGCACGAACCGTCGCCGCCCGCCGCCGCGCCGAACCCCGCCACGGCACGGCCCACCCCCCATGGCGCACCCGACGACGCGCGCGCGCAGGCCCCGGCCCGCGCCGCGCTGGCCTGCATCGTCGGCCCGTCGGCCCCCATGCAGACGGTGCGCGAGCGCGTGCAGCGCGTGGCCCGCAGCATGGCCCCTGTGTTGGTGCAGGGCGAATCGGGCACGGGCAAGGAACTGGTGGCCCGGGCCCTGCATGCCTGCAGCCACCGGGCCGACGGCCCCTTCGTGGCGGTGAACTGTGGCGCCATTCCCGAAACGCTCATCGAGGCCGAATTCTTCGGCGTGCGCAAAGGCGCCTACACCGGCGCCACGGCCGACCGGCCCGGCTACTTCCAGGCCGCCAGCGGTGGCACCCTGTTCCTGGACGAAATCGGCGACCTGCCCCTGGCCATGCAGGCCAAGCTGCTGCGCGCCATCCAGGAACGGCAGGTGCGTGCCCTGGGCTCGCCCCAGGAAGAACCCACCGACGTGCGCATCGTCAGCGCCACCCACCACGACCTGGCCCGCGCCGTGCGCGACGGCCGCTTCCGGCAGGACCTGTACTACCGCCTCAACGTGATCGAACTGCGCATACCGCCCTTGCGCGAACGGCGCGAAGACCTGCCCGAACTCGCCCACACCATCCTGCAGCGGGTGGCCGAGCGCAACGGGGAGCCCCAGGCCCCCCACCTATCGGCCGACGCCCTGCTCCTGCTCACCGCCTACCCCTTCCCCGGCAACGTGCGCGAGCTGGAAAACATCCTGGAGCGGGCCATGGCCCTGCACCCCGGGCCCACGCTGGGGGTCGAAGCCATCCACCTGCCCAACCTGGAGCCGGAACCGCCCGCCTTCGCCCACAGCGGGTTCAACCACGACACCCCGGCCTTGCCAGACGACTCCCCCACGCGCGACCAACTGGAGCAACTGCTGCAGCGCAACCGCTGGAACCAGAGCCGCACCGCCCGGCAAATGGGCTGGACGCTGGCCAAGCTGCGCTACTGGATGCAGCGGCTGGGGCTGGAATGAGCCCCTTGTCGACATCCGCTTAAAAAATATATATATTGTTTTTTACTGAAATAACATAACATATATGCATGCCAAAAAAGTCTTCAGCCATCGATTCCATGCCACAGGCCACGCAGGCACTCCTGCGCGAACTGGGCAATAACCTGGCCATTGCGCGCAAACGCCGGCGTGAGCCCGTCAAAGCCTGGGCCCAGCGTATCGGTATCTCTGAACCCACACTGGCACGCATGGAAAAAGGCGATCCTTCGGTGGCCATGGGCGTGTATGCCACCGCGCTCTGGCTGATGGGGCGCGATCAGGCACTGCCTGCGCTCGCCGCTCCCGAACACGACATGGGCGCCCTGCAAGATGCCATTCGTGCGGCCCAGTCCCGATCCGTCCGCAAGCGCCCCTCGCTGTATGACAACGAGGCCGCCGAATGAGCGACACCTTGCACCTCTGGTGGCTGGGCCGGCCAGACATGCCACGCTACATCGGCGAACTGCACCTGTTTCGCCCGCTCAAAGGCGTGTCTCTCCGGTATGCCACCGACTGGCTCGCCAGTGGCTTCCCCTTGAGCGAAAACCTCCCGCTCATTCCACAGGAACTCCTGCCCACTGAACCCGAAACAGCCGCCGGCGCTGTTGACGATGCCCGGCCCGACCGGTGGGGCGAGCGCGTGATCCGCCTCATAGACAAACCCCGGCGCCTGGCGGTGCTCGATTACCTGTACTACGCAGGCCATGAACGCTTAGGGGCCCTGGGCGTATCCACGTCAGCCACTCAATATGCGCCTCACGGCACGGGCCCGCTCCCCCGGTTGGCGGATGCCGCCGAACTGCAAGAACTCGCCCTGCGTGTACTGGCCGGCGAGCCTGTGGAAGAACCGAAACGACGGCTCATTGCACCCGGAGCCACGCTAGGCGGTGCTCGCCCCAAGGCCCTCATCACGCTCGACGGTCACCCCTGGGTGCTCAAATTCAACGAACCCGGCGACCCCTTCGACGCCTCACTCGTGGAACACGCCACCCTCACACTGGCCGCGCAAGCCGGCATCCGAGTGGCGCAGACAAGGCCTGTGAAGCTGAATCGGGGTCATGCCCTGGCCATCAAGCGGTTCGACCGCAGCCAAGGCATCCGTCTCCATGCGCTGTCTGCCAACGTGGCACTCAAGGCAGCCGGCATGCCCCTCGGCTACCCCGAACTGGCACAGTGGCTGCGCCGCCGGGGCGTGGCGGCCGGCAACCTGTACCAGCAACACATGCACGAGCTGTTTCGGCGCATGGTGTTCAACATCCTCATCGACAACACCGACGACCACGAAAAAAACCACGCCCTGCTCATGACCCCCACGGGTGAATACGAACTTTCCCCAGCCTACGACATATTGCCCACTGGCCAGGCACTGGGCTACCAGCAACTGCGCGTGGGCCTGCACGGGCACGACGCCACACTGGACAACGCCTTGAGCGAATGCCGCCAGTTTGGCCTCACGCTCAAAGAAGCGCGTCAACACATACAGGCGGTGGTGAAAGTGGTCGAGGGCTGGCAAGCGCATTTCGCCCACATCGGGGTCTCTGGCGCTGACCAGGCATTCCTGAGCCCATACATTCGGCTACCCGGTCAAATGCCCAGATAGACGCAGCACTCACCGCCTGGCCACACTGAGTTTCAGCCCCAACACCCCCAGTACCTTGTTGATGGTATGCACACTGCCTTCGCTGCGGCCGTTTTCAATGTCCTGCAAGGTACGGTGCGCCACCCCCGAAAGCTTGGCCATTTCGGCAGTGGTCAGCCGCATGGTGGATCTCAGGTGGTGGAGCACTTGGGGCAGTGGCCACTCCGGGTGTGCCAGCACATCTTCAATGGCTTGCTGGCGCAAGCGCAATTGCTCGGAAAGGGGCAGGGTTTTGTAGCGTTTGTCCATACCGCTCTCAAGCCAATTCAGCCAAAGCCTGCGCCTGAGCCAGCAAACCAGGCCGCAGAAAAGCCAGCACACGGCCGTCCACACCCAAGCTTTCACCCTCGCGTGCTATCCATTCCAGCTCGGGAGCCATGGTTTTGAGCCCCGCCACCAACCCCGCCCGGTCCAGTGCTTGCGGCGCATTGCTGCAAACCCGGTCCAATACCCGAGCCCAGTCTGGTCTGCCAGCGTCATTGCCCTCCCAACGGATACGGCGGGCAATACCGTCAGGGTGGAGATACATCGGCGCAAAGTCAAACAACGGCGTCAACGCAATGTGGCCTTCAAAGTCACGTTGCACCGCTGAATTGCGCGCGTGGTTGTCTTTATTGCCCAAAGCCACATTGGCCACATCGCGCTTGATGTATTCAAGCACCTCGGCCATGGGGTCGGTACAGCAATCAACCAGCGCTTTGCAAACCTGGTTGTGGCTCGGCACCCACTCAAAACCCGGCCTGCCGGTGAGCGTGGCCACGCTTTCCTGCGCCAACCGCACCACCTGCCCGTTCACCACACGCCGATCGAAACGGGGTATGAACAAAGCACGGTGCAGCAGGCGCAAGGGTGCATGCACCCGCAAACCCAGCTTTTGCGCCAGCAGCATGTAGGGCGCTTCCTGTTGCAATATGAGGTTGAGCTCTGCCTGAGTTCCACGCCCAAACTTCACAATGTAGTGCTCGGCGGCCTGGGCATCGTCAAGCGTGTGATCCAAGTACAGCAAACCATCATGCGCGCGGGTGAGCAGCAGCTTGGGCCATTCACCTTGAACGCCAGAGGAACCCGCCACAAACAACCCGTGAGCAGCCAGGTGTTCCGCAAAATCGTCGCCCCGCAACGCAATTTCTTCGTCGGTGAAACCGCGCTGGGTGTGGGTGTGTGCCTGGGCCTGCAGCCAGTCGGCCGCCTCCTTCACCCGCAAATGGCCAATCGGGTTGCCTGCACCCGCCAGCAGCAGCGGCCAGTCGGCCCCCACTCCCGCCGTGGGCGAAAAACCCAAACGCCCAAGCAACTCAGCCCGCCCAAAGCCTTGCGGCAACATGTCGATCAGAAACACGGGCCAATGCGACACCTGCAAAGGTTCAAGGCCAACAGGCCATTGAGCACACAATGCATGGGCGTCTGTAGCGCCCATGTGCTCAAACACCCATTCAACGGCATAACCAGCATAACTGCGGGCTTTCCAGCCCTCGTTTTGCGGGCCGTGCAAGCATACCTGCGCCACCGCGTGCCATTGACCACGCGCGTGCAATTCAATGGTGCAGACAGGATTCATTTGCACGAAATTTTAAATCAATTACACTCAAAACACCATATTTTCCAGTTGGATTTTCGTGCAAAAAAAGATCTAGAGCCCTACCCGAGAACAACTGGTACAACGGCTCAACCGCAGCCGTTGATACGTTTCAAACACCAAGCACAGCTATACAACTACAACAGTACTTCATTTTGTGGTATAGCTCCGTATGCCCACACCACTGTATACCGAGCAAGCTGTTCCGGCACCGCTGCCGACATGCTGATGCGCCTGGCACTGACGGATCTGTACCGGGCGCACTGGACAGACAGGATCCACGACGAGTGGACGCGGGTGTGCGAAGCGGCTGCCGATCTGACATCTGATTAAGCGCAGCGCGGTGGCTACATCCATCGGTCAAGAGCGGAGAAACTGCTCGCGTGAATGCACCACGCTCAGAATCTCCACCCCGTCCGGCAAAACCCGATGATGATTTCCGCCAAGTCCTGCGCAGCAGCTGGCAACCAGCGGGTGCTCATTCGGAGGCGATGCGGTGGTGGCTGCGTTTTTCCATCAGCGCGAAAACACGCTGGCGAACCTCGTCGGTTGAATACCGGGGCACGGTGGGGTCATCGGCTTGCGCCAATGCATGGGAGACCTTCGCCCGCAGCCAATCCTCATAAGCAGAAGCCTGTTCTGGCGTTGCGAACTCTGATTCGATGGATGTGTATGCTGGCTGCATCCGAGTAAGGTACCACATTTCAACCGAGATTGTCCTGCAAGGTACGGTGCGCCACCCCCGAAAGCTTGGCCATTTCGGCAGTGGTCAGCCGCATGGTGGTTCTGAGGTGGTGCAGTGCCCACACGCCGCGCAACTGCCGGCACTTCGCTGGAAGCTCGCCAATTTCGAAACCTTCCGCAAGCGCCATCCCGGCGACTTCGCAGCGTAAGCCACCTCCCTTGACTCCGGCTTGGGCCAGAGCTGACGACCGTCCTACTGGGATGCGCCGGTGATGCTGTGGCCGAAGCGGCGCTCAAACAAATATCATTTGAGCGTGCGCAGGCTTGTCGCGGGTCACGTTGCACCGCATAGAAAAAGACGAGCCTTCGGTCACCATAGGGGCCTGGAGCAACGTCATCGCCGCCCTGGGCATGCAACTGCATTTGCAAGACCCAGAAGCCGCCAAAACCCACCCAGCCACCCCACCGCCGGGCTGGTGGCCGGTGCGCATTGCACTGGCTGACTATCCGCAACTCAAGGCTCTGGCCTGGCAAGTGCAGGGCACAGACTCCCTGACCCCGGTAGAAGCCTTTGACATTGACGAGCGCAATGCACGGCACCTGGATCTGCCGTCTATGGCGGAATCGGAGCAAGCACTGTGGCAAGCTCTGCAACACGCGTTTGGCAAGCGGGCATCCCATGTTTAAACGGCCACACCATTGCCAAGGATCTGGTCAAGGCCATAGACCGGATTCAAAACAGGCCAGGCTGGCTGGAACGATGCATACAAGCCATGGACATGGACATGGACATGCCCAAAGCCCTGCTTTGGAAAAAAATACGAAGCCTCAGACAGATTTGCCCGTGACCGGGCTCGGATGGGTGCTGCCACCCTGCCTCCCAGCACCTTGTTGAGGTTCTGCACGCTGCCCTCACTGCGGCGGGCGTTGAGGGATGCAATGGCTGGAGCTGGAGTAACTTTAAGCGCTCATGGTTGGAGCCACTTTCCCCAGGGCAACTCGGGCCATGATGGGTTTTCGGCGGAACGCCGTTGCCACTCTTCGGCTGCAGACGCGCAAACGCCAGGGTCAAACATGACACACATGCGTTCTGCCCACCAGGCAGCTTGATCACCGTTGCCTCGCGCGGCTTGAGCAAAAGCCATGCGCCATCCCAAGGAGGGCAAGGGATAGCGCAACGCCTGCTTCTCCAGCGCCAGCAATTGTTCGTCGGACAAGGTCAACACCTCGGCCATAGGTGTGGTCACCCAACGCAAACGTTGGTAAGGCTCCGCGTACAAGGTCCGGGATAAGGGAAATTCGCTGTTCGCCAGCACCTGATTCGTTACCTCGGGGCCCTGTTGTCGGAACAGCGTGTACATGCGCTCCAACTGCACATAGGCCGACCACAAAGGAAGTGCCGCCGCCATGAACACGGTCAGCCAGACCAACGCTGCCCCCATGGGCCGTTTGAACTCCAACGTTTTCCAGGGCTGTCCAGCCAACACCCCAAAAAGCAGGAAAAGCAACCACAGAAAGAAACCATAGTGCAAGGGATATTCCAGCATGCCATGCACCAGCATCGCCGTGGTCATCAACCACAGGCACTGGTCTTTGGGTTCCTGGCAGGCTCGCCATGCCTTCAGCCAAAGCCATGCCATCCCAACAACTAACAGCGTACCAAGGGGTAAACCGAAAACCAACCACATGTCCAAAACAGAGTTATGAGCATGCTGAGCGATACTGTTACCAAATGAACCATATTGGGGGGAGAACTGAAGATGTGAATTTGCAACAGCACCGAATCCATGCCCCCATATTGGCGATGACCAAATTGAACCCTCCAACATTGACCACAAACGAAGCCGAGTATTGTCGCTCACCAGGGATCGCGCCGGCTCAACGGGAAACCATCCAAACCAATCAATTAACGCGGGCATTAAAGCATAAAAAATGCCCAGGCAGGAAATAGGGAACAATATTAGCCATGACCAAGAAGCGATTCCACGGCGTACCCAAATATAATAAAGTACCGGCCATAACATTAGGTTAATGATTGCAGTACGAGAACCACTCAGATAAACGCCAAAGATAATAACCACAAAAGAAGCAAGTGCGATCCACCTGATCAAAGTAGAAAATAAAAACCCCCTCCAGTAACTATAACCCAATGCCCCGATCCCCAAAATCAAAAGTGTACCAAGGTTATTAGCTTGGCCTATATTTGAAACAACTCTCCCCCCACCCTGAAAGGGAAAGATGAATTCAGGCCCAAATCCAAGCAGGGAGGGTAAACCAGCCCACTGAACTATTGCAATCAGACTAGACAACAAAGCTGAAAGAAAAACCCCAAAAAGCACCAAGTCCAAAACGCTCGAACCACGGATACTCAAGCCAAAGGAATATGCCAGCCACCCAACCACCAAATATAATAAAAAAAATCCCCCATTTGTCATCTGAATCCAGCTAGATTCAGCGGAAAAAATGTGAACAAACAAGAGGAATATCAAACCAATAAAAGTCCACGAAAATGTCAATTTTAAAATATTTAAGGAAATACACCAAAGGACACCAAAGCAAATAAAAAAAACAAATAACAGCTCATTATAAAAAGTTACCCAGGGCTCCAAATGAAAAGGGTACAAATAAGAAAATACCAAGGAAATAGCAATAAAGAAAACAGCCAGCAAATCAAAAACGCCCTTGAGTGAAATATAATTATTTGAATTCATACCCAAAACATCCAACAATCGGCACCAAAGAAAATCCTTAGAATCAAAAACAACAATAGATAAAATGCCGATCGGCCAAAATAAAAAGAGCCTCAGAAGAGGCTCTTTTTATTAGAAAAAATTAAGGAATTCGACAAGTCGCAGTTGACCAATCACATGAAACAACTGTAGTACCTGTACCACGAGTTGTACCGGCAGTGAACGTGCCAGACAAATCGGCAGTTTGAGCAGGCGGGGTTCCCACCGTACTAGCAGAACAAGTTGTTCCAGTTGTACTAATAGCCAATGTAGGAGCCGGGGTCGTCATTTGAGCAGCATGCCAAGCTGCATACGACTTAACAAATGACGAAACTTCAGACAAACAAGCATTATCGGCTGACTTTTTTACATAATTCTGATAAGCCGGCAATGCCACAGCTGCCAGAATACCGATGATCGCCACCACAATCATCAGTTCAATAAGGGTAAAACCCTGTTGGACTTTCTTAGTCACGCTCATGGAGCCTCCTGAAGGTTGACAAACGCTAAACCAGCGCCATCTCAGTTTAGCATCATCCATGCCAATGCTGCCAAACCAACGTTCCCAGAGCCAGCCAGCCGTTGCCAAAGACCAACGAACTTCGAAAACCACATGAAATTTTGATGTTTTACCGCAATATTTGCTGTAACTCGCAAAGCCCAGAAGACCCAACTTCTGTGAGCAGGGAATGCACTTGCCGTTACACGCATTTATCGGACAAAATGAACCATTGGTCAGGATGGTCCTCCCGTATCGATCGCCGTTGGCTAGGCTATCGCACTTCCCCCCTCATCAAACATGCGAACCGAACTCACCCCTCCCCAAGCACCGGCCAAAGGGTTTACCTTGGTCGAGCTGATGATCGCAGTAGCTGTCATTGGCATACTGGCTGCCATTGCGCTACCTGCTTACCAGCAGTACGTCCGGGAAGCGCGCCGTTCAGAAGGGCAAGCCGTCCTCCTCGAAATCCAACAACTCCAGGAGCGGCACCGTATCAACTCTCCCACTTACGCCACCTCAACCGCAGGTCTGTCGAGCGTGGGCCCCGTCCCCACGAGCGACCACTACACGTTCCAGGTGCTGTCTGCCACGGCCACCACGTATTCATTGGCGGCAGATGTGCGAACCGGCAGTCCCCAGCAATCGGATACCGCCTGCGCCCAAATGACAATCAACCAAAACAGCGTCAAAGCCCCAGCGGCTTGTTGGAAGAAGTGATGCGCCGAGGCCTCAACCTTCACGGCTTCACGCTCATCGAGTTGATGGTGGCGGTAGCGGTGATCGCCATTCTGGCCACAGTCGGGCTACCGGCTTACCAAGGCTTCATTGAAAGGCAGCGCATGAGCAGTGCCGCTGAAGCGGTGTACTCGCAGGTTCAGTTCTTCAAATCCGAAGCCATCAAGTCCTCACAAACCATCAACATCCGTGTGTCTGGGGGAAATACCTGGTGCATTGCCGGCTCCAACGACACGACTTGTGACTGCAACGTAGCAGGGAGTTGCCTTTATGGGCCACAAAACTTGGAACGGGTGTTGAACAGCGCCAGTTTTTCCAGCATCTCACTGTCAGGCACCGCCAGCAACATTCCGATTGACGGTATACGCGGAGGGCTGGAAGGCCTGACCACCACACAAACGCTGACCCTTCAATCAGCCAACGGCTTGTCCGCTGCCATCAATATCCGGCCTCTTGGACAAGTAAGCATCTGCTCGAACAGCGGCATCGGCGCCTATCAAGCCTGTACACCATGAACAAGAACAAGCAAAGCGGCCTGAGCCTGGTGGAACTCATGGTTGGCCTGGTGGTTGGCCTGGTGGTCATGCTGGCAGCCCTTTCAGCCTACCTCACCACAGCCAGGGGAAGCACGACGGCGCTGAACTCCTCGCGTCTGAACATCGAGACCCGTGCCCTGCTGGACTTGATTGCCAGTGAAATCCGGCGCGCTGGCTATACAGGCAGCACCGGCAACGTGAGCAGCAATCCGTTCAATAACGGTGTGGCTGCGGTGACCTCACCCACACTGGACTGCATTCTTTTTGCCTACGATCGGGACGGCAACGGGGCATTGAGCGGCAGCGACTTTGTCGGCTTTCGACGAAATGCGGGCAACAACTCCATTTCGATCAGGACAACCGGCTCGGACAACACCGCACTTGATGCTTGCACCACGCAGGGTAGCTGGGAAGAAATATCCGATCCGAGCAATATCCGCGTCACCAACCTTGCGTTCAATATCACCCATCAGTGCTCCAACACAGCACTGTCGGCCACAGCGTCCACGGCCACCAGTTGCGATGCAACGGGCGGGTTGTTTTCCACAGCGAGCTCCGGCAACACGCTCATCGAGACACGCAATGTGGAGATCACATTAACGACCCAAAGCGTTCGGGATACGTCCATCACGAGCAGCATCAACCAAAACGTACGGATCAGGAATGACCGTGTCCTGACCAAGCCATGAATGCCATGAACCAGTTGAAACGCAGACAACGGGGCATCGGATCACTGTTCGTATCGATCGTGATGCTCATACTGGGCACCCTGCTTGTAGTGACCGTGTCCCGTATGAGCCTGACTGAACAACGGACAGCTGGCAATGAATACCGTCGTAAGCAGGCCTTTGAAGCCGCAGAGGCAGGCCTGAACCAGGCTTTGACTCAGTTATCCGCCGGTATCCGAACGGACCAGACTGCACCCGTCATTCTGGAAGGGAATGCCAAATTCACATATGCGCTGTGTAGCCATGGGAGCAATACAGCTTGCCCTGACGTGCCTGGAGCGATTGCATGCACGCCACCGGACTCCAGCGTAGAACCGCGAATCGTCTCATGTGGCTGGAGCGACGACAACCTCGGCAGAGTACGCATCACACAACTGATTAGCACGGTTCCGGGGCTGTCAGCGGCTCCGACGAATCCATTGACATCTAAAGGAGCTGTCAATGTACAAGGCAGCGCCACAATAACAAATTACTTCAACAACTTGACAATCTGGACGGGCAACGCACTGACAAGCGTGGGGAATTCGGGCAAAACATTTATCCGAAATCCATTGAACCCGGTTCCCGCACCCGGAACATCCCCACCCGCACCACCCAATTCCTGTCAGGCTTCAGCTACCTACGTCTGCCTGACAGATAAAAACACAATCGGTCCAGATGTCATTGAGCAAGACCCTACATTGTTCAACCAATCCAACCTATTTCAAAATTACACAGGTGTCAATTCGGTAGCTGACTACATTGCCACAAGAAGCCCGATTCAAGTTTCTTCTGCGGAAAGCGGGACTATCCCATCCTTACTCACCAACACGAGTCCTCGACGCCGGGTAGTGGTGATCAATGAAAATCTCACCAACAACCTCAACGTGACGATAGGGGCACTGGATGACCCTGTCCTGTTGATCGTCAACGGCAATTGGACGGGCGGAGGTAATACCACCGTCTATGGCATGGTGTATGTCACAGGCAATGTAGATCTCTCAGGTAACAAAACCATCTACGGCAGCATGGTGGTGGAGGGCACAGTGGCCGGAACAGGCAGCCTTGACGTGATCTTCACACCTTTTGGTGGCAATACCATCATTGAAAACACCGCCCGACCAGGTCTCATGGCCGGTACTTGGCGCGACTGGAACTGAGCTTAGGGAAGAACATGATGAAAACTCACCCTCGCAATCGCGGTTATGCATTGATCGAAGCCATGGTGGCTCTGGTGGTTGTCAGCATTGGGGGCTTTGGCCTTCTGAAGCTGAACACCGAAATCTTGCGAGGCTCAGGTGACGCCAAAACACGCTTGGTCGCCTTGCAGCTGGCCCAATCCGTGTCAGAACGTATTCGAAACTACAACCTGGCCCAAGGTTGTCCTACCAATACGACGCAACTGAATGAGTTGGGCGTGATCAGCAATGTGGGCCTCAGCACCACGAATGCACTTTACAGGTATCAAATCGACACCACAGGGATAGCCAGCCCACTGACCAACAATCGAATTTCATACAGAGTTTGCGTGGCTTGGGATCCGACAGGAAATCCCGCATGCAGTGTGAGCGCCCAAAGCGCTGTGAAAATTCAGAGCATTGCGGCATGCAACCACCTCGGAACCTCTGGAAACAGCACCATACTTGAAAACGAAGCCGACCTTGGCAACACAATGAAAACACCTACCGGTTCAGCAGTGGTAGGAGGGGACAATGTAAATAAGTATGTTGGCGATAATTCAGTGCTGGGTGGACCATCCAATCAGCTCACCATTGACGGCGTCACCTTCAACGACAACACCATCACCGTCAAGAATGGCGGCTTACTTGAGCTGGTCGACCAGGTGAGTGGACAAGTTTTGCTAACCGTCAAAAGACCGCTAACTGATGATGAAGGGACGGTGATTGAACAGTTCAGCACAATCTCTGGTCGTGTTTTGATTGAAACGAACAATTCCGGGGTTCCCATGGTGAATCCCTTGGGCGCCAATCCTTCCGACCCGGGAGATGATCTTCTTTTCGCCCTTTCTTCAGATGCCTCGGTTTGCATTCGACTCTTCACCAACAATGTGGTGGGAGCGACCAATTCCACCCCAGGGCTTTTCACTTTCAATGGTGGGGTACACAAAGGCTTTTACTACACCTGCTACGTCAGCCGTGGATGGTGGGGGAACATTGGCATGGTTAGGCTGGACAATGCCAACACCAACGATCGGGTGTGTGTAGGCGATCCAGATGCCACGGGCGCTGACAACAACGCATCAAATATCTGGAATAGGATGCCTCAACTCAGTATTTCTCGCGGCTACAGGGCATATGAAAAAACCAGTGTAGACCCTCAGCCACTGAAATATACAAGTATTGGTATTGGACTGGAGCCAGATCCTTTTAATCCTGGAAAGTATATCTACACACCCCAAAACATTGTTGATTGCCCAACTTGTACGCCGAACAAACACGGGAAACAGGATTTTTTGTTGACACGCCTAACAGGTTCCAAAGCCTCGTGTGCCGCATCTGGGGTAATGAAGTCCACCACGCCTCCTACCTTCAATTCCCTGACCAACCGGGGACGGTTTTATTGCATTTCCAATTTCTGCCCTACCAACCTCACCCCTCCCAGCAGTTCAGCATCGACGACAATTTCAGGCTCTCTTGATGGAGCACCGGGCATTTCATCGATGAATCTGACAGGAGTGTCGTTTGTTAGCGATCCATCTACAGTCTCCTGTACCTTCACGAACTCTGGCAGCAATGCCAACTTCTCTTGCACCATTTCTTGGCTGGGTGAACCAAGCACTTTTTGGTCTGAAAGACTACAGTTCACTTTCGGAAATCCAAATGTCTCGCTTTGTCCAGTCGTCGGAAGTGTTGCAAGCTCACCAACGGACGCTCAGTACAGTTACACCATCAATAAAGCAGATGCGGCGCCGAACGGGAACACCATTTCCTTCGTCAACGTTGCCACTTCAATGCAAAGTCTGACATTCACCAATATCAAGGTCACTCCTGACGTAGCAAGTTGCACAAACTTGGGAACACCAGATCCGGTCTGGGCCAACGTATTGACAACCAACAATCCGAGTACCTTGTCTTGGTCATCCATACCCGGAGCTTCTTTATATGGTGTTTTGACTTGTCAATCTACCACTCAGTCCAAATGCACGCCCAATCAGGCAATGTCACCTAATACGCAAACGGGAACCTCATATACATTGCCAAACAATACACCTAGCAACAATCGCTACTTCTGCATTCAGGTCAGAGCCAGCGCTGCAGTTGATGGCCCGCACAGTTCTTACAGTCCAGTCAGATGCGTCTTACGAGATGGGAATAAATACACACATGACTGATAATGTGTACACCTATATCCAAAGCCCTAATTTTGGGAATAGGCCATCTTGCTTTGTCAACCTGCTCATCATCCACTCCATCAGTCTGCCCCCCGGCCAGTACGGAGGGCCGGAGGTAGCACAACTCTTCACCAACACGCTGGACTGGGACGCCCACCCCTACTTCCAGACCATCCGCGGGCTGGAGGTGTCGGCACACTTTTTCGTCCGCCGGACCGGCGAGGTGATCCAGTTCGTGGACTGTGAGCACCGGGCCTGGCACGCGGGCCAGTCGGCATGGATGGGGCGGCCCAACTGCAACGACTACTCCATCGGCATTGAATTGGAAGGGCTGGAAGGCGACACCTTCGAGCTGACCCAGTACCACGCCCTAGCCACCCTGTGCCAGCAGTTGGCTGCCCGCTACCCCATCGAGCACGTGGTGGGTCATGAACACGTGGCCCCCGGCCGCAAGCAGGACCCGGGCCCCGGCTTTGACTGGTCCCTGCTGCAACAGCTCACCGGCTGGCCAGCGGAGCGGTTTGCTCCGGGGGTTTTCTGATCCACAATGGTGGCCTTTCCCTCGAACGTGTTTGAGTCTTAACCATGCGCCTACAGCCAGAGGACATCCTGATGATTCGGCAAATGACGCGTGACGTCATCGGTTTTGATGCGCCTGTACGCCTGTTTGGATCCCGCTTGAACGACGAAGGGCGTGGTGGGGATGTGGATCTTTTTCTGGAACTCAGTACCCCCCCCGACAACCCAGTCTTGCTGGCAGCCACCTTGGCCGGAAAAATTTCTCGCCGCATGCACGGTCGCAAGGTGGATGTGCTGATTGCGGCACCCGGACTGATGAACTTTCCCATTCACGACATTGCCCGCCAGGAAGGGGTGATTCTTTGAAACCCGATGAAAGAACGCTGGAGCGTCTGCAATTTCTATGCAGAGTGGCACAAAAAGAAACCAAGCTGCTGCTGGACACCAGACAGCGGCTTTTCAAGCCGGGATTCGGCATTCAATCTCTCGAAGAGCTTGAGGCAGATGCGGCACTGGCTGACCGGGTTGAATCGTTTGTGGCGCGTTTTGGGCGCCTGCAAGACACCACAGGCGACAAACTGCTGCCTCAGTTGCTGGCAGCGCTGGGTGAACGCGTGGCATCGGTAGCAGACAACCTTGACCGCGCCGAAAAGCTCGGCTTGGTCATTTCCGCCGATGAATGGTTTGCGATGCGATCCCTGCGCAACCAGATGGTGCACGAATATGTCGAAGATAAAGTAGTGCTTTGGAATGCGTTGGACGCTGGCCGGCGATACACGGACCCTCTGACGCAAGCTTCATCAAACATGGTTGCGGAAGTTGCTCGGCGCGGCTGGATTAGACCTATTTGAAGACGTGGTCGATCCCAGACCATAACCCCGTACTTTCCCTTAGCTTCGCCTCTCTTGCCTCTGGGCAATCACCACGCTGCCCGATTTTTTTGGGCACAGAGTGGCACACCGGCGAATTCCACCGCTACACTATCCCTAGTGTTTTGAAATAGCGGCGCACACTACCCATAGTGCCCCATTGCTGCACCTGCTGGCCACTGGCCGGCAGCGCCACCACCGGTGCACGCCCCGTGCGCCGTGCCACATCAGAACCACACACCTAGCGAGAGGACCCATGCAACCCACCACCCTAGCCCCCGAGTCTGGCGCCCACATGGCCACGGCTTACAGCATCGACACCGCCCGCGCTCCCCAGGCCGGTACCCTGCAGAACTACCAGATCATCCGCCGCAACGGCGCCGTGGTGCCCTTCGAACCCAACAAGATCGCCGTCGCCCTGATGAAGGCGTTTCTGGCGGTGCGGGGTGCCCAGGGGGCCGCTTCCGCCAGCGTGCGCGAAGACGTGGAGCTGCTGACCCAGAACGTGGTGCGCGCCCTCATGCGCTCGCGCCCGGGCGGCGGCACCTTCCACATCGAAGACGTGCAGGACCAGGTGGAACTGGGCCTGATGCGCAGCGGCCACCACGAAGTGGCCCGCGCCTACGTGCTGTACCGTGAGCGCCGCGCCCAGGAGCGCGCCGCCAAGCAGACGGAACAGGCCGCCCCCGCCACGCCTGCCATCCATGTGCTCGACAACGGTCAGCGCGTGGCGCTGGACGTGCCGCGCCTGCACGCGCTGATTGCGTCGGCCTGCGCCAACCTGGGCCCGGATGTGAAGGCCGACCCCATCGTGGCCGAGACCATGCGCAACCTGTACGACGGCGTGCCCATGACCGAGGTGTACAAGGCCGCCATTCTGGCCGCGCGCACCAAGATCGAAACCGACCCCGACTACACCTACGCCACGGCCCGTCTGCTGCTGCACACCATCGTCAAGGAAGTGCTGGGCGAGGAAGTGACCCAGGCCGAGATGGCGACCCGCTACGCCGAGTACTTCCCCACCTTCATCAAGAAAGGCGTGGACAACGAGCTGCTCAACCCCGAGCTGCTCAACTTCGACCTGAAAAAGCTGGGCGCGGCCCTCAAGGCCGAACGCGACCTGCAGTTCGACTACCTGGGCCTGCAGACCCTGTACGACCGCTATTTCCTGCACGTGCGCAAGACCCGCATCGAGCTGCCGCAGGCCTTCTTCATGCGTGTGGCCATGGGTCTGGCGCTGAACGAGATCGACCGCGAAGCCCGCGCCATCGAGTTCTACGAGGTGCTCTCGAGCTTCGATTTCATGAGCAGCACCCCCACGCTGTTCAACAGCGGCACGCTGCGTTCGCAGCTGTCCAGTTGCTACCTGACCACCGTGCCCGACGACCTGGACGGCATCTACGAGTCCATCAAGGAAAACGCGCTGCTGAGCAAGTTCGCCGGCGGCCTGGGCAACGACTGGACGCGTGTGCGCGCACTGGGCAGCCACATCAAGGGCACCAACGGCGAAAGCCAGGGGGTGGTGCCGTTCCTGAAAGTGGTGAACGACACGGCCGTGGCCGTGAACCAGGGTGGCAAACGCAAGGGTGCGGTGTGTACCTACCTGGAAAGCTGGCACCTGGACATCGAAGAATTCCTGGAGCTGCGCAAGAACACGGGCGACGACCGCCGCCGCACCCACGACATGAACACGGCGAACTGGATACCCGACCTGTTCATGAAGCGCGTGATGGAAAAAGGCGACTGGAGCCTGTTCAGCCCCAACAGCGTGCCCGACCTGCACGACAAGTTCGGCGAGGACTTTGAGCGCGCTTACGTGGCCTACGAGGAAAAGGCCGCGCGTGGCGAGATCAAGCCCTACAAGAAGGTGCCCGCCGTGGACCTGTGGCGCAAGATGCTCAGCATGCTGTTCGAGACCGGCCACCCCTGGATCACCTTCAAGGACCCCTGCAACATCCGCAGCCCGCAGCAGCACGTGGGTGTGGTGCACTCGTCCAACCTGTGCACCGAAATCACGCTCAACACCAGCGACACCGAAACCGCCGTGTGCAACCTGGGCTCGGTCAACCTGGCCCAGCACCTGAAGGACGGCCCCAACGGCAAGGAGCTCGACCACGACAAGCTCAAGCGCACCATCGCCGTGGCGATGCGCATGCTCGACAACGTGATCGACATCAACTACTACGCGGTGAAGAAGGCACGCGACTCCAACCTGCGCCACCGCCCGGTGGGCATGGGGATCATGGGCTTTCAGGACGCGCTGTACCTGATGCGCACGCCCTACGCATCGGACGCCGCCGTGGAGTTCGCCGACCGCTCCATGGAAGCGGTGTGCTACTACGCCTACTGGGCCTCGACCGAGTTGTCGGCCGAGCGAGGCAAGTATTCGTCCTACAAAGGCTCGCTGTGGGACCGTGGCATTCTGCCCATCGACTCGCTGGACCTGTTGCAACAGCAGCGTGGTGGCTACGTGGAAGTGGACCGTTCCCGTTCGCTCGACTGGGACGCCCTGCGCACCAAGATTGCCCGCGACGGCATGCGCAACTCCAACTGCATCGCCATTGCACCCACGGCCACCATCTCCAACATCATCGGTGTGGACGCGTCCATCGAGCCATGTTTCGGCAACCTGTCGGTCAAGTCCAACCTGTCGGGCGAGTTCACGGTCATCAACAGCTACCTGGTGAAAGACCTGAAGCGCCTGGGCCTGTGGGACGAGGTCATGATCATGGACCTCAAGCACTTCGACGGTTCGCTGTGGCCCATCGACCGCGTGCCGCAGGAGGTGAAGGAGTTGTACCGCACCGCGTTTGAAGTGGAACCGGTGTGGCTGGTGGAAGCCGCCGCCCGCCGCCAGAAGTGGATCGACCAGGCACAGAGCCTGAACATCTACATGGCCGGCGCGTCGGGCAAGAAGCTCGACGAGACCTACAAGCTCGCCTGGCTGCGTGGCCTGAAAACCACCTACTACCTGCGCACCACCAGCGCCACGCACGCCGAAAAATCCACCGGCCGCATTGGCCAGTTGAACGCGGTGCCGACCGCTGGCGGCGGACTGCAGGCCGCTCCCGCAGCGGCCATGGCCAGCGCGCCCGTGCTCGACACACCGGCCACCGACATCAAGTTCTGCGCGATTGACGATCCGGGCTGCGAAGCCTGCCAGTAACGAACGCGCCGCCATTCCGATGCAGCCACGCAACACTGCACCGCGCGCAGTGCGT